>CAZXAR010000058.1:0-19469 GCA_964638135.1 uncultured Enterobacteriaceae bacterium | reverse complement strand
ACTGCCCGCACCTGCGGCCTCTCGGTCGAGGAGGTGGTGCAACTCGCGCGCGAGTACGGCACCGTGAGCCCCGCGGCGATCCGGCTCAATTACGGCATGCAGCGCCACGCCGGAGGCGGGATCGCCGCGCGCACGATCGCCTGCCTGCCCGCGCTTACCGGCGCCTGGCGCCATCCGGCCGGCGGGATCGTGCTCACGACGGCGGATTTCTACGGCTTCGATCACGCTGCGCTCGAGCGCCCCGATCTGCTCGGCGGCCGCAGGCCGCGCGTGATCAATCACTCGGCGGTTGGCGACGCCCTGACCGCCGCGCAACCGCCGGTGCGCGCGGTGCTCGTCTACAACAACAACCCGGTCGCCGTCTGTCCCGATTCGCACAAGGTGATCACCGGTTTTGCGCGCGAGGACCTGTTCTGCGTCGTGATGGATTCGTTCCTCACCGACACCGCCGATTACGCCGACATCGTGCTGCCGGCGACCACGCAGCTCGAGCACTACGACGTGCACAAGTCCTACGGACATCTCTACGTGCTTGCCAACAACCCGGCGATTGCGCCGGTGGGCGAGTCGCTCCCCAACTCCGAAGTGTTCCGCAGGCTCGCCGCACGCATGGGATTCGACGAGCCCTGCTTTCGCGACACGGACGAGGACATCTGCCGCACCGCGCTTCGCTCCTTCGCGCCGCGCATGCGCGGCATCGACTGGGAAGCAGTCAAGGACGCGGGCTGGCAGCGGCTCGCCGTGCCGGAACGCTTCGCCCCCTTCGCGCAGGGCGGCTTTCCGACGCCGACGGGAAAATGCGAGTTCCACAGCACCTGGCTGGAAACGCAGGGGCTGGATCCGCTGCCGTTCTTCAATCCGCCGGCGGAATCGGCGGCGAGCAACCCGGCGCTTGCGCGGCGCTTTCCGCTTGCGTTCCTGTCGCCGCCGGCGCGCAACTTCCTCAACTCCAGTTTTGCCAACCTGAAGCGCTTTCGCGACGGCGAAGGCGAGCCGCGGCTCGAAATGCATTCGGCGGACGCCGCGGCGCGCGGCATCCTTAGCGGCGACCGGGTGCGCGTGTTCAACGACCGCGGCGCGTACACACTGCGCGCGCAGGTAAACGACAAGCCGCGGCCGGGGGTCGTGGTGGCGCCTTCGGTGTGGTGGCGCAAGCACTCGCCCGACGGGCGCAACGCCAACAGCGTGACGTCGCAGCGCATTGCCGATCTGGGCGGCGGCGCGACCTTCTACGACTGCCTGGTGGAAGTCGCGAAGGCTTGAGCGCGCCGCTGCACGTTTTCGTCGGCGAGAAGCTCGGGCAATACGGGTTTCCCGCAGGCCACCCGCTGTCGATCGACCGCCAGGGGGCGTTCTGGCGCGCCGCCTGCGCGCGCGGCCTGGACCGGGGCGTGGTGGTGGCGGATGCGGCCGCCGCCGGGCGCGGCGCGATCGAGCGGTTCCATCGCACCGAGTACGTCGAGCGCGTGATCGCGGCCTCGCGCGACGGCACCGGGTATCTCGATTACGGCGACACGCCCGCCTTTCCCGGCTGCTACGAGATCGCCGCGCACGTGGTCGGCGCGGCGCTCGACGGTGCGCGCCGCATCCTCGGCGGCGAAGCGCGGCGCACGTTCCAGCCGATCGGCGGGCTGCACCACGCGCGACGCGGAGCGGCGGCGGGATTTTGCGTCTTCAACGACCTCGGGGTGCTCATCGAGACGCTGCGCGCCGAGCACGGCGTCCGCCGCATCGCCTACCTCGACATCGACGTGCATCACGGCGACGGCATCTACTACGAGTACGAAAACGATCCCGACCTGATCGTTGCCGACATCCACGAGGACGGGACGTTCCTGTACCCCGGCACCGGCTTCGCCTACGAGGCAGGGCAGGGCGATGCCCGGGGGACGAAGCTCAACCTGATGCTCCGGCCCGGTGCGGGCGACGGGGAGTTCTTCCAGGCGTGGGACGAGGCCGAGCGGTTTGTCGAGCGCCAGGCGCCGGAATTCGTGATCCTGCAATGCGGCGCGGACGGTCTGGCGGGCGATCCGCTCGCCGATCTGCGCCTCACACCCGCCGCGCACGCGCACGCCGCGCGCAGAGCGATCGCGCTTGCCGAACGCCACGCCGGCGGGCGCCTGATGGCCTTCGGCGGCGGCGGCTACAGTCTGGAGAACCTTTCGCTCGCGTGGTCGGCGGTACTGGAGGCCCTTTCCCGCCGATAGGCCGCGGCGCCCGGACCGGGCGCGCAAGCAGCGCAGGCCGCAGCGTATAGTGGCCGCAGCCATGATCGACGAATCGATACCCGAGCGGCCCGGCAGCCGGGACTGGTCGCAGTTTGCGCGCCTGGCACGCTTCGTCGCGCGCTACCGGATCCGGGTGGCGGCCGCGATTGCAGCCCTGCTCGCCGCCGCCGGCTGCGTGCTCGCGCTCGGCCAGGGCCTGCGCACCGTGATCGACACCGGTTTCGCCTCTGCCAACGCGGAAGTGCTCGACCAGGCGCTCGCCGCGGTGCTCGCGCTTGCAGTCGTGCTCGCGGCGGCGACGTGGGCGCGCTTCTACCTGATGATGAGCCTCGGCGAGCGCGTCGTGGCCGACATCCGGCGCGCCGTGTTCGACCACATCCTCGCCCTTGCGCCGAGCTACTTCGAAAGCGTTCGCACCGGCGAAGTGATCTCGCGGCTCACCAACGACACCACGCTCCTGCAGGCGGTGATCGGCTACGGCTTTTCGATGGCGGTGCGCAACACGCTTCTTCTCGTCGGCGCGGTGGCGATGCTCGCCTGGACCAATCTGAAGCTGACTCTCGTCGTGCTCGCGCTGGGGCCGCTCGTCGTCCTGCCGGTGCTGCTTCTGGGCCGGCGCGTGCGGCGCAAGTCGCGCGCCGGCCAGGACCGCATTGCGGAGGTGAGCGCGTACGTGGACGAGGCGCTGCACGAAATCCGTACCGTCCAGGCCTACACGCACGAGGCGCACGCGCGGCGCGCATTCGCCGAGCGCGTGGAATCGGCCTACGCGACCGGGATCAGCCGCATCGGCACCAAGGCGCTGCTGATCGCACTGGTGATGCTCGCGGTGTTCGGCGGCGTCGGATTCATCCTCTGGGTCGGCGGGCGCGATGTGCTCGCCGGACGGCTTTCCGCCGGCGACCTGTCCGCGTTCGTGTTCTATTGTGCAGTGGCGGCCGGGGCGGTTGCCGCGATTTCGGAAGTCCTCGGCGAGCTGCAGCGCGCCGCGGGCGCGACGGAGCGCCTCCTGGAGCTGCTCGAGACGCGGCCGCAGATCATTGCGCCGCAGCCGGCAGCGCCGGTGCCGCCGGCGGTGCGCTCGATCGAATTCGACGCCGTCACATTTGCCTATCCCGCGCGCCCGCGCGAGCATGCGCTGGCGCGTTTCACGCTGCGCGTGGCGCAGGGCGAGCGGGTCGCGCTCGTCGGCCCCTCGGGCGGCGGCAAGTCGACCGTGTTTGCGCTGCTGCTGCGCTTCTACGATCCGCAGTCCGGCGCGGTCCGCGTCGACGGCGCGGACGTGCGCGCGCTCGACCCGCTCGCGCTGCGGCGGCTGATCGCCGTGGTGCCGCAGGATCCGGTGATCTTCGCTGCGAGCGTGTACGACAACGTGCGCTACGGGCGGCCCGAGGCGAGCCTGGAGGACGCGCGCCGCGCCTGCGAGCAGGCGCATGCGCTCGAATTCATCGAGCGCCTGCCGGAGAAGTTCGGCACGCTGCTCGGCGAGCGCGGCGTCACGCTCTCGGGCGGGCAGCGCCAGCGCCTTTCGATCGCGCGCGCGCTGCTTGCCGACCGGCCGATCCTGCTGCTCGACGAGGCGACCAGTTCGCTCGACGCGGCGAGCGAGCGCATGGTGCAGCGCGCGCTGGAGGCGCTCGCGCGCGGCCGCACCACGCTGGTGATCGCGCACCGCCTGGCGACCGTGCAGCACGCCGACCGCATCATCGTGCTGGACCATGGCGCCCTCGTCGCCGAAGGCACGCACGCGGAGTTGATGCGCCAGGGCGGCCTGTACGCGAACCTCGCGGCGCTGCAGTTCCTCGATCCCGGGGCGAGGAAATTCGAACGCGCCGCATGAGGCGCCTGGCCGCGCTCCTGCTGCTCTTCGCCTTCGCCGCGCACGGCGAGACGCTGCGCGTCGGCTCCAAGCGCTTCACCGAGTCCTACATCCTGGGCGAGATCCTGGCCCGCGCCGCGGGTGACGCGGTCCATCGGCCGGGCCTGGGCAACACCGGGATCGTGTTCGCCGCGCTCAAGTCGGGCTCGATCGACCTCTATCCCGAATACACCGGCACGATCGCGAAGGAAATCCTGCGCCTCGAAGGCAATCCGGGGATCGCGGACCTCAACCGGGCGCTTGCGCCGCTCGGCTTCGGCGTCGCGGTGCCGCTCGGCTTCAACAACGGCTATGCGCTTGCCATGCGCGAGGAGCGCGCCGAGGCGCTCGGCATCCGCACGCTCTCGGATCTGGCGCGCCATCCCGGCCTGAAGCTCGGTCTGTCGCAGGAATTCCTCGGCCGCGGGGACGGCTGGCCCGGACTCAGGGCGGCATACGGACTGCCGTTTGCGACGCCCGGCGGGCTCGATCACGGCCTTGCCTATGAGGCGCTCGCCGCGGGCACGATCGACGTCATGGACATCTACACGACCGATGCCAAGATCGAGCGCTACCGGCTGCGTGCGCTCGCCGACGAGCGCAACTACTTCCCGCGCTACGACGCCGTGCTGCTCCACCGGCTCGACGTGCCGCAGCGCTTTCCCGCGGCCTGGCAGAGGCTGCAAGCGCTCGCCGGGCAGATCAGCGAGCGCCGCATGATCCGCATGAACGCCGCCGCCGAGCTCGAGGGGGCGAGCTTCGCCGAGGCGGCGGCGCTCCTGCATCCGGGTGCCGCCGCGCGGAGCATTGCGGAACGGCGGTTCCTCGACGCCCTGTTTGCGCCGGATTTCTGGCGCCTGACGCACGAGCATGTGGTCCTCGTCTTCGCTTCGCTTGCCGCGAGCGTCGCGCTCGGCATCCCGCTCGGCATTGCCGCGGCGAAGCTGCCGCGCGCCGCGCAGCCGATCCTCGGCGCGGTCGGCGTCATCCAGACGATTCCGTCGCTGGCGCTCTTTGCGTTCCTGATCGCGCTCGTGGGCACGATCGGCACGCTTCCGGCGCTGATCGCGCTCTTTCTGTATGCGCTCCTGCCCATCGTGCGCAACACCCACGCGGGGCTCGAGGCGATCGGCCGCGGCATGCGCCAGGCGGCGCTTGCGCTGGGGCTGCGAGCGCGCGAACGGCTGTGGCTGATCGAAATCCCGCTCGCCCTGCCCGCGATCCTCGCCGGCGTCAAGACCTCCGCCGTGATCAATGTCGGCACGGCGACAATTGCCGCCTTCATCGGCGCCGGCGGCTACGGCGAACGAATCGCGTCCGGTCTGGCGCTCAACGATACGGTGACGCTGCTGGCGGGCGCAGTGCCGGCCGCTGCGCTCGCGCTTCTCGTGCAGGGCGGATTCGAGCTGGGCGAGCGCAGGTTCGCCTGGATGGCGCGGGCGCGCGCAAATCCCTAGCGGGTCGCCGAGACGGCCGGGCGCTGCATTGGCGGAGGTATGATTGAGATCAAATGCGGTGGGGTTTCCTACAGTAGACTGCGCAAGCTCGGGGCTCCGGCTCCCGTCGAAATCCGAGAATGCAACAGGGAATTTGATCCTGCACGTGCACCACTCCACGGGCCTGCGGCGCAGTCGCGCGCGAGGCCGCCAGAATCAGTAGACCCATAGGTGGGATTCATGCCTCAGTTGATAGGGGTGCCAAGAGAAACGATGGCGGGCGAAAGGCGCGTCGCCACCGTGCCCGAAGTCGTCGAGAAGCTCGTCAAGCTCGGTTTCCGCGTGGCGGTGCAGTCCGGCGCGGGCGACGCGGCCAATTTCAGCGACGACGCGTATCGCGCCGCCGGTGCCGACATCATCGGCGAAGCGGCGGGCCTTTGGTCTTCTGCCGACATCATCTTCAAGGTGCGCGCACCGAGCGCCGGGGAACTCGGCCTGATGCGCGAGGGCGGGACGCTGGTGTGCTTCATCTGGCCGGCGCAAAACCCCGAGCTGATGCAACAGCTCGCGGCCCGAAAGGCCACCGTGCTCGCGATGGACAGCGTGCCGCGCATCTCGCGCGCGCAGAAGCTCGATGCGCTGTCCTCGATGGCCAACATCGCCGGGTACCGCGCCGTGATCGAGGCCGCGCACCACTTCGGGCGCTTCTTCACCGGACAGGTCACCGCCGCCGGCAAGGTGCCGCCGGCAAAGGTGTTCGTGATCGGGGCGGGCGTCGCCGGCCTCGCCGCGATCGGGGCGGCCGCGGGCCTGGGCGCGATCGTGCGCGCCAACGACACGCGCGCCGAAGTCGCCGACCAGGTGAAATCGATGGGGGGCGAGTTCGTCGCCGTGGATTACGAGGAAGAAGGCTCCGGTGTCGGCGGGTACGCCAAGGTGATGAGCGAGGCATTCCAGAAGGCGCAGCACGAGACCTTCGCCCGGCAGGCGAAGGAAGTCGACATCGTCATCACCACGGCGCTGATTCCCGGCAAGCCGGCGCCGAAGCTCATCACGGCCGAAATGGTCCGCACGATGAAGCCCGGCAGCGTCATCGTCGATCTGGCGGCCGAGCAGGGCGGCAATTGCGAACTGACGGTGCCGGACGAGGTCGTCGCGAAGCACGGCGTCACCATCATCGGTTACACCGATCTGCCGAGCCGCCTCTCCAGGCAGTCGAGCACGCTGTACGCAACGAACCTCCTGCGCCTGGCCGAGGAACTGTGCAAGGCGAAGGACGGGGCGATCGACGTCAACATGGATGATGAGGTGATCCGCGGCACGACGGTCGTCAAGGACGGCGCGATCACCTGGCCGCCGCCGGCGCCCAGGCTCTCGGCTGCGCCGCCGACCGCAGCGGGCACCGCGCCCGCCAAGGCCGCTGCAGTGGCCGCCAAGGGGCATGGCCATGGCGGTGGCGGTGCGCCCGCTTCGGCGGCGAGGGCTGCGATTGTGTTCGGGGTGGGCGCGCTCGTGTTCTGGTTCATCGGCGCCTACGCGCCGGCGGCATTCCTCGCCCACTTCACGGTGTTCGTGCTGGCCTGCTTCGTCGGCTACATGGTGATCTGGAACGTGACGCCCGCGCTGCACACGCCGCTCATGAGCGTCACCAATGCGATCAGCAGCATCATCGCCATCGGCGCACTGGTGCAGGTCGCGCCGCCGATCGCCGAGGCGGCCGGCAGGCCCGAAGCCTGGATCCTCGGCCTGGCGGTGTTGAGCATCGCGCTCGTCGCGATCAACATGTTCGGCGGCTTCGCCGTGACCCGGCGCATGCTGGAAATGTTCCGCAAGTAAGGGGGAGACGACCATGTCCGCAACGCTTGCCGCCGTCTCGTACATCGGAGCGACCATCCTTTTCATCCTCAGCCTCGGCGGCCTGTCGCACCCGGAAAGCTCGAGGCGCGGCAACCTGTACGGCATCATCGGCATGACGATCGCGGTGCTGGCGACCGTGTTCGGGCCGAACGTCACCATGGCCGGCATGCCGTGGATCGTCGGCGCGATGGTGGTCGGCGGCACGATCGGCCTCTACGCGGCGCGCATCGTCAAGATGACGCAGATGCCGGAGCTGGTCGCGCTGATGCACAGCCTGGTCGGTATCGCCGCCGTGCTGGTCGGCTTCGCCAACTACATCGACCCGGCGGCCGCGGGCACATTCCAGGGCACCGAGAAGACGATTCACGAGCTGGAGATCTACATCGGCGTGCTGATCGGCGCCGTCACCTTCTCGGGCTCGCTGATCGCCTTCGGCAAGCTCTCGGCCAAGATCAGCGGCAAGCCGATGCTGCTGCCCGCGCGGCACTGGATCAACCTCGCCGGCCTGCTGGTGGTGATCTGGTTCGGCGCACGCTTCATCGATTCGCACTCGGTCGCCGAGGGCATGACGCCGCTCGTCGTGATGACCGTGATCGCGCTGCTGTTCGGCGTCCACATGGTGATGGCGATCGGCGGCGCCGACATGCCGGTGGTGGTATCGATGCTGAACAGCTACTCGGGCTGGGCGGCGGCAGCCACCGGATTCATGCTGTCAAATGACCTGCTGATCGTGACCGGGGCCCTGGTCGGCTCGAGCGGCGCGATTCTTTCCTACATCATGTGCCGGGCGATGAACCGGCGTTTCGTCGCCGTGATCGCGGGCGGTTTCGGCACCGAGGGCAGCGCCGCCGCCGCGGGCAGCGGAAAGCCGGCCGGCGAAGTGGTTCCGGTCAGCGCGACCGAGGCCGCCGAACTGTTGCGCGAGGCGAAAAACGTCATCATCGTGCCGGGCTACGGCATGGCGGTGGCGCAGGCCCAGCACACGGTGTACGAGATCACCCGGCACCTGCGCGAGCAGGGCGTCAACGTGCGCTTCGGGATCCACCCGGTCGCCGGCCGCATGCCGGGCCACATGAACGTGCTGCTCGCCGAGGCGAGGGTGCCCTACGACATCGTGCTCGAAATGGACGAGCTGAATGGCGACTTCCCGGATACCGATGTGGCCATGGTGATCGGGGCCAACGACATCGTCAATCCGGCCGCGCAGGACGACCCCACCAGCCCGATCGCGGGCATGCCGGTGCTCGAAGTCTGGAAAGCGCGGACCTCGATCGTGATGAAGCGCAGCATGGCCTCGGGCTACGCGGGCGTCGACAATCCGCTCTTCTACAAGGACAACAACCGCATGCTGTTCGGCGATGCCAAGAAGACGCTCGACGAGGTCTTCGTGGCACTCAAGGCCTGATTGCATGGCCGCGCGCGAACGCATTCTCGAACGCATTCGGCGCGGCCAGGGGCGCGGCGGGCCCGTTTCGGCCACCGAGCGTGCCGAGGTCGAAATCTATCTGCGTGCGCATCCGCGCGGGCCGGTGCGCCCGTTGGCGGGCGATCTCATGGCGCACTTCACGGCGCACGCCGAGGCGAGCGCTAGCACCACCGACCGGGTCGCGACGCTGGCAGAGGCGCCCGCCGCCGCGGCGCGCTACCTCGACGCGCACAAGCTGCCGAAGTCCGGCTGCCTGTGGCCGCGGCTTGCGTCGCTCGGTTGGGACAAGGCCGGGCTTGCACTCGAGCCGCGCGCGGCGCGTGCCGAAGACCTCCTCGGCGTCACCGGCGCGTTTTGCGCGATTGCCGAAACCGGCACGCTGATGCTGTGTTCCGGGCCGGACACGCCCGCGAGTGTGAGCCTCCTTCCCGAAACGCATATCGCGCTCGTGCCTGCCTCGCGCGTGGTGCCCTGCATGGAGGACGCCTGGGATCTCGCGCGCGCCGAACTCGGACAGCTGCCGCGCGCGGTAAACTTCATCTCGGGCCCCTCCCGCACCGCCGATATCGAGCAAACCATCGTGCTCGGTGCGCACGGGCCGTACCGCGTCCACATCGTGCTCGTCGGCTGAATTGAACGAAACCACCGTTTCGACGATCGGCGTATTGACCTCGGGGGGCGATGCCCCGGGGATGAACGCCGCCATTCGCGCCATCGTGCGCACTGCGCTGCATCGAGGCAGGCGCGTGATCGGGATATCGAACGGATTCGACGGCCTGATCGACGGCACGTTTCGCGCCCTCGGCGCGCGCGACGTCGGCGGCATCCTGCCGCACGGCGGGACGATCCTGCAGACGCGCCGCAGCGAGCGCTTCTTCAAGCCCGAGCATCGGCAGGCCGCGCGTCACCAGGCGCAGACGGCGGGCATTGACGCGCTGGTGGTGATCGGCGGCGAAGGTTCGATGCGGGGGGCGCATGCGCTTGCCGGGCTCGGCATGCGCGTGATGGTCGTGCCGGCGAGCATCGACAACGACATGGTGGGCACCGACGTCTCGATCGGCGTCGACACGGCGCTCAACACGATCGTCGATGCGGTCGACAAGCTGCGCGATACCGCCTCGTCGCACACGCGATGCTTCCTGGTGGAAACCATGGGCCGCGGGTGCGGCTACCTGGCGGTGGTCGCCGGCGTGGTGTGCGGCGCGGAAATGGTGCTCGTGCCGGAAATCGAAAGCAGCGTGTCCGAAGTGCTGGACGCGATCCGGGACGCGCACCGGCGCGGCAAGTCGAACGCCATCATCATCGTCGCCGAGGGCGCGGGCACCCGCATCGGCGAACTCCTGAAGGCGATCGAAGAGACCGATGTCGGGTTTCACGCGCGCGCGAGCCGCCTGGGCCACATCCAGCGCGGCGGATCGCCGACCGCGTTCGACCGCATGCTCGCGGCCCGGCTCGGCAGGAAAGCGGTCGATGCGCTGCTCGCGGGCGAAAGCGACGCGCTCGTCGGCCTGAGCGGCCGGACGATCGAGACCGTGCCGGTGCGCGACATCATCGACCGGCAGCGCGAGCCGAGCCTCGAATATTTCGAGATGGTGAAAGTGCTGGCGCGCTGAACGATCGAAGCATCGCCCGCGTGCGCGCCGGGCTCATTCCTCCGGCTCGGTGATTTCGGGCATCTCGAGCGGGCTCGCCCGCAGCGCCCGCTCCATGAAGACCAGTCCGGCGTTCGGCTCGTCGAGCCCGGCGTCGAAATAAAGGAACTTGAACAGCTCGTCGGCTTCGGCCTCGCGCGCAAGCACGGTGATCACTTCGCGTTCGCTGGCATGAAAGGTGCGCCAGCCGCGGCGCGTGCCGAACCCCACCCCGCGCGCGTGGTGGTAGAGCGTGCTCGCGATGCCGAACTGCTTGCGTACGCGCTCGAGCACCTCGGCCGCCCGTCCCTGCGGCAGGAAGCAGGTGATGATCTTGTAGCGCTCAGCCGCCAAGGAAGCGCTCCACCACGGCGGGCGGGACGTAGGTCGCCATCTTTTCCAGCGGCGACATGTAGATCATGCCCATGGCGGGCGTATCGAGCTTGGCCGCGACGAAGGCGCGCTCGAAGATGAGGTCCGCCTGCTCCGTCGGGGCGACGATGTAGATGACCTCCTTTTCGGCATTGACGGTGACCCCGAGCACGCCGAGCAGGCGCTGCCGCACGCCGGTACCGCGGGCGTAGAACACGGTCGCCCCTTGAGCGCCGACCCTGAGCGCGGCGTCCACCACCGCATCGGCCATGCCCCGCTGCACGATGCAGGTGATCAGCACCGCGTCGGTCAACACCACCAGGCCGGATTTCACGCCGGCTCCAGCGCGGCGGCGCGGCGCCGCTCCTGGGCTTCGCGCAGGCGAATCCACAGACCCATCGCAAGCACCGTGACGATCGGGCCGACCGAGGCCATGGCAAGCACGCCGAAGCCGTCCACCGCCTGAACCGACTTGCCCAGACCGAGGCCGAGCGCCAGCACGAGCGGCACGGTGACCGGGCCGGTCGTGACGCCGGCGCTGTCCCACGCCAGGTTCACGTACTCTTCGCGCGAGACTACCGTCAGAAGAAACGCCAGGCCGTAGGCGGGAAGAAGGAGCGAGGCAAGCGACAGGTCGAATGCAATCTTCGCCACGCCGAGCGCGGTGCCGAGCGCCACTCCGATCGCCACCGTGTAGATGAGGGCGTTGCGGCGGAACGCGCCGTCGGTCAGCGTTTCCACCGTGATCCCCATCGCGAGGAGCGCCGGTTCGGCGACCGTGGCGCCGAGCCCGAGCAGCGCCGCGAAGACGAGCGCCACGGCGATGCCGGGACCGTACCCGTAAAGCGGCGAGCCGGCCGCCTCGGGATGCGCGCTGAAGGCCGCGGGAACGAGACTTCCCGCCTGAGCGCCGAGCGGCGCCAGGCCCCACGACAGTCCCAGGTTGAACAGCAGCATCCCCAGCACGGCGACGCCGATGCCATAGGCAACGATTGCGCCCTCCTTGAGCTTCTCGCGCAAGAGCAGGCGCTGCACCAGCCAGAGAAAAACGGTGAGGGGCAGGATCGCGCGCAGCGCGCCGATCCCTTCGGCATAGGGTGTTTGCTCGTGCCATGCCGGTGCTTCCGGTTCGACGGCTGCGATCGCGCCCGCCGTGCTGTCGTTCACCCCGAGTGCGAGCAGCATCACGCCGATGGCCGGAAAGAGCGACGCCAGCGTCACGATCCCGAAACCGCTGAGCGGGTTGTCCTCCTCGCCGGCGGCGTTCGCGACCCCGATGCCGAGCGCAAGCACGAGCGGCACGGTGACCGGTCCGGTGGTGATCGCCCCGCAGTCCCACGCAAGGCCGATGAGCGGCGCGAGCTGCGGATCGGCCGCGAACCAGACCGTCAGCCCGAGGCAGGGCACCAGGGTGAGAACGATCAGGGTCTTCAGTCGCAGGTTGTACACGACGCGCATGATGCCGATCACCACCGCTGCCCCCACGCCGAGCCCCACCGCCCACACCAGCGCCCCGGAGTGCGCATCGAGCATCGCGGCCAGCAGCGGCGCGCGCGCCGCGTCGGTGAGGCGGCCGGCGGCCTTGAGGGCGCCGATCGCCGGTTCGGCAAAGGTGGCAAGCAGGCCGAGCGCGAATGCAACCGCGAGCACCGCCGCATGCCGCGCGCGCTGCGGAAGCAGGTAGCCGATGTTTTCGGCAAACGGCATCAGACCCAGCCGCACCCCTTCCATGAAGCACATGAGCCCGGCCATCACCGCCGCAATGCCGAGCGCAATGGCCGCCGGCCCCTGCACCCCGGTGCGCAGCACGAGTAACTGGAAGAGCGCCAGAAACAGCGCGATCGGCAGAACCGCCCGCAACTGGTCGAGCGCGCGCGGGGCGACGTACGGGACGATCAGCCGGTAGACATCGCGCGTGCGCAGGCGCGGACGCCGCGCCGCGTGCTCGACGCGCACGAGGTCGTTGAAGCGGATGGCATGCTGCCGAAGGCGCACGACGCCGAGGAAGTCGCCGTAGCGCAGGGTCCGGTTCATGCGCTCAGGCGGCGGGCGATCTGCGCAGCCGTTGCCAGAGGTAGATCGGGACTCCGATCGCGAAGCCGACCAGATCCGTCACCGTGCCCGGATGCATCAGCGCCAGCGCGGCGACAAACAGGGCAACGCGCAGCGCCACCGACAGGCGCCGGCCGCCCAGAAGCCCTTCAGTGGAAGCCGCAAGAAACCACACGCCGATGCAGGCGGTCGCCGTCGCGTGCACGATGTCGAGCCAGGCGCCCTGCCATAGCAGCACCGGGCTGTAGAAGAACATGAACGGCACGATGTAGGTCGCGAGGCCCATCTCGACCGCGATCCACGAAGTCTTCCACGGATCGGACTGCGCCAGCCCCGCAGCAGCGAACGAGGCGAGCGCCACCGGAGGAGTGATCGCCGAGATCACCGCGAAATAGAACACGAACATGTGCGCGACCAGCGTCGGCACCCCGATCTTGGCGAGCCCGGGAGCGAGCACCGCGGCCGCGATCGCATAGGCGGCCGTCGTGGGCATTCCCATGCCGAGAATGAGAGCGACCAGCGCGGCAAACACCATGGCGAGCAGCACGTTGGCACCCGCAACGCCCAGGATCAGCTCGGAAAAGCGGCCGCCGATTCCGGTGAGCGCAACCACGCCGACGATGATGCCGGCGCAGGCGCACACCGCGACGAGCTGCACCGTGTCGCGCGCAGCGAGATTCAGCGCCTCGACGGTGCGCCGCCAGCCGAACACGGCCGCGGGAATCGCAATCAGCACGACGGCGACCGCGTGGGCGCCCCACTCGCCGAGCGCCCGGTTGGCGATTTCATGTCCCTGCACCACCGCGAAGGCAAGCAAGCCGCCCGCCGCGAGCAGCGCAGCAACCCGCGCGAGAAGCGCGATCGCGACCCCTGCCGCGCTGCGGGCGACCGGCGGTGCGACGTCGCCGGCTTCGAGGTCCCGGAATACCATCGCGAGCGACCCTGCGACGAGCGCGGTGATGATCCCCAGCCCGCCGGCGCGGAACGGCGAATAGCCGACCATGAACGCCCAGACCAGCACGACGATCGGCGAGAACAGGTACAGCATGGTGAGCATGCGGTTGAGCGAGGGTAATTCCTCGCGCCGCAGACCCCTGAGGCCGAGCCGGATGGCGTGGTAATCGACGTGCATCCAGCACGCGACGTAGAACAGGATCGCCGGAATGACCGCCGCCAGCGCGATCGTCGTGTAAGGAATTCCGGTGATCTCCGCCATCAGGAACGCGCCCGCGCCGAGCACGGGCGGCGTCATCTGTCCGCCGGTCGAGGACGTGGCCTCGATCGCCGCCGCAGTGGACCGGTCGTAGCCGACCTTGCGCATCATCGGGATCGTCACCATTCCCGAGGCGACCACGTTGGCGACGGAAGACCCCGAGATCGAGCCGAACAGGATGCCCGAGGCCACGGCCGCCTTGGCGGGCCCACCGCGCGCCCAGCCGAAAAGGGCGTTGCACAGGTCGTTGATGTAGTCGCCGACCTTGGACACCTGCAGGAACGCGGCGAAGGTCACGAACAGGATGATGTACGACGACGACACCTGGGTCGTCACGCCGAACATCCCGTACTCGCTGTACATGTAGGTGAAGATGTGCCCGAAGGCATAGCCGCGATGCTCCAGCACGCCGGGCATCCAGGGCCCGACAAAGGTGTAGAGCAGGAACACGAGCGCGATCACCACCAGCGCGAGGCCCGAGGTGCGGCGGCCGAACTCGAGCACCAGCAGCGTGCCGACGAAGCCGACCACCACGTCCCAGGTCGTCCACTGCGCGCCCGCCCGGAACAGCAGCCCGTCGATCTCGATGGTGACGTAGCCGGCGCAGGCGATCGAAGCGGCGGCGAGCAGCCAGTCGTACCACGGCACGCCCGCGCCCCGGCCGCGCGGCAGTGCCGAGTAGATGAGGAAGCCGATCGCCCCGCCCCAGCCGACGTGAATGGCGCGGAACATCAGCGGCTCGAGCGAGTAGATGTTGAGAACGAAGAGGTGGAACACGGTGAATCCGATGCACAGCATCGCGAGAAGCACCGTTTCCCACCGCCTCAGTTGCCGCTTGTTGCCGCCGAACTCCTCCTCGGCCATGGGCGGCGCGAGGACTTCGTCAGTGGAGGGTTGAGTCATCAAAAAAAACCGCGCTGCGGTGGGCGCAGCGCGGTCCGGTGCGGAATGCGGAACCCTACTTGCCGATCAGGTTGGCGGGGACGGCGATGCCCTTTTCCTTGTAGTAGCGCACCGCGCCCGGGTGGAACGGCAGGAAGGTATTGCGGTTCCAATTCTCGACCAGCGTCTCCTTCGCCGCGGCGTGGCCCTTGACCATCTGGGCATTGTTTTCCAGCACCGCCTTGACGATGGCGTAGACCAGGTCGTCGGGCAGGTTCTTGTGCGCGATGCCGAAATTGAACACGCCGACCGTCCGGTGATCCTCGGTTTGCTGCTTGTAGGTGCCCTTCGGGATCGTCGAGTCGGAAAGTTCGGGCAGCGCGGTCTTGAGTCTCTTGATCTCGTCGTCGGTGAAGGTGAAGAAGCGCACCTTGTTGGTCGTCTCGAGTTCCGAGAACGCGGCGATCGGAATGCCGGCGCAGAACGGAAACGCGTCGATCAGGCCGTCCTGGAGGTTGGCGGCCATGTCGGAAGCCTGGCCGTTGCGAATCGTCGTGTCGACTCCGAGGATCTTGAAGAACATCGGAAAGTACGTGCCGCAGGTACCGGCGCGCGGACCGATGCCCGACTTGCGCTTGGTCAGATCCTTGACCGTTTTGATGCCCGACTTGTCGAGCGCGATGAAATGGAACGGCGTGTCGTACATCGGGAACGTGGCGCGGATGTTCTGGTATTTCGTACCCTTGGTCCAATCGCCGGCCCCGGTCCATGCCTGAAGCGCGACCCCCATGGTGGTCATCCCGAGATCGACCTGCCGGCTGTCGGTCAGGATGATGTTCTGGTTCGGACCCTGCGTCTGTTGCGTGCTGATGGAAGTGCCGAGCTTTTCGTTCACCAGGCTCGCCCAGACCTGCCCGTAGACGAAGTACGTGCCTCCCACCGATGCAGTGCCGAGCGTGAGCGTCTTCGGCCAGGCGGGATTGGGTTTGGGTTGTGCAGCCGCCAGGGAGGCAAGCGAAATGAGGGCAAGCGCTGCGATGCAGCGGGTGGCGAATTTTGTCATGGTGACCCTCCGTATTCGGTTGACGTGACGAGGATAGCAGAGAAAAGCGGGTGCGCAAGCCCCGGACGCCATGAACCGTGCGGTCCCTCAAGAAATCGGATTGGCCTTCGCCTCAGAACGCCTGATCCCACGGGATGCTGAGCCGGGTGGCGCAGTTGATCATGCCGACCATGCTGTAGGTCTGCGGAAAGTTGCCCCACAGCTCGCCGCTCTCGGGATCGACATGCTCCGAGAACAGACCGAGGCGGTTGCGCCGCTTGAGCATGGCCTCGAACAGCGCGCGCGCCTCGTCGCGCCGCCCCAGCGCCGCGAGCGCGTCGATGTACCAGAACGTGCACACGACGAAGGCGTTGGCCGGCGTGCCGAAATCGTCCGGTTGCGCGTACCGGAACACGAGATCTCCGCGCCTGAGGTCGCGCTCGACCGCGGCCACGGTGCCTGCGAACCGCGGATCGTCGGCGCGCACGAAACCGAGTTCGGCCAGCAGCAGCAGGCTCGCGTCGAGCGCTTCGCCCTCGAAGGTCGCGACGAAGCTGCCGCGGCGCGCGTGCCAGGCGCGCGCGCCGATCACGGCGTGGATGCCGTCGGCGTGCATGCGCCAATGCCTGGCGCGTTCGCCCAGCCCGAGCCGGGCCGCGATCTTGGCCAACCGGTCGCAGGCGACCCAGCACATGACGCTGGAGAAGGTGTGCACGTGCGCCGCGCCGCGCAGCTCCCAGAGTCCGGCATCGGGCTGCGCATGCACGGCGAGCGCGCGCTCGCCGAGCGCTTCGAGCTGGCGGAACAGGCCTTCGTTTCCCAGCGCGTGGAGTCGCCGGTCGAAGAACGCGTGCGTCGCCGCCAGGATCGCCGAGCCGTAGACGTCGTTCTGCACCTGCCGCCAGGCCTGGTTGCCGACGCGCACGGGGCCCATGCCGCGGTAGCCGGGCAGCGAAGCGATTTCACGCTCTTCGATCTCCGCCGCGCCGCTGATCCCGTAAACGGGCTGCAGGCGCCCGTCGGCGTGCGCCGCCACGTTGATGATGTAGCCGAGGTAGCGTTCCATGGTGCGCGTGGCGTTCAGCCGGTTGAGCGCGTTGACCGTAAAGTACGCGTCGCGCAGCCAGCAGTAGCGGTAGTCCCAGTTGCGGGCGCTTGCCGCCGCCTCCGGTATCGAGGTGGTGAATGCCGCGATCACCGCGCCGGTGTCGTCGTACGCCGCGAGCTTGAGCGTGATCGCGGCGCGGATGATCTCGGCCTGCCACTCGAACGGAATCGCGAGATCGCGCACCCAGTCCTGCCAATAGTTCACGGTGCGTTCGAGGAACCGCTGCGCGACTTCCCCGACCGAGCCCTGCAGCGTCTCGTCGGGACCCGCGAGCAGCGCGATCGGCGCGCGCAGCACGAAGGGCGTTTCCTCGAGCAGCGCCGTGATCGAGCAGTCGGCGGTGACCCGCAACACGTGGTCGCCGCACACGAACCGGACGTGGTTGGATCCCCAGGTGCGCTCCGGGCGCCTGGCGCCGTAATCGCTTGCGGGCCGCAGGCGCAGGCGCAGCTTCGGGCTGCCAGCGAGCGGGCGGATGATGCGCACGAGCTGGCTGGGGCAGAACAGGCGGCCGAACTGCAGGAAGCGCGGCGCCAGGTCGGTGATTTCCACGGCCGCCCCGGCATCGTCCCAGAGCCGCGTCACGAGGACCGGCGTATTCGCCACGTACTCCTGCTCGCTGCGCACGAGGCCGATCAGCTCGAGCGCGAAGTAGCCGAAATCCTCCGGGCCGCGGCCCGCGCGGAGCAGGGAGCAAAACACGGCGTCGCTGTCGAAACGCGGCAGGCAGGACCAGACGATCTCGCCCCCCGCGTCGACCAGTGCGCCGACGCTCGAATTGCCGATCGCCCCCAGTTCGAGCGTATTCATCGACGGCAACTTGATGCAGGCGGCGCGGAGGGGCATGTGACGTACCCGCCGAGCCAGCGCCGCACGGCGATCGCGTCGCGCAGTCGCCAGCGCGCGCAGGTGCGGCCGGTCCCGACCTTGATCGTGTGGCCGCCGGCGCGGTTGACGACGGCGAATCCGCGCTCGTCGGTGAGATCGTCCCCGAGAAACACCGGCGTGCGCCCCGCGAAGGGCGCCTCGCGCAGGAACTCCTCGATCGCGCTGCCCTTGTTCTTGCCGCTCGGCTTGATCTCGTAGAGGAACTTGCCCGGCTGCAGTTCGAACTCGTCGCCGCAGGCCGCCGCGAGGCGGCGCATCTCCCGCCCGACGCGGGCGCGCAGCTCCGGCGCGCGCCGGTAATGCAGCGCGAGCGTCAGTCCCTTGTTCTCCAGCACCAGCGCGGCGTGGGCAGAGGTGAGGCGCACCAGTTGCGCGGCGGCGCCGGCGAGCCGGTCGAGCGGCAGCGTGTGGCGGTGGAGCGCGCCGTTCGCCGAGCGCCGTTCGTTCCCGTGCTGTCCGGCGAGGGGCAGCACAAGCGGCGCGAACAACCGGTCGAGATCTTCCACGGAGCGCCCGCTGATCAGCGCCACCGCGCCGGCCGCGGTACGCCGCAGGCCGTCGAGCAGCCGACGCACGTCCGCGCCCACGCGCACCGCCTGCGGATGCTCCTCGTGTTCGAGCAGCGTTCCGTCGACGTCGAGGAAGAACGCCCAGTCGGCTGCGAACGGCGGCACGGGCGTTACCTGGGCACGCGCAGGTCGACCACTTGCGCCCGGCGCCGTGTGCCCGAACCGACGCGCCGGCGCTGCCGTACGCGCGCCGCATCGAGCAGCATCCGGCCCGCCCAGCGGTAGACGTTGAACTCCTGTACCAGCGTGCGCATCCGGCGCATGCGGCTGCGCTGTTCGTCGGGCGGCAAGGCGAGCGCCTGCGCGAGCGCCGCCGCGCACTCCTCGGTGTCGTAGGGATTCACGATCAGCGCTTCGGGCAGTTCGCGCGCGGCGCCGGTGAACCGCGACAGGATCAGCGCGCCGCGCTCGTCGTCGCGCGCCGCGACGTACTCCTTGGCGACCAGGTTCATGCCGTCGTGCAGGCTGGAGACGAAACAGAGGTCCGCGGCGCGGTAGTGCGCATACACCTGCGCGGCGTCGTGGTGCTCGATCCGGAGCACGATCGGCTGGCAGGCGGGTGTGCCGAAGCGCGCGTTGATGCGCTGCGCCGCCGCGCGCACGCGCGCGTCGAGCGCCTGGTATTCCTCGATGCTCGAGCGCGAGGGCGCGGCGATCTGCACGAAGGCGAAGCGCCCGATCCAATGCGGCTCGATCTCGAGCAGCCGCTCGATCGCCGCGAAGCGCTCGAGAATGCCCTTGGTGTAGTCGAGCCGATCGACGCCGACGCCGACGCGCACCTCCGCGCCGAGGCCCAGCTCGCGCCTGAGCTGCTCGCGGCATTCGGCGACAGGCGGCTGCGTGACGAGCGGTGCCGGCGGCCACTCGATCGAGATCGGGTAGCGGTGCACCTCGGTCGGCTCGCCGC
>CAZXAR010000057.1:0-19483 GCA_964638135.1 uncultured Enterobacteriaceae bacterium | reverse complement strand
ATGGCGGCTGCCGACTCGAGCGAAGCGGACAAGGAACAGGATCTGCGCGAGGACCGGCGGCTGCTCGGCCGGCTGCTCGGCGACGTGGTGCGCGAGCAGGCGGGCGAGGCGGTGTTCGAGAAGATCGAGCGTATCCGGCAGACCGCGGTGAGCTTCCGGCGCAGCGAACCGGACTCCGGCGTCGGCGCGGCCGGGGCCAGGGCCGCGCTCGAGAGCCAGCTCAACACGCTCGGCATCGAAGAGACGCTCCACGTGGTGCGGGCGTTCAGCTATTTCTCGCACCTGCTCAACATCGCCGAGGACGTGCACCAGTACCGCAGGCGCCTCGCGCACGCCCGCGCGGGTGCCCCGCGGCGCGGGGGCAGCCTCTCGCACGCGCTCGAATGCGTGCAGCGGGCCGGCGTTGCACCGGACGCTCTCCTCGCGTGGTTCGGCCGGGCGAGCGTGAGCCCGGTGCTCACCGCGCATCCGACCGAAGTGCAGCGCCAGTCGATTCTCGAATGCGAGCGCGACATCGCGCGGCTGCTGCGGGGCGCCGAGGAAGGCGCGGAGCGCGCGCAGGCGCTGCGCCGGCGCGTGCTGCAGCTCTGGCTCACCGCGATGCTGCGCCTTGCGCGGCTCGCCGTTGCCGACGAGATCACGAACGGGATCCAGTATTTCCGCTTCACCTTCCTTCCCGAACTGCCGCGGCTCTATGCCGATCTCGAGGCGGCGCTCGCCGCGCGCCTCGGCACCGGCGCGCGGCCCTGGCTGCCGCCGTTTCTCAGCATCGGCACCTGGATCGGCGGCGACCGCGACGGCAATCCCTTCGTCACCGCGGCGACGCTCGATCTCGCGCTGCGCGAGCAGGCGCGGCTCGCCTTTTCGCACTATCTGGCGGAAGTGAGCGAGCTCGGCAAGGAGCTCGGGCTGTCCGACCGGATCCACTCGGCGCCGGCGGAAATCGTGGCGCTTGCCGATGCGTCCGGCGACGAATCGCCGTACCGGCGCGACGAGCCCTATCGGCGTGCGCTTTCGGGCGTGTACGCGCGGCTTGCCGCGACCTCCGAAGCGCTTGCCGAGTTGCATCCGCCGGTTGCGCCGGCCCGCGTGCTGCCGCCGTATCGCGACGCGGAGGAATTCCTCGCCGATCTCCACACAGTGGACCGGGCATTGCGGGCGCAGGGCGCGGGGCTGCTCGCCGAAGGGCGCCTGTACGCGCTCCGGCGCCAGGCGAGCGTGTTCGGCTTTCATCTGGCACCGATCGACTTGCGGCAAAGCTCCGACGAGCACGAAGCGGTCGTGGCGGAACTGCTCGCGCGTGCCGGCGTCGAGCCGGACTACGGCGCGCTCCCCGAACCGGAGCGGGTGCGTCTGCTGGCAAACGAACTCGAAGGGCCGCGGCTCCTGCGCTCGCCGTATCTCCAGTACTCACCCAAGACGGTGTCGGAACTCGCGGTGTTCGCCGCGGCGGCAAGGGCACAGCGGCGCTTCGGAGCGCGCGCGGTGCCGCAGACGATCATCTCGCACTGCCAGTCGGTTTCGGATCTTCTGGAGGCGGCTGTGCTGCTGCGCGAGGCGGGGCTGCTCCGCCCGCAGGCGCTCGACGTGGACATCATTCCGCTGTTCGAGTCGATCGCGGACCTGGAGCGCTGCGGCGCGACGATCGACGCCGCGCTCGCGCTGCCGTGCTACCGCCGCTGGATCGCCGGGCGCGGCGAGGCGCAGGAAGTGATGCTCGGCTACTCCGATTCGAACAAGGACGGCGGCTACCTCGCCTCGAACTGGTCGCTCTACAAGGCGACGCTCGAGCTCGCGCGGGTGTGTCGCGCCCACGGCGTGCGGCTGCGGCTGTTTCATGGGCGAGGCGGCACGGTCGGACGCGGCGGCGGCCCGAGCTACGAGGCGATTCTCGCGCAGCCCGCGGGGAGCGTGGACGGCGCGCTGCGGCTCACCGAGCAGGGCGAGGTGATCGCGAGCAAGTACGGCGATCCGGAAAGCGGGCGCCGCAATCTGGAGCTGCTGCTCGCCGCGACGCTCGAGGCGAGCCTTGTCGCGCAGGACGGCGTGCGCAGCGAGCGCGACGCGCAAATCATGGAAGAACTCTCGCAGCTTGCGCACCGCGCCTACCGGGCGCTCGTCGAGGCGCCGGGCTTCGTCGACTTTTTCCGCGCCGCGACCCCGATCGCCGAGATCGGCGATCTCAACATCGGCAGCCGGCCGGCCTCGCGCAAGACGAGCGCGCGGCTGGAAGACTTGCGCGCGATTCCCTGGGTCTTCGGCTGGAGCCAGAGCCGGGTGATGCTCCCCGGCTGGTACGGATTCGGCTCGGCGGTCGAACAGTGGCTCGCCGAGCGCCGTGGCAGGGTCGAAGAGTTGAGTGCCCTGTATGCAAACTGGCCGTTCTTTCGCGCCATGGTCTCCAACCTCGACATGGTGCTCGCCAAGTCCGACCTCGCGATCGCCTCGCGCTACGCGGAACTCGTGCCCGACCGGTGGCTGCGCGAGGAGACGTTCGCCCGCATCGAGGCCGAATGGGCCCGCGCGCGCAAGTGCCTTGCCGCGATCACGGGCCAGCCTGAGCTGCTCGCCGACAACCCGACGCTCGCGCGCTCGATCCGCAACCGCTTCCCCTACCTCGATCCGCTCAACCACCTGCAGGTCGAGCTGATCCGGCGCTACCGCGCGGGCGACGCCGACGAGCGCACCAAGCGCGCCATCCACCTCACGATCAACGGCATCGCCGCGGGATTGCGCAACAGCGGCTAAGGCCTGGGCGTCGGCGCGACCGCGGCGAGCGGCCTGCTCACTTCGCCAGCGCTGCCGGCCAGTTGGCGTCCGCCTTGCGGATGTAGCCGGGCACGTCCTCCTTCCACTTCGCCTGCACGCTCGTGCTGTAGTTGAGGTAGAGCTTGCCCTCGACCACGCTCCAGGCGGCCGGATCGATCGCCACCGTGTAGCCCTGCGCCACGCCGTAGGCGCAGTACCCGCCGTACTGCGGCGCGTACTTCTCCGGCGTGGCCGCGAAACGCTCGCGATTCGCCGCGCTCGCGAAGCGCCAGGTGGCGCCTTTCCACTGGTGGGTAAACTGCGCCGCGCCCTTCACGGGCTTGCCGTCGCTGAAATAGGCGACCGGGTCGTATCCCCGGATCGCCGCGCCGCCGTCGGAGAAGACCTCGGGCTTGCCGGCGGCGGCGGGACCGGCGAGCCAAAGTAGGGCGGCGATCAGCACGAAACTGCGCAGCATGGTGTTCTCCCGGTTGGCGAATCGGGTGTTAGTCGCGGAGCGCCGCCATCGCTTACCGTGTCGTCGAAGTCATTTCAACGGACCTGTGAAGGCCAAGGCGCCTACAGCTTCACTGCCTCGTCCGCGACCACGCGCTGCACCGCGGCGCGCTTGAGCATGCGGTCCTTGAGGGCGGTGTAATTCTTCAGTTCGGCCACGGGCAGCTCGCGGCGCACGCCCCAGACGTAGAAAACGAAAGCGTAGGGGTCCAGGACGGAATACCGGGCGGAGAGCCACTCGCGGCCGGCGTACATGCCGTCGATCTGCTTGAGGTAATCGTGGAAGGTCTTCTTGCCCATCGCCTGGAGCCCGGGGAAGGCGGTCTTGTCCTCGGTGTAGCGCTCGGGCCGGCTGATGTGGGCGTGCGCGGGATGCACGGCGGAGGCGAAAAAGCCGATCGTCGACAGCGCACGCGCTTCCGCCAGCGGGTCGGTGGGCCAGAGCCCGGCACGCCTGCCGAGGAAGGGCAGGATCGCGGTGTTCTCGGTCAGCGGCGAGCCGTCGTCGAGCTTGAGTGCCGGCACGCGGCCGAGGGGGTGGATCTCCAGGTACTCCGGAGTCTTCTGCTCGCCCCTGGAGAGGTCCATGCGCTTCGCATCGTACTTCTCGCCGCTCTCCTCGAGTACGATGTGGGCCGCCATCGAGCAGGCGCCGGGGGCGTAGAACAACGTCAGCATCGGAACATCCTCGCCGTCGTGGGAATCGAGCGGCGATTCTAAGGTATCGAATCCGGCGCGAGCGGCGCGGGAGTGAAAGAAGCGCCGCCCCGGCCGTGCGCAAGGGCACGACCGTACCGCGCGGCCGCCGGGTCGATCTACATCGCTTCGGGCGCCGACTCGCTTTCCTTCTCGGGCGCCTGCGCGATCATGCAGTCGGTGGTGAGGATGAGTCCCGCGATCGAGGCCGCGTTCTGCAGCGCGGCGCGCGTCACCTTGCACGGGTCGAGCACGCCCATTTTCACCAGGTCGCCGTACTCGCCGGTCGCGGCGTTGAAGCCGAAGTTTCCGTCGCCGTCCGCGACGCGCTGAACCACCACCGCCGGCTCGCCGCCCGAATTGCGCACGATCTGGCGCAACGGGTCTTCGAGCGCCCGCAGCACGATGCGGATGCCGGCGTCCTGGTCCTCGTTCGCGCCGTGCAGCTTCTCCAGCCGGGCGCGCGTGCGCAGCAGCGCGACGCCGCCGCCGGGCAGGATGCCTTCCTCGACCGCGGCGCGCGTGGCGTGCAGCGCGTCCTCGGTGCGGTGCTTGCGCTCCTTCATCTCGGTTTCGGTCGCGGCGCCGACCTTGATCACCGCCACCCCGCCGGCGAGCTTGGCGGCGCGCTCCTTGAGCTTGTCCTTGTCGTAGTCGCTGGTCGCCTCGTCGATCTGCTGCTTGATCTGCGTCACGCGCGCCGCGATCTTCTTCGGCTCGCCCTTGCCGCCGATGAGCGTGGTGTCGTCGCGCCCGATCTCGATCCGGTCGGCGCGGCCGAGCGCATCCGGCGACGCCTTCTCCAGCGTGAGCCCCGCTTCCTCGGCGATCAGCAGGCCACCGGTGAGGATGGCGATGTCCTCGAGCATCGCCTTGCGGCGGTCGCCGAAGCCGGGCGCTTTCACCGCACAGGACTTGATCACGCCGCGCAGCGTGTTGACGACGAGCGTGGCGAGCGCCTCGCCCTCGACTTCCTCGGCGACCACGAGCAGCGGCTTTCCCATCTTCGCCACGTATTCGAGCGTCGGCAGCAGGTCGCGGATGGCGCTGATCTTCCTGTCGTGCAGCAGCACGAGCGCGTCCTCGAGCACGACCGACTGCTTCTCGGCGTTGTTGATGAAGTAGGGCGAGAGGTAGCCGCGGTCGAACTGCATGCCCTCGACCACTTCCAGCTCGCTCGCGAGGCCCTTGCCGTCCTCGACCGTGATGACGCCTTCCTTGCCGACTTTCTCCATCGCCTGCGCGATCATTTCGCCGATCGAAGCGTCGTTGTTGGCCGAGATCGCGGCGACCTGTGCAATCTCGGTGCGCGTCGCGCAGGGGCGGGCGACGGCTTTCAGCTCCTCGACCACGGCGTCCACCGCGCAGTCGATTCCGCGCTTGAGGTCGATCGGGTTCATGCCGGCAGCGACGTACTTCATGCCTTCGGCCACGATGCCGGCGGCGAGCACGGTGGCGGTGGTGGTACCGTCGCCCGCCACCTCGGAAGTCTTCGCCGCGACCTCGCGCGCCATCTGCGCGCCCATGTTCTCGAAGCGGTCCTCGAGCTCGACCTCTCTTGCGACGACGACGCCGGAATTGACCACCACAGGCGGGCCGAACGAGCGCTCCAGCACCACGGTGCGCGCCTTCGGGCCCAGCGTGACGCGCACCGCCTCGACAAGCTTGTTCATGCCGTCCACCAGCCGGGAGCGCGCATGGTCGCCGAATTCGAGTTGTTTTGCCGGCATGGGTCGAGCATCCCCTGCGGATCGCTCTCGAATAAGATAGTCCCGGGTTTGCAGGACCACTTGATCCGGATCAACCAGGAGGGCAGACGATGATTCACCCGGAACCTACCGATGCGCTGGTCGTGGTGGACGTGCAGAAGGATTTCCTTCCCGGAGGCGCGCTCGGCGTACCGCGCGGAGACGAGGTCGTGGCGCCGCTCAACGAAGCGCTGCGCGCGTATGCCGGGGCGAAACGCCCGGTGTTCGCCACGCGCGACTGGCACCCGCAGAACCATTGCTCGTTCCAGGCGCAGGGCGGCCCCTGGCCGCCGCATTGCGTCGCGGGTACGCCCGGCGCGGCCTTCGCCGAGGGCCTCGTGCTGCCGCAGGGCGCGCAGATCGTCTCGAAGGCGACCGAGGCCGGCCAGGACGCGTACTCGGGATTTGCCGGAACCGATCTCGGGGCGCGCCTCGCGGCGGCCGGCGTTCGCCGCGTCGTAGTCGGCGGGCTTGCGACCGACTACTGCGTGCTCAACACGGTGCTCGACGCGCGCAGGGCCGGGCTCGAGGTGGTGGTGCTCGAAGACTGCATCCGCGCGGTCGAGGTGACGCCCGGCGACGGGACGCGGGCGATCGCGCAGATGACGCAGGCAGGCGCACGGCTGGACCGCGTCGGGCCGTGACTTCGCTCGCGCGCGACCCCGGCGCAAGCGCGCTCCTCACCGACTTCTATCAGCTCACGATGCTGAAGTCGTATTTCGAGCGCGGGCTGACCGAGGTCGCCGCGTTCGAGTTCTTCGTGCGCAAGCTCCCCGCTTCGCGCAACTTCCTCGTTGCCGCGGGCCTCGAGCAGGTGCTCGAATTCCTCGAGAACCTGCGCTTCACCGACGATGAGCTGGAATGGCTTGCCCGGCAGAAGGATTTCGGCGCGCGGTTCGCGGATTCGCTGGCGCAGTTCCGCTTCACGGGCGACGTCGACGCGATGCCGGAAGGGAGCGCGTTCTTCGCCGACGAACCGATTCTGCGCGTCGTCGCGCCGCTGCCGCAGGCGCAACTGGTCGAAACAAGGCTGGTCGCGCTGCTGCACTTCGAGTCGCTGATTGCCGCCAAGGCGGCGCGCTGCGTGCTCGCCGCGCCCGGAAAACTGCTGGTGGATTTTGGTCTCCGGCGCGCGCACGGGGCGGAGGCGGGTCTGCTCGCCGCGCGCGCGTCCTACCTCGCCGGCTTTTCGGGAACGGCGACCGTGGCCGCGGGCAGGCGCTTCGGGATCCCGCTCTACGGCACCATGGCGCACTCCTTCGTCCAGGCGCACGAGAGCGAAACGGCGGCCTTCCTCGATTTTGCGCGCGCCCATCCCGAGAACACGGTGCTGCTCGTGGACACCTACGACACCGAGGCGGGCGCGGCGAAAGTCGTGGCGCTCGCGCCGCAGCTGCGGGCCGAAGGCATCCGCGTCAAGGCGGTGCGCCTCGATTCGGGGGACCTCGGCGAGCACGCGCGCAAGGTGCGGCGGATCCTCGACGAGGGCGGCTGCAGCGAGATCCGCATCTTCGCGAGCGGCGGGCTCGACGAGCACGAACTCGCGCGCCTCGCCGGCGCCCCGATCGACGGCTTCGGCGTCGGCACGAGCCTGGTCACCTCGTCGGATGTGCCGGGCCTGGACTGCGCGTACAAGCTGCAGGAATACGCGGGCCGCGCGCGGCGCAAGCGCTCCGAAGGCAAGGCGACCTGGCCCGGCCGCAAGCAGGTCTGGCGCACGGTGGCGGCCGACGGGCGCTTCGCGCATGACGTCGTGGGCCTGGAAACCGAGTCGCAGCCGGGCCTGCCGCTCCTTCAGCCGGCAATGCGTAACGGCGTGCGCGTCTCCCCGCCCGCCCGTCTGGAGGAAATCCGCGCCCGCGCGCTGTCCCAGCTCGCCCGGCTTCCGGAGCGTTTGCGCGGCCTCGCGCGCGCCGAGGACGGCTATCGCGTCGCGCCGAGCGCGGCGCTCCGGTTGCTCGCCGACGAAGTCGACCGCCGCCAGCGTGAAGCGGCCTCGGGCTGAACCCTCCCGCGCTCAGACCAGTCCTTCGAAGAGCAACACGTTCACCAGTTCGCCCGCTTCCACGCGAGCGCGCTCGTGCTCGAGCACGATGAAGCAATTCGCCTCCGCCATCGAGCGCAGCACGCCCGAACCCTGCTGCCCGGTGTTGCGCACGCTCCATTCGCCGACTGCGCTGCGGGACAGGATCCCGCGCTGGTATTCGGTGCGCCCGGGCACTTTGCGCAGCGCCGTCGCGCTAGGTACTTTGAGCAACGGCGGAACCGCGTCGTCGCGGCAACCTGAGAGGAAGAGCAGCGCCCCGCGCACGAACTGGTAGAAGGTCACCATCACGGCGACCGGGTTTCCGGGCAGCCCGAACAGAAAGGCGGAATCCTCCCCCGCGGCGATCCGGCCGAAGGCCATCGGCCGGCCCGG
Source organism: uncultured Enterobacteriaceae bacterium (assembly GCA_964638135.1). GTDB lineage: Bacteria > Pseudomonadota > Gammaproteobacteria > Burkholderiales > SG8-39 > 2-02-FULL-66-14. The sequence continues at coordinate 11,356 of CAZXAR010000057.1, read as the reverse complement.
GCGCATCGCGATCTTCCAGAACAGCACTTCGCCGAGCCGCGCCATCAACTGGCGCACGAAATCCGCTTCCCCGACAGAAACCCCGCCCGAGGTGACGATCGCATCGGCGCTTGCCGCCGCGCGGCGCAGCGCGCTTTCGAGCGCCGCCGGGTCGTCGCGCACCACACCCAGGTCGAGCAGTTCGACCCCGAGGCGCGCGAGCATCCCGTGCAGCGTGTAGCGGTTGGAGTCGTACACCTGGCCGACGCCGAGCGGCGTGCCGACCGAACAGAGTTCGTCGCCGGTGGAAAAGAACGCGACCCGCAGCCGGCGTTTCACTCGCACTTCCGCGATGCCGAGCGAGCCGATGACACCGAGCTCCGCGGGCCGGATCGCCGTTCCGGCCTTGAGCACCGGCACGCCCGCCTTCAGATCTTCGCCCGCGTAGCGCACGTTCTGCGCCACCTTCTGCCCGGCGGGAATCGTGATGCGCCGCCCGTCTACGCGCACGATTTCCTGGACCACCACCGCGTCCGCGCCCTGCGGCAGCACGGCGCCGGTCATGACCCGCACGCATTGCCCGGGGCCGATGCGTCCCTCGAACGGACGCCCGGCGAACGCGCTGCCGATCTCCTCGAGCACGACCTCGCCGTCGGCCTTCAGGTCCGCCGCGCGCACCGCGTAGCCGTCCATCGCCGAATTGTCGTGCGCCGGAACGTCGATCGAGGGCACGATGTCTTGCGCGAGCACCCGCCCGAGCGCAGCGCGCAGCGCCACGCGCTCGATCCCTTCGATCGGCGCGAGGCAGGCGCGGATCGCCTCGCGCGCCTTGTCCACATGCAGCGCCTCGGGATCGTAGCCGTCGAGGCAGCTTACGATGCGCGCGATCTCGTTCACGGCTGGCGCAGCTCCTCGAGCGTGTTGATGTTGCGGAATGCGTCCGCCTCGTCGTCGAAGGAGACCTCGACGACTTTCAGGGTCGCGTACCAGGCGTCGATCTTGCGGCCGCCGGCGGCGAGAAATTTCCCCAGGTGCGCGAGTACCGCGCGCCGGACCAGCGAAAACACCGGATGCGGCTGCGAGCCGGTTTTCGCCACGGCGAGGTCATGCGCGCCGAGCGACGCGCGCAGGCGCGCCACCAGATCGGCCGGCAGGAACGGCGAATCGCAGGGCGCAGTCGCAACGAGGTCGTGCCGCGCGGCGTTCATTCCGGCGTGCAGTCCGGCCAGCGGGCCGGCGAATCCGCCGAGTTCGTCCGCGACCACGCGGTAGCCGAAGCGCGCATAGATTTCGCGATTCTGGTTCGCGTTGACGATCAGCTCCCCGACCTGCGGCGCAAGCCGCTCGATCGCCCACTGCGCGAGCGGCTTGCCGCGAAACGGCTGCAGTCCCTTGTCCACCCCGCCCATGCGGCGTCCCTGGCCGCCCGCGAGGAGGATTCCGCTCACCATTCCGGCCGTCGGGCCCATGCGGAACATTGTAAAACGGCGTTTGTGCACCGGAGGCGCGCGTGCCACACTGCCTGCCATGCCGAACCGCTGGCTGGTCACGTTCCTCAACCTCGGGCACCTGCTGGACCATCTGGTGATGCTGGTATTCCCGACCGCGGTGCTGGCGCTGGCGCGCGAGTGGGACCGGCCGTACTCGGAACTCCTGCCGCTGGCGCTCGGCAGCTTCATCGCCTTCGGTGCGTTCGCGGTTCCGGCCGGGTGGCTGGCGGACCACTGGAGCCGCTACCGCGTCATGGCGATCTTCTTCTTCGGCATCGGCGTGTCGCTGTTCGCGACCGGATTCTCGCAGTCGCCGTGGCACATCGCGGCCGGTCTCACGCTCACCGGCGCGTTCGCCGCGATCTACCACCCGGTGGGAATCGCGATGCTGGTCGCCTCGCCCGAGCGCATGGGGCGGCTGCTCGGCTGGAACGGGCTGTGGGGCAATCTCGGGCTTGCCGCCGCGGCGCTCGTCACCGGCGCGCTGGTGGACGTTGCGGGCTGGCGCGCCGCCTTCTTCATTCCGGGCGTTGCCTGCGTTGCAGCGGGGGCGGCGTTTCTCGCGCTGGTGCAGGATCCGGGGCAGGCGAAGAAGAGCGCGAAGTCGATCGGACTGCACGTCGATGCCCGCATGATGGCGCGCATCTTCGCCATCCTGCTCGTTGCCACGGCGTGCGGCGGCATCATCTTCAATTCGACCACGGTGGCGATGCCCAAGGTGTTCGACGAGCGGCTGCAGGCGCTCACCCAGACGAACTTCGGCGTCGGCGCGCTGGTCGCCGCGGTGTACGCGCTTGCGGCGTTCGCGCAGGTGCTGATGGGCACGCTCATCGACCGCACGGAACTCAAGCGCCTGATGGTCGGGGTGGCGCTCGCGCAGATCCCGCTGCTCTTTCTCGCCGCGAGCCTGGAAGGCTGGCAGATGCTCGGCGCGGCGCTCCTCATGATGCTCGCCGTGTTCGGCCAGATCCCGCTCAACGACGCCATCGTGGGCCGCTACTGCGCCGACGAATACCGCGCCCGCGTGCTCGCGGTGCGCTACGTGGTTTCGCTTGGCGTCGCGGCGGTGGCGGTGCCCCTGATCGCGGCGTTGCACCGCACCGCGGGCGGATTCAGCAATGTCTTTTTCGTGCTTGCCGCGCTTGCCGGCGGGATGCTGCTCGCCTCGCTCTTCTTCCCTTCGCGGGCAGAGCTGATCGCGCAGAGGGAGAAATTCTCCGGCGCCGCGGGCGCGCCCGCCGCGGCGCCCTGAAGACGCGCTTTCCCGATCCGGCGGAGGATCGTTTGAGCGAAACCATCAACATCCAGTTCACGCGCTTCTCGGCCTTCTATTCGCCGCTCATCGCGGCTATTGCGGGCGGGTTTCTCGAGCGCGAGGGACTGAAACCCGTGCACTCGGTCGCCTCGCCCGGCAAATCCGCGGTCGCCGCGCTGCTCGAGGGCAGCGTGCATGTTGCGCAGTCGGCGCCCTCGCAGGGCTTCGGCCCGCTCGAGCAGGGCAAGCTGCCGCCGGCGGCGCATTTCGCGCAGATCAACGAGAAGGACGGTTTTTTTCTCGTCGGCCGCAGCGCCGAGCCGGATTTTTCGTGGCAGCGCCTGCAGGGAAAGCGTGTTCTCATCGACCACGGCCAGCAGCCGATGGCGATGTTCAGATACGCGTGCTTTCGAAGCGGACTCGATTTCGGATCGATCGCGGCGGTGGATGCCGGCTCGACGCCGCAGATGATCGAGGCGTTTCGCCGAGGCGAAGGCGATTACGTGCACTTGCAGGGTCCGGCGCCGCAGCAGCTCGAGCACGAAGGCCGCGGACGCATCGTGACGGCGCTCGGCGACGCGATCGGGCCGTGCGCGTTTTCGAGCCTCGCCGCGACGCGCGGCTGGCTCGCGGGCGCGATGGCGAAGCGGTTCATGCGCGCTTACCGCAAGGCGCGCGCCTGGGTGATCGAATCGCCCGCTGCGGCGATCGCGCGTGCCGAAGCGCCATTCTTTCCCGGCACCGATCTCGCCGTGCTGACGGCGACCATCGCGGCCTACCAGAAGCTCGGCAACTGGACGCCGCACGTCGAGATCACGCGGCCTGCGTTCGAGGCGACGCTCGACATCTTCGAGCATGCGCGCCTCGTCACGAAGCGCCACCGCTACGAGGATGTGGTCGCCGCGCCGCCGGATTGAACGCGGAACGGGAGGTTCGTCATGATTCTGGAACTCGCTGACATTCGCATCGAAGCCGGCAAGCAGGTCGAGTTCGACGCCGCCATCGTCAAGGGCGTCGAGACGGTGATCGCGCGCGCGAAAGGCTTTCGCGGCTACAAGGTGAACAAGGGCGTGGAATCGCCCGAGCGGTACGTTCTGATGATCTTCTGGGAGACGGTCGAAAATCACACCGTGGACTTCCGCCAGTCGCCCGCCTTTCAGCAGTGGCGCGCGATCGTCGGCGGCTATTTCGCCGCGCCGCCCGCGGTCGAGCACTTCACGCTGCTGGCGAAGTCGGCCTGAGCCGCTCCCAGGCGCGCACGCGGCGCCTGGCGCGGGCATCGCCCGCAACGCCCATCAGCGCGCGGTCGCGCTGCCATCGCAGCGCCGCGGGGTCGCCCGCGCTTGCCGCCCAGTGCGCATCGGCATCCGCGACGAGGCGCTCGCCGATCGCAAGCGCCCCCGCAAGCGCGACGTGCGTCGCGGGCGCCGCCGGATCTTCGGCCGCGAGCGCGCGAAGCGCATGCAGTGCGGCCGCGGCGCGCTCGATCCATTCCCCGGGCCAGGCGAGACGCCGCGCCTCGCGCACGAGGTAGGCAAGCACCGCGGCGTGCACGTGCAGATCCTCCACCGTGCGAAAGCGCTTCACGTAATCCTCGTACCCGTCGCCGGGCAGGAGCGCATCGTCCGCGAGGCGCACGTCTTCGAATCGAATCTGCGCGTGCGGCACCTCGGGAACGAAACGCGTTGCCGGCATCGGCTCGATCCGCACGCCCGCGGCACCGGAAGGCACCCGCGCGACCCGCAGCGCGACCCGTTCGCCGGATGCCGCCTCGTCGCGCGCGGCGACCAGAAAAAGCGCGCTGTCCGGGCCGAGAGTCGCCCAGCGCTTGGCCCCGTCCAGCCTCCAGCCTTCCACCGTGCGCCGCAGCGTGCCGCGGATCGCGCGCGGGCTGTTGCCCTCGGCCTCGGTCACGCAGAGCGCGCAGATGCGGTCTTCCGGAATTCCGGGAAAAAGTGCGTGCAGCGCCGCCTGGTAACCCGAGGCGAACGCCCAGGCGGCACGGTCGGAAGCGAATCCCGCCGCGACGGCACGATCCATCGGATTGCGCCAGGTGCGAACGGCGTCCCGGTACTGTGCCCACCACGCGGCGACGTCGGCGCAGGCCGGCGCGCCGCTCGCCGCCTTCAGCAGGTAGCCGATCGCGTCGTCGCGCACCGCAGGATCACGCCACCGCGGTCGGCTGGGGAACGGTCCGTTCGATTCGCTGCCGTCCGGTGAACGCGAGATAGTGCCGGCCGCTTGCCCGGCCGAGCATGGTGAGGCCTGCCCGCGTCGCGACTTCGTAGCCCATCTTGGTGAGCCCCGAGCGCGACACCAGGAACGGGATCGCCATCTGCACGCACTTGATCACCATCTCGGAGGTCAGGCGCCCGGTGGTGTAGAAGATCTTGTCCGAGCCGTCGATCGCATCGAGCCACATGAAACCCGCGATCGCGTCCACCGCGTTGTGGCGCCCCACATCCTCGATGAACATCATGATCTCGGCAGATCCGGGCCCGGTGACGCGCGCGAGCGCACAGCCGTGCACCGCGCCCGCCTGCTTGTAGATGGTCTCGTACTTGCGCACCTTGTCGACCAGGTCGAAGAGCTGCGCGTCCGCGAGGCGCACGTCCTCGCGCAGCCGCACCCGCTCGATCTCCTCCATCAGGTCGCCGAACACCGTTCCCTGGCCGCAGCCGGTGGTGACCGTGCGCTTCTTCATCCTTTCCTTCAGGTTCCGCGTGCGGCTCGCGCGCGTCGTGACCGCCACCGAATCGGTTTCCCAGTCCACTTGCACCGAGGCGATCTCGGCAAGCGACTGCACCAGGTGCTGGTTGCGCAGGTAGCCGATCGCGAGCGCCTCGGGCGCATGGCCGAGCGTCATGAGCGTGACGATTTCGCGCTTGTCCAGGTACAGCGTAAGCGGATGCTCGCCCGCGATCGACGTGGGCACCATCTCGCCGCGCTCGTTGAAGGCCTCGACTTCGTAGGTCGCCGGGCGAGCGGCGTTGGTGAGCTGCGGGCGTTCCGGTTTGCTAGCCACCGATGTAGGACATCTCCACCTTCTGCAGGCGCGCGGTTTCGACGGTGCGGATTTCGGAATAGCGGTCGCCGCGCGCGCGCCACACCGCCGCGATGCGATTGCGGATCTCGTCGTCGGGCGCCCCGCCGCGCAGGAGATCCTTCAGTTCATGGCCGGAGTGCGCGAACAGGCACGTGTACAGCGCGCCCTCGGTGGAAAGCCGCATGCGGTTGCAGCTGCGGCAGAAGGCCTGCGTCACCGAGGAGATGACGCCGATCTCGCCCGCGCCGTCGCGGTAGCGCCAGCGTTCGGCGACTTCGCCGGCGTAGTTCGGATCGACCGGATCGAGCGGAAAATGCTCGCCGATTCGCCGCACCACCTCGGCCGAGGGAATCACGTCGTCCATGCGCCAGCCGTTCGTGGAGCCGACGTCCATGAATTCGATGAAGCGCACGATGTGGCCGCTGCTGCGCCAGAAGCGCGCCATGTCGACGATCTGGTGATCGTTCATGCCGCGCTTGACCACCATGTTGATCTTGACCGGCGAGAGCCCGGCGCGCGCCGCGGCCTCGATCCCGGCGAGCACCTTCGCCACCGGGAAGTCGGCGTCGTTCATGCGCCGGAAGGTCGCGTCGTCGAGCGAGTCGAGGCTCACGGTCAACCGGGCGAGGCCGGCGCCCCGCAGCGCCCCGGCGTGGCGCGCGAGCGTCGAGCCGTTGGTGGTGAGGGTCAGGTCCGCGCCGAGCGGGGCAAGCAGTTCAATCAGCTTCGGCAGATCCTTGCGCACCAGCGGCTCGCCGCCCGTCAGGCGGATCTTTTTCACCCCCAGGCCGACGAAGATGCGCGCCACGCGCGCGATCTCCTCGAAGGTGAGGATCGCCGAATGCGGGAGAAACTTGTAGTTGGCGTCGAACACTTCGCGCGGCATGCAGTACACGCAACGGAAGTTGCAGCGGTCGGTGACCGAGATGCGCAGGTCGCGGATCGGGCGGCCGAGCGTGTCCGCGAGGGGCGATCCATCCCATGGCGGCGCCGCGATGGCGGCGCGCTCGGCGCGGATTTGAATAACCTTCTCTGGCATGATGCCTTTACTTCGCAAAATCATAGCAGAGGGTATAGTTGGCGGAATGGAAAAGGAGGATTTTCCGGTCGCGGTGGTGATGCAGCGCCGCCTGACGCGCAACCGCTGGCAGTCCGAAATCTGGGAGCCCTGGAGCGTGCTGCCCGGCTACGCCGATGCGGATGCGCGCCGGCTGCTGGTGAACGAGACGGGCGTGCAGCAATGGCTGCACCCGGGCTTTGCGCTGCGGCGGCACCGGGACGAGCTGGAGGGCTATTACCTCAACGTTTCCAGCGGCAACCCGAAGGTGTTCGTTCTTTGGCGCATGGAGGGCGACGCCGCGTTGCCGCTCGACGTGACGGCGAGCTCCGAGGAGGGCGGGCGCTGGCTCGATGGCGGTCACTCGGTGGACGCGGTGCCGATGCCGCCGGAGGTCTTCGCGTGGGTCGGCGAGTATGTGGAAACGAACTACCGGCCGCAGCCGAAGAAGCGCATCAAGCCGCGTTCGTTCCTGCATCCCAAGGACCGCGCCGCGCGATGAGCGAGGACAAGGAGCCGTTCGCCGCGCGCTGGTCGCGCCTCAAGACGGAGGCGCGCGAATCGCCGAAGGAGGAAAAGAAGGAATTGCCGCAGGCGCCCGCCGCGGCGGCGCCGCCCGAGCTGCCGAAGCCGGAATCGCTCACCCCGGATTCGGATTTCAAGCCGTTCATGGATCCGCGGGTCGATCTCGAAACGCGGCGCACTGCGCTGAAGAAGCTCTTTGCCGACGCCCGCTTCAACGTGCCCGACCCGTTCGAGGCGTATTCGGAGGACTACACGCGCGCCGACCCGATTCCGATGGAAATGCTCAAGACGCTCAACCAGGCCCGCAAGCTGATTTTCGAGGAGGCGGAGAACACCGCTGCCCAGACCGCAAGGCCGGAGCCGAAACCGGAACCGAAACCGACCGACGATGGCGCTGGAAGGCAAGACGCTTAAGCTCTGCAGCTGCAATGGCACGATTGCGCTCGATGCGAGGCGGCTCGCCGAGGCGCTCAAGGTCGGGCAGCCGCTCACGATCCACACCGAGCTCTGCCGCAAGCAAGCCGGCGCCTACCAGGCGGCGCTCACCGATCCCGACCTGATCGTCGCCTGCACGCAGGAAGCGCCGCTCTTCGCCGAACTCGCCGAAGGTTCGCAGGCGAACCTTCGGTTTGCCAACATCCGCGAGTACGCGGGATGGTCGGCCGAAGGGGGGGCTTCGACGCCCAAGATCGCGGCGCTGCTCGCCGCCGCCGCGCTGCCCGATCCGGAGCCGGTCCCGGCGGTCGAGTACCGGTCGGGCGGACAGATTCTGGTCGTCGGACCTTCCGAGGCCGCGCTCGATTGGGCCGAGCGACTCTCGGAGACGCTCGAGGTGAGCGTCCTGCTCAGTTCGGCGCATCGCGGCGAACTGCCGGCGGAACGGAAATACCCGGTGTGGTCGGGCCGGGTGCTCGGCGTATCGGGCTGGCTCGGCGCGTTCGACGTCGAGTGGCGGCAGGAAAATCCGATCGACCTCGAACTCTGCACGCGCTGCAACGCCTGCGTTCGCGCCTGTCCCGAGAGCGCGATCGATTTCACCTACCAGATCGACCTGGAGAAGTGCCGGGCGCACCGCGAATGCGTAACCGCCTGCGGGGCGATCGGCGCCATCGACTTCGAGCGCAAGCCGGAAGCGCACAAGGAGCGTTTCGACCTGGTGCTCGACCTTTCGCGAGAGCCGCTGCTCAAGCGAGGCGATCTGCCGCAGGGATACGCGGCGCCGGGGGCCGATCCGCTCGAACAGGCGCTTGCCGCGCAGCGCCTTGCGGCGCTGGTCGGGGAATTCGAAAAGCCGCGGTTCGTGCAGTATCGCGAGCGCATCTGCGCGCACGGCCGCTCCGGCATCACGGGGTGTACCCGTTGCCTGGACGTGTGCTCGACCGGCGCGATTGCGCCGGACGGCGACTACGTGAAGGTGGAGCCGCATCTGTGCGCCGGCTGCGGCGGCTGCGCGACCGTGTGCCCATCGGGCGCGTTGAGCCATCAGGCGCCGCGCCTCGCCGACGCCGGGCTGCGCCTGAAGACGATGCTTGCGACTTTTCGCGAAGCGGGCGGACGGAATGCCTGCGTTCTGTTTCACGATGCCGAGGCCGGTCGCCGCAAGGTGCTCGCGCTCGGGCGCCGCGGCAAGGGGCTCCCGGCGCGGGTCATCCCGTTCGAATGCCACCACGTCGCTTCGGTCGGACTGGACACGCTGCTTGGCGCGGTGTGTTTTGGCGCAAGCCAGGTGGTGGTGCTTGCGTCCGGCGAGCTCGCCCGCGAATACAGGCAGGCGCTGCACGAGCAGATGACGCTTGCCGGCACGGTGCTCGGGGCGCTCGGCTACGAAGGGCGGCATTTCGATCTGGTCGATGACGAAGCACTGGAACGGCACCTTTGGGCGCTGGAGCCGGCGGCGATCCCCGGGTCGGTGGCCGCTTTCAACCTTGCGCCCGAGAAGCGCGCGTCGCTCGATTTCGAGCTCGAGCACCTGGCGAAGCACGCGCCGGCGCCGAAGCAGATCATCGAGCTGCCCCGGGGCGCACCGTTCGGCACGCTCGCCGTGGACAAGGCGAAGTGCACCCTGTGCAAGGCGTGCATCGGGGCCTGTCCGGAAGCCGCGCTGCTCGACGCGCCGGACGCGCCGCGCCTGCGCTTCATCGAGTGGAACTGCGTGCAGTGCGGGCTCTGCGCCAATACCTGCCCGGAGGACGCGATCCGGCTCGCGCCGCGCCTGCGGCTCGGTGCGCCGGCGAAGGAACCCGTCGTCCTGAACGAGGCCGAGCCGTTCCACTGCGTGCGCTGCGGAAAGCCGTTCAGCACCAGGAAAATGATCGATGTCATGCTGGCGAAGGTGGGCGGACACTCGATGTTCGCCACGGGCGGCGCGCTCCGGCGCCTGCAGATGTGCGCCGACTGCCGGCCGATCGACATGATGGAGTCGAAGGAAGAACCCACGATCTTCGATTACACAGGGCGCAAGTGAGCGAAGTAGAGCTCCCGCCCGAAGACGCGGCGCGCGCCAACTTCTACGCGTTGCTTGCGCGGCTTTTCTACGCGCCGCCAGACCGGGAGCTCCTGCAGGCGCTCGGGGGCGCCGAGGAGATCGCCGCCGACAGCCCGGGCTACGGACTGTCCAGCGCCTGGCGCGACCTCAAGAGCGCGGCGGGGCAGGCGGATGCCGACGCGGTGCGCGACGAATACGACTCGGTGTTCGTCGGGACCGGAAAGGCCGAGGTGACGCTGTATGCGGGGGCCTACCTGAGCCGAACTGCGCTCGACCTTCCGCTCGTCGAGATCCGCAGGTTTCTCGCCGCCCAAGGTCTGGAACGCAAGGGCAATGCGCAGGAGCCCGAGGATCATGTTTCGGCGTTGTGCGATGCGATGCGGCACTTCATCCTGAGATCGGAGCCGGACGTGCAGCGTGAATTCTTCGAGCGCTTCGTGGAACCCGCAGCGAGTCGATTGTGCGATGCGGTAATCCGCTGCGAGCATGTCAACTTTTATCTGCACGCTGCCCGCTTCCTGAAGTGTTTCGTCGAACTTGAACACACGGCGTTTGATATGGATTAAACTTTTTCACTGGTTCATCGAAGCGACTTTGGGCGGTGCCCGACCCGATGCGCACTCGGAACAAAAGGAGGCAGACATGAGCAATTCCACACGGCGCCTATCGCGGCGCAATTTCCTCCTCACGCTCGGCGCAGGTGCCGCGGCTGGCGCCGCCGCGATCGTGGCGAGCGGTTCGCGGAAAAGCACCGTGACCGGAAAGACGAAGCGCGCTGCGAGCGGCTATCAGGAGAGCGCGCACGTGCGCAATTACTACCGCACCGCCAAGGTTTGAGGAGGCCTGCCATGCTGCTGACCAGAAAGGCAAACGGCGCCGTCGCCCCGCAGGCGAGAATTTCGCGCGGGCTCACGGGAATGCTGGCCAAGACAATCGACCGGCGCGCGTTCCTGCGCCGCTCCGGGCTCACGCTGGGCGCGGGCGCGCTCGCCTCGCAGTTGCCGTTCAACATGATCGGCACTGCCGAGGCGGCGAAGGAAGCCGCGGCGGGCAAGGTCGAGGTGAAGCGCACGGTGTGCACGCATTGCTCGGTGGGCTGCGCGATCGACGCCACCGTGGTGAACGGCGTGTGGGTGCGCCAGGAGCCGGTGTTCGATTCCCCGCTCAACCTGGGCGCGCACTGCGCCAAGGGCGCCTCGGTGCGCGAGCATGGCATCACGCACGATTCGCACCGCCTGAAGTACCCGATGAAGCTCGAGGGCGGAAAGTGGAAGCGGATTTCTTGGGACCAGGCCTACGACGAGATCTCCAAGAAACTCGCCGCGATCCGCGAAAAGGACGGCCCCGACGCCCTGTTCGTGGTCGGCTCGTCCAAGCACAACAACGAGCAGGCGTACCTGCTCCGCAAGTGGGTTTCGCTCTGGGGCACGAACAACACCGACCACCAGGCGCGCATCTGCCATTCGACCACCGTCGCCGGGGTCGCGCAGACCTGGGGCTACGGCGCGATGACCAACTC
>CAZXAR010000056.1:0-19571 GCA_964638135.1 uncultured Enterobacteriaceae bacterium | reverse complement strand
TGCTCGGCGCCCGACACCGGCAACATGGAGACGATCGAGCGCTACGGCACCGAGGAGCAGAAAAGGCAGTGGCTCGATCCGCTGCTCGAGGGAAAAATCCGTTCCGCGTTCCTCATGACCGAGCCGGACGTCGCCTCCTCGGATGCGACCAACATCCAGTGCCGCATCGAGCGCAAGGGGAACGACTACGTGGTCAACGGCCGCAAGTGGTGGTCTTCCGGCGCCGGCGATCCGCGCTGCAAGCTCTACATCGTGATGGGCAAGACCGACCCGGACCATTCGTCGCGCCACAAGCAGCAGTCGATGATCCTCGTGCCGGCGGATGCGCCGGGCGTGCGCATCGTGCGCGCGCTGCACGTGTTCGGCTTCGACGATGCGCCGCACGGCCACATGGAGGTGGACCTCAAGGACGTGCGGGTGCCGGCTTCCAACATCCTGCTCGGCGAGGGGCGCGGCTTCGAGATCGCGCAGGGCCGCCTCGGGCCGGGCCGCATCCATCACTGCATGCGCCTGATCGGGCAGGCCGAGGTGGCGCTGGAAAAGATGTGCCGGCGCGCGACGCAGCGCGTCGCGTTCGGCCGTCCCGTGGCCGATCAGGGCGTGACGCGCGAGCGCATCGCCGAAGCGCGCATCATGATCGATGCCGCGCGCTTCCTCGTGCTCAATGCCGCCTGGAAGATGGACACGGTCGGCAACAAGATCGCGAAGAAGGAAATCGCGATGATCAAGGTGCTCGCGCCGAACGTCGCCTGCCAGGTGATCGACTGGGCGATGCAGGTGCACGGCGGCGGCGGCGTGTGCCAGGACTTCGGGCTTTCGTCGGCGTACGCGCAGGCGCGCACGCTGCGCTTCGCGGACGGCCCGGACGAAGTGCACCGCAACGCCGTCGCCAAGATGGAGCTCGGCGAGCAGACTTCGATCGCCGAGGCGCTCGCGAGCAGGAAGCGCGCCTGAGCCGGATCAGCGTTCGAGCAGTGCACCGAGCTCGTGCGCTGCGGTTTCCAGCTCGTCTTCCGGATTGAGCAGGTCGGCGCACAGTCGCAGCCGGTCGCCGCGGGCGTCGGTCTTCACCCCGCGCCGCATCAGCTCCTCGGAAATCCGGCGCGCGTCCGGCAGAGTGACGGTAAGGAAAGCGCCATGGGCGGGACCAGTGCCATCGACCCGCAGGCCGCGCTCCTCGAGCAGCGCCGCGAAGCGTGCTTTCTGCGCAAGGTGGTAGGCGCGCAGCCGCTCGACGCCGACGGCGAGCGTGAATTCGAGCCCGGCGAGCGCCTGCACCGGCGCAAGCACGGGCGGCGTCGATTCGAGCCAGGCATCCCCGCCGCGGGCAAACCGCGGCGGCTCCGGGCGTTCGTAGCCGAACACGTTTTCTTTTGCGAACCATCCGGTGTCGAGCGTGCGCAGGCGTTGGTGCCGCGGAGCGACGTACAGCCAGCACGCGCCGGGGCCGCCGCGCGTGTACTTGTAGGAGCCGCCCACCGCGAAATCGGCCTCGAGCGCGGCGAGATCGAGCGGCAGCACCCCGGCGTGGTGGTACACGTCGAGCAGCACCTTGGCTCCGGCGGCGTGCGCTGCGCGAACGACATCGGCGATCGCGGCGAGGATTTCGCCGCTGCGAAAGAGAACCGTGGAGACGACGACGAGGTCGGTTTTCGCGCGCAGCGCGCCGAGCAGCGCCTCGGCGCGCGCCGGCACGGTCACAAGGTCGACCCGCCCGCGGTCGCGATACACGCGCAGGATGAAGTCGAGCGAATCGAACTCGGCATCGGTCGTGACGACGCGAATGCGCGCCTCGTGCGCGTTCAGCACGGCGCGCAACCCCTGTCCCGCGCTCGTTTTGGGAACGATCGAATCCGGGGCCGGCGCGCCCACCAGTTGCGCGGTGAGCGCGCGGAATCGCTCGCGCGCGGCGAGCCACTGCTCCCAGGCTTCGCCCATGTCGCGGTACCACGCGTCGAGTGCGCGCGCCACGTCGTCGGCCATCCGGTCGGGCGGCCGGCCGAGCGAGTGGTTGGCGAGGTAGATCGGGCGCCCGGGCGCGAGCGCGCGCGCGAAGAGCGGCCGGACCCGGTCCGCGATCAGCGCGTCATCGAGCGGCTGCGCACCCAGGTCGATCATGTCTTTTCGATCGCGGTGCGCACGTCGATCAGCTCCGGGAAGAGCGCGATGTCGAGCGTCTTGCGCAGAAAGGCGACGCCCGCCGTGCCGCCGGTGCCGCGCTTGAACCCGATCACCCGCTCGACCGTCTTGACGTGGCGAAAGCGCCAGAGCTGGAAATTCTCCTCGACGTCGACCAGCTTTTCGCACATGTCGTAGGCGTCCCAGTGGCGCTCCGGGTCCTCGTAGATGGACTTGAAGACCGCCACCACGCCCGGGTGCCGCCGGTACGGCTCGACCCAGTCCCGCTCCAGGCATTCGCGCGGCACCGGCATGCCGCGGCGCGCGAGGTGGCGCAGGAACTCGTCGTACAGGCTGGGCGCGCGGAGCAGCCGCTCGAGCCAGGCGTGGACCGCGGCATCGTGGCGATGCACCGCGAGGATCGAGGCGTTCTTGTTGCCGAGCAGGAATTCGATCGCGCGGAACTGGAACGATTGCAGGCCCGAGGCGGGCCCGAGCACGTCGCGGAACTGCACGTATTCGGAAGGCGTCAGCGTCTCGAGCACCGCCCACTGCTCGAACAGCTGGCGCTGGACCTGCTTCACCCGCGCGAGGATCTTGAAGCAGGGCGCGAGGCGGTCGGCCTGCACATGCGCGATCGCGGCCTGCAGCTCGTGCACGATCAGCTTCATCCACAGCTCCGCGGTCTGGTGCTGGATGATGAACAGGATTTCGTCGTGGTGCGCCGAGCGCGGCTGCTGCGCGGCGAGCAGCAGGTCGAGGCGCAGGTAGCCCCCGTAGGACGATTCGGCGGCAAGGTCGGTATGAAATCCGCGGTCGGCTTCGCTCATGGCGCAAGTCCTTTCAGGGCCGCTTCTATAATGCCACCGCGCAATTCATCTGCGGAGGAACGATGCTCAAGCTGTGCGGGTTTCATGTCAGCAACTACCACAACAAGGTGCGCCTCGCGCTCCTGGAGAAAGGGGTGCCGTTCGAGGAGGACGCCGAGCGCTGGCCCTCGCAGAAGGAGGCATGGACCGATCGCTCGCCGATGGGCAAGGTGCCGATCCTCGAGGTGGACGGCGCGACGCTCAGCGAGTCGCAGGTGATCTGCGAGTACCTGGAGGACGCGTTCCCGGAACGGCCGCTCTACCCGAAGGACCCACTGGCGCGCGCGCGGGTGCGCGAGCTGATCGCGCATATCGAGCTTCACCTCGAGCTGGTCGCGCGGCGCCTCTATCCGGAGGCGTTTTTCGGCGGCAAGGTGTCGGACGAGACGCGCGAGCAGGCGCAGAAGGAACTGGCCAAGGGCGTGCGCACGCTGCAGCGGCTGGCGCGCTTCGATCCGTTCATCGCGGGCACGGAATTCACGCTCGCGGATTGCGTTTCGTTCCTGCACCTGCCGATCGTTTCGCTCGCCACGCGCCAGGTCTACGGCGCCGATGCGCTCGCAGGAATTGGGCCGCTCAAACCGTACCTCAAGATGCTCGGCGAGCGCCCGGCGTTCGCGCGCGTGAGCGAAGACCGCAAGGCGGCGCAGGCTGCGATGGCGGCGCGCGCCAGGCGCTGACCGGCAGGCCCGTGGGGGAACCCGCCCCGCTCAGAGCGCGAGCGGGTTGTGCGGCGCGCGCTCGTCCAGGATGTCGCGCAGGCGAACTTCGATCGCGCCCTTGATGCGCGGATGGGTGAGGACGTAGAAACGGTTCGCCTTCACCGCGGCGACCACCATCTGCGCCACCTGGTCGGCGGAAATCCTGCCCGAGAGCACGGCCTTGCGGAGCATCGCCTGCTTGGCCCGCTGCAGCGGCGAGGGTTCGCGCGGCGGATTGGCGAGCTCCTTGGGGCGATTGCGCTCCGCATCGGCGATTCCGGTCGGCACGTAGGCGGGGCAGAGTACGGAGACCCCGACGCCCGAACCGTGCTCCTGCAGGTCGTGGTAGAGCGCTTCCGAAAGCGTCACGACCGCGTGCTTGGTCGCGCAGTACGCGCCCGAACCGGGCGGCGAGATCAGGCCGGCGACCGATGCCGTGTTGACGACGTGCCCCTCGTCCTGCGCGATCAGCCGCGGCACGAACGCGCGCAGGCCGTGGATCACGCCCCACAGGTTGACGCCGAGCGTCCACTGCCAGTCGGCGACCGTCGTCTCCCAGACCGGCGCCGTGACCGCTACGCCGGCGTTGTTGCACACGACGTGCACGCCGCCGAGTTCAGAGGCGACGCGTGCCGCGAGCGCCTCCACCTCTTCGCTCCTCGTTACATCGGTGCGCTGCGAGAGCATCTTGGCGCCGAGCGCGCGCAATTCGCCCGCGACCCGCTCCAGACCCGCCTGGTCGACGTCCGCGATCGCGACGCGCATGCCCGCGCGCGCGAACGCGAGCGCCATCGAGCGTCCGAGGCCGCTTGCGCCGCCGGTGACGACGGCGACCTTTCCTTTCAATTCTTTCATCCAGTCGCTCTCACTTGGGTACGGGGCGCGGCCGCCCTTTCGGATCGATCGCGACGTAGGTGAGCGTCGCCTCGGTGACCTTGACGATCCGGGTATCGGCGCGTCCGCGCTCGGCAAAGACTTCGACGTTGACCGTGACCGAGGTGTGGCCGATTCGCACCACGTCGGCGTAGAACGAGAGCACGTCGCCGACCTGCACCGGCTGCTTGAAGACAAACGCGTTCACCGCGACGGTCGCCACGCGGCCGCGCGCGACGCGGCCGGCGACGCTCCCTCCCGCAACGTCCACCTGCGCCATGATCCAGCCGCCGAAGATGTCGCCGTTGTGATTGGCATCCGCAGGCATCGGCACGACGCGCAGCGCGGGCAGCCGGTTCTTCGGCAGCTCCAGATCGGGCGGCTGGTGTGACGCCCGTCCCATGCTCAGTCGTACCGCAATGCCATGCGCGGGAGGTTACTTTCTTTCGCGCAGGAAGTGGAGCGGCCCGCCGCGGAAGGGCGCAAAACCGGTGCCGAAGATGAGGCCCGCGTCGATCAGGTCCTCGTCCGCGACGATGCGCTCGGCGAGCACGGCCCGAGCCTCGGCGAGATAAGGCCCGATCAGCGAATCGACGAGGTCCGCGGTGTAGGCGTCGGGCTGGCCCTTCACCGGTTTGCCCTTCTCGTAGCGGTAGATCCCTTGCCCCGTTTTCTTGCCGAGCTGGCCGAGCGAGACCTTGTTCAGCAGCACTTTGGGGGCAAGCGCCTCGAGTTCGGCATCGCTCAGCGATCCGCCCTTTTTCGCGAGTTCCTTGCCGGCGGCGACGCAGATGTCGAGCCCGACCGTGTCGGCGAGCTCCATCGGGCCCATCGGCATGCCGAACTCCTCCATCGCCGCGTCCAGGGTTTCCGGTTTCACCCCCTGGTCGAGCTGGCGAAACGCGTTCTGCATGTAGGGCCCGAGCACGCGGTTCACCAGGAACCCCGGCGAATCCTTCACCGGCAGGGGCAGCTTGTCGAGCTGGCGCACGAATGCGGCGGCCTCTTTCGCCAGGCGCGGATCCGTACGCTCTCCGGAAACGATCTCGACCAGCATCATCTGCGGCACAGGGTTGAAGAAGTGGATCCCGACCAGCCGTGCCGGGTCCTTGAAGCCGGCTGCGATGTCGGCGAGCTTGAGGCTCGAGGTGTTCGTGGCGAGGACCGCTCCCGGTTTGGCTACCGCCTCGACCTTGGCGAAAAGCTGCCGCTTCGCCTCCAGGTTCTCGAAGATCGCCTCGATCACGACGTCGGCGCGCGCGGCGCCGGCGCCCGGCACATCGGGGATCAGCCGATCGAGCGCGTCGCGCACGCGCCGCGGGTCGCGCAGGCGCCGCTCGAAGAGCTCCGCGGCGCGCTTGAGCGCCGGCGCGATGCGCTCCGGCGCCGTGTCCTGCAGGGTCACGGTGATTCCGCGCTGCGCGCACAGGGCGGCGATATCCCCGCCCATCACGCCGGCGCCGATCACGTGCACGTGCTTTGCCTGGAAGTCCGAGTGCTTGCCGAGCGCCTTCATGCGCTCCTGCAGAAAGAAGATCCGGAGCAGGTTGCGCGTGGTCGGGTGCTCGAACAGCGCCTTGATCGAGCAATCGGGATCGTTCGGGTTCACGTAGGGGTCGCCGTCGTACTTCACCCAGGCGTCGAGAATCGCGTAGGGCGCGGGGTAATGTTCGCGGCGCGCGCGCTTCGCCACCTGCTTGCGCGCCTGAGATGCGACGAAGCTGCGCAGCGGCCCGAGCATCAACCGCTGCAGGAAGGGCAGCGGCCGCGGGGGCGGCGCCTCCAAGGTCACCATCCGGGCCGTGTTCTCGAGGACGCGCAGTGGCACCGCCTGCGTGACCAGCCCGATGCGTTTCGCCTTGCGCGCATCGACCGCCTTTCCCGTGAGCAGCATGTCGAACGCGGCGGCGGGCCCAACGAGCTTGGGCAGCCACATCAGGCCGTGCCAGGACGGCCAGATGCCGAGCATCACCTCCGGAAACGCAAAGCGGGTCTTCGGGTCGTCGAGCGCGACGCGGTACCTGCAGGCAAGGGCAAGCTCGAGACCTCCGCCCATGCAGAAGCCGTTCACCAGTGCAGTGGTCGGGAACGGCAGGTCGCGCAGCTTCTGGGTCACGTCCCAGCCGAGCCGGTTGAACTCGAGCGCCTCCCCGGCCGACTTCAGTTTCACGAACTCGTTCACGTCCGCGCCGGCGATGAAATTCTCCTTGCCGGAGCGGACGATCAGTCCCTTGGGCTTCTCCGCCGCGATGGCGCCAAGCGCTGCGGACAGTTCTTCCAGCGCCTCGCGCGAGAAGGTGTTCGTGGATTCGCCCTGCCGGTCGAAAGTCAGCCAGACGAGGTCCTGGCCGTCCTTGTCGTAGCGCCAGTGCTTCGCCATGCTCGTCGTCTGCGCGCGGTCCATGGCAGCGCTAGGCTTTCTCGATCAGCATCGCGCCGCCGAGCCCGCCGCCGATGCAGATCGCGGCCATGCCGCGCTTGCCGCCTTTGCGCTCGAGTGCTTTCAGCAGGTGCAGCACGATGCGGGCGCCGGAGGCACCGACCGGGTGGCCGAGCGCGACCGCGCCGCCGTCGATATTGAGCCTTTCTTCGTCGATCGCGCCCAGCGGCGCGTCGAGCCCGAGCTCGTCCCGGCAGTAATTTCCGTCCTTCCACGCCGCGAGGCAGCCGAGCACCTGCGCGGCAAACGCCTCGTTGATTTCCCAGTAATCGAGATCGGATAGACCAAGGCCGTGGCGCTTCAGGATGGGAGTGGCGGCATGCACCGGCCCGAGGCCCATCTGCGCCGGATCGAGACCCGCCCACTCGGAATCCACGATGCGGCCTTTCGGCGTGAGGCCGTGGCGCCGCACCGCCTCTTCGGAGGCAAGGATCAGCCAGGCCGCCCCGTCGGTGATCTGCGAGGAGTTGCCCGGCGTCACGTTGCCGTACTTGCGGTCGAAAAACGGTTTCAGCTTGGCGAGATTCTCCATCGAGGAATCGCGCCGCACGCCGTCGTCGAGCGCGTGGGCGTTGCCGTCCCGGTCGTAGACTGCTTCCAGCTCTCCGCCGCCCGCGGCGAGCCAGCCGCCCTCCTGCGCCGCAACCACGCGCTGGTGGCTGCGGACCGAGAACGCGTCCATCTGTTGCCGCGTGATGCCGAAGCGGTGCGCGAGGTTTTCCGCCGTCTGACCCATGAGCAGCCCGACCATCGGGTCGGTGAGCCCCTTCATGATTCCGATCACCGGCGCGAGCAGCGCCCGCAGCGGCAGTCGCGCAAACAGCGCCGCGCGCCGGCCCGCGGTCTTCGCGGCGGCCATGTCGGCGAACCAGAGCACCATCACGTCCTTGTAAAGGAGCGGCGTGCGCGAGAGCGCGTCCACGCCGCCGGCGAGCACCAGGTTCGACTTGCCGGCGAGGATGTTGCTGATCGCCGAATCGAGCGCCTGCATGCCCGAGGCGCAGTTGCGCATCACGGTCCAGCCCGGGACCTTCTGGCCGCATCCCATGCGCAGGGCGGCCACGCGGCCGATGTTCACTTCGTCGACCGAGGGCGCGGCGCAGCCCAGGATCACCTCGTCGAGATCGGGCGGCGAAAATTTCTGCCGCAGGAGCAGCGCCCGGCCGGCCTGCGTCGCGAGGTCGCCGGCCGTGAACACGCCCGGCCGGTTCTTCGCCTTGAGAAACGGCGTGCGCGCGCCGTCGATGATGTAGATCGGTTTCGCGAATCCGGCCATGGCGGCCCTCCTTGTCGCTCAGGCGGCGGCGCGGGTCGGCGCGGCGCTCTCGCGCTCCAGCCTCTGCATGATTTCGGCGCGTCCGAAGTCCTGGGGGAAATCGTCCACCTGGATGACGTGCTTGCGAAGCGCTTCCTTTCGCCGCCACTGCGCGAGTTCCTCGGCGCTGATCAGTCCCTTGTCGCAGGCGAGCGCCGCGGTGTCCACGCCCGAGCGCGGCACGATCGCGCCCTCCTTGACCGCGCGCCGCAGCCTCGCCTCGATCGGTTCGCAGGCGATGGTGGCGAGAAACGCCGCTTCGAGCGCACCGGTGACTTCGCTTTCGTTCCTGCCGACGTACATTCCCGCGGTCAGGCGCTCGCGCGCCGCGCCGGGCTCGAGCACGATCCTGGCGCAGCGGTGGTTGTGGCGATCCTTCGGCGGGCGGAACGGCGTGCCGATCGGGAACACCGCGAAGCGCAGCAGCCAGCGCAGCGGCTGCACCGGGAAGTTGGTGTAGATCGCGTCGATCGCCTGCTGCGCCTGCCACAGCGCGTCGCGCACCGAAGCGTGCGCGAGCGGCAGGTCCTCGCGCACCCGGCCCTGGTCCTCGTAGCGCTTCAGCGTGGCCGAGATCAGGTACATCATCGAGAGCACGTCGCCCAGGCGCGCGGAAATCTTCTCCTTCTTCTTCAGCGCCCCGCCCATCGCCAGCATCGAAATGTCGGCGAGGAACGCAAATGCCGCCGAGAGCTGCCCGACGCGCTGGTAATAGCGTGCCATCTCGCGCGCCGCGCCGGAAGGCACGGGCGCGAGGCGCGCCGCGGTCAGGCCGTGCACGAAGGCGCGCACTCCGTTCGACAGCGTGTGGCCGATGTGCGAGGTAAAGGCGTCGTCGAATTCAACTGCCGCTTCCACGCCCTGCAGTTCCTTGGCCGCGCGCATCTCGCGCAGCACGTACGGATGGCAGCGGATCGCCCCTTGGCCGAAGATGATCAGGCTTCGGGTGAGGATATTCGCCCCTTCCACCGTGATCGCGACCGGCGTGACCTGGTAGCCGCGCCCGAGATAGTTGTTCGGGCCGAGACAGATGCCCTTGCCGCCATGGATGTCCATCGCGTCGTTGATGCATTCGCGCGCCCGCTCGGTCATGTGGTACTTGGCGATCGCCGAGATGACCGAGGGCTTTTCGCCCGCGTCCACGGCCCCCGCGGTCATGACGCGCGTCGCGTCCATCAGGTAGCAGTTCGCCGCGATGCGGCCGAGCGCTTCCTCCACGCCCTCGAGTTTTCCGATCGGCGTCTTGAACTGGCTGCGCACGCGCGCGTAGGCGCCGGTGTAGCGCGCGAGCGCCTTGGCGCCGCCCACCGAGGAGGTCGGCAGCGAAATCGAGCGCCCCGCCGCAAGGCAGTTCATCAGCATCATCCAGCCCTTGCCGGCGTACTCGGGGCCGCCAATGATCCATTCGATCGGCATGAACACGTCCCTGCCGCGCGTCGGGCCGTTCTGGAACGCCATGTTGAGCGGCAGATGCCGGCGCCCGATCTCGACCCCCGGCGTGCCGGTCGGCACGAGCGCACAGGTGATGCCGAGATCGTCCCTGCCGCCCAGCAGGTGCTCCGGATCGTAGAGCCGGAACGCGAGCCCGAGCAGAGTCGAAACCGGGCCGAGCGTGATGTAGCGCTTGTCCCAGGTGACCCGCATCCCGAGGACTTCCTTGCCCTGCCATGTTCCCTTGCAGACGACGCCGTAGTCCGGGATCGAAGCGGCGTCCGAACCCGCCTCGGGCGAAGTGAGCGCGAAGCAGGGGACTTCCAGCCCCTTGGCAAGGCGCGGCAGGTAATGGTTTTTCTGCTCCTCGGTGCCGTAATGCAGCAGCAGCTCGGCGGGACCGAGCGAATTGGGCACCATCACCGTGACTGCGAGCGTGTTCGAACGCGTCGAGAGCTTCATCACCACCGCCGAATGGGCGAGCGCCGAGAATCCGAGCCCGCCGTACTTCTTCGGAATGATCATGCCGAGGAAGCCCTTGTCCTTGATGTACTGCCAGACCGGCGGCGGCAGGTCGTAGCGCTCGTGGGTGACTTCCCAGTCGTTCACCATCGCGCAGACTTCCTCGCACGGACCGTCGACGAACGCCTGCTCTTCGGCGCTGAGCCTGGGCTCGGGAGTGGCAAGCAGCTTGTCCCAGTCCGGCTTGCCGGAAAAAAGGTCGGCGTCCCACCAGACGGTGCCGGCGTCGATCGCTTCTTTTTCGGTCGGCGACATGTCCGGAAGGATCCGGCGGAACACCGCGAGCACTCGATCGCTCAACGCCAGGCGGCGCAGCGAGCGCAGGTTGAGCAATGCGGCGACAACGATGAACAGCCCGCCGAGCACGATGTTGGTCGTCGTGCCGAAGCCCGCGAGCGCGCTCAAGTACGCGAGCAGCAGACCGCCGGCCACGGTCCAGGCGAGGATCGGCGCCTGCACGTAGGCGAGGACCAGGAACGCGACAACGCTTGTGGCGATGAATCCGATCATGGCGAATCCTCCGGGCGGGGGTTGCTCCTCAGGCGGCCTTGCGTACGCCCTGCTGGCCGGGCAGCGGCGCCAGCAGTCCGGCGGAGAGGAACGCCGCAAGGCGCTCCTCGAGCAGTGTCGCGTCGTACCGGTCCTCGGGCTTGCAGCCGGCGATCAGTTGCACCGTGTCGGTCGCGGCGAGCGTGTAGGCGAGGGTGCCGAACATGAAATGCATGCGCCAGATCAGCTCGTCCCTGGGCAGCTCGGGCAGCGCACGCTCGAAGGCGCTCTTGTAGCGCGCCATCGCGGGCGCATAGAGCTGGCCGATCAGTGCGCGGATCGACTTGGCGGGCTCGGTGTAGGCACGGCCGAGCAGCCGGCTGAAATTGCGCCCGCCGCCTCTCGCGTCCTCGATCATCGCGAGCGACGGGCCGAGAAAGGCGCGGATGATGGCCTCGGGGCTCAAGGCGCTTCCCGCGGCAGCGCCTTCGAGCCGATCGAGTTCGCTGATGCGCGCCATGTTCATCGGATCGAGGCGCCGGCGCAGCACCGCTTCGATGAGCGCGTCCTTGGACCCGAAGTGGTAGTTCACGGCGGCGAGATTGACCCCCGCCTTGGCCGTCAGCAGCCGCATCGAAGTGCCCTCGAAGCCATGGCGCATGAAAAGTTCCTCGGCCGCATCGAGGATCCGGGTGCGCGTTTCGTGCTGCGGCTTGATGGCGTGAAGGTTCATGGGAAATCCAGCCTGTGTGAATTAAACGAACGTTTGAATGATAGGAGCAAGGCGCTTTTGCGTCAAGGGTTTTGGCGGATCTGCGAGGTTAGAATCGGCCCCTCGCAATGGTTTCGCATCGCCATCACAGCTCGGCACCGACGCAGTCGCTCAGCGGCCGCGAATGGCGCGCGGCCGCGAGCCTGCTGCCCTATCTCGCGGAGTACCGCTGGCGGGTGGCGCTCGCGCTTTCGTTCCTCGCCGCGGCCAAGTTCGCCAACGTCGGCGTGCCGCTCGTGATGAAGGAGATCGTCGACGGGCTCGACCCGCAGTTCGCGATGGTCGCGGTGCCGGTCGCGCTGCTTGCGGTCTACGGCATCCTGCGTTTTTCCACCACGCTGTTCGCCGAGCTGCGCGACGTCGTCTTCGTGCGCGTCGTGCAGCGCGCGATCCGGCGCGTCGCGCTCGGCGTGTTTCGCCACCTGCACGCGCTCTCGCTGCGGTTTCACCTCGACCGGCAGACCGGCGGCATGACGCGCGACATCGAGCGCGGCTCGCGCGGCATTTCCTCGCTGCTCAACTACATGATCTTCTCGATCATCCCGGTGATCCTGGAGTTCGCGCTGGTCGCGGCGGTGCTCCTGGGCAAGTTCGACTGGCGCTTCGCCGCGGTGACCTTCGGCGCGGTCGCGATCTACATCACGTTCACGGTTCTGGTGACCGAGTGGCGCATGGAGATCCGCCGCCGCGCCAACGAGCTCGATTCGAAGGCGAACACGCGCGCGATCGACAGCCTGCTCAACTACGAGACGGTCAAGTACTTCGGCAACGAGGAGTTCGAGGCGCGCCGCTACGACGAGAACCTGAAGAACTACGAGTCCGCCGCGGTCCAGCAGGAGGCATCGCTCGGGCTGCTCAACATCGGCCAAGCCCTGATCATCGCGGCCGCGGTGACGCTGCTCATGTTCCTCGCCGCCGAGGGCGTGGTCGCCAACAGCTTCACGCTCGGCGACCTGGTGCTGGTCAACGGATTGCTGATCCAGCTCTACATCCCGCTCAACTTCCTCGGCATGGTGTACCGCGAGATCAAGCAGTCGCTGCTCGACATGGACAGGATGTTCCGGCTGCTGTCCGAGAACCGCGAAATCGAGGACAAGCCGGGCGCCCCGGACCTGCCTGCCGGGCTGGCGACGATCGAATACCGCAACGTGGACTTTTACTACGAGCCGGCGCGCCCGATCCTGCACGACGTGAGCTTCACCATTCCCGCCGGACACCGGGTCGCGGTGGTGGGCCATTCCGGCTCCGGCAAATCGACCCTGGCGCGGCTGCTGTACCGGTTCTACGACGTCACCGGCGGCGCGATCTTGGTCAACGGCCGCGACATCCGCGACGTGCGCCAGCAGTCGCTGCGCGGGGCGATCGGCATCGTTCCGCAGGACACGGTGCTGTTCAACGACACCATCCACTACAACATCCACTACGGCTGCCCCGAAGCGCCCGACGAACGGGTCGCGGATGCGGCGCGCGCCGCCCACATCCACGGCTTCATCGAATCGCTGCCGCAGAAATACGAGGCGACGGTGGGTGAGCGCGGCCTGAAGCTCTCGGGGGGCGAGAAGCAGCGCGTGGCGATCGCCCGCGCGCTGCTCAAGAACCCGCGCATCCTGATCTTCGACGAGGCCACCTCGGCGCTCGACTCCAAATCCGAAAAGGCGATCCAGGCCGAACTCGAGCGCATCTCGGTCGGGCGCACCACGCTCGTGATCGCGCACCGGCTCTCGACCGTGATGGACGCCGACCAGATCCTGGTGCTCGCGCACGGCCGCATCGTCGAACGCGGTACGCACGGCGAACTGCTTGCCGCCGACGGCGAATACGCCCGCATGTGGTCGCTGCAGCAGCAGGAGGCCGAGGCGGCGCAGGTACTGGAGCGCGCGAAGGCCGCCTAGGCGGCCCGCCCCAGTTCGTGCGGTTTCGAGGTCCCTGTCGCTACCCTCTTATTTTTCTTGCAATTTTTCCGGCACCCGGGCTACACTCGCCGGCACGCGAAAAAACCAATAAGCACAACGCCATGCAAACAGAGCCGCGGACCCTGCATCGACTGGAAAAGATCGTCGCCATTTTTGCGCTCGCCGCCGCGCTCGCGCTCACCATCGGCTTTGCGCAGGCGGGCGGCGCGAAAAAGAAAAAGCTGACTGCCGCCGAGCGTGAAGACGCGCACGCCGAGGCGCTCGCCCAGCGCCTGCAGCGCGAGCAGCCGGACAAGGTATTCCTGCGCTCCTCGGTCGCCCTGGTGCAGGACGCCGCGAGCGGCGAGGCGATTCTTGCCAAGAACAGCGACGCGGTGCTGCCGATCGCCTCGATCACCAAGCTCATGACGGCGATGGTGCTGCTCGATGCGCGCGTCGACCTGGCGCAGCGCGTGGTCGTGAGCGAGGAGGACCTCGATACCATGAAGGGAACGCGCTCGCGCCTTCGCCCCGGGTCGGTGCTGACCCGCGACGAGCTGCTTCTGCTCGCCCTGATGGCCTCGGAAAACCGGGCAGCCGCCGCGCTCGCGCGCACCTATCCGGGCGGCAGCGACGCGTTCGTGCGCGCGATGAACGCCAAGGCGCAGGCGCTCGGGATGCAGGACACGCGCTTTTCCGATCCGACCGGGCTTTCCTCGGAGAACGTGTCGAGCGCGCAGGACCTCGCGCGGCTGGTGCAGGCGGCCTACGATTACCGGCTGATCCGGGAGTACTCGACGCGCGAGCGCGCGACGGTGCACGCGCGCGGCCGGGCGCTTGACTACCGCAACACCAATGGCCTCGTGCGGAGCAGCCGCTGGGACATCGGGCTTTCCAAGACCGGATTCATCAGCGAGGCCGGACGTTGCCTGGTGATGCGCGTGCGGGTCGCCTCGCGCGATCTCGTCGTCGTGCTGCTCGATTCGTGGGGCAAGTATTCACGCATCGGCGACGCCAACCGCATCCGCAAGTGGCTCGAAACCGCCGCCCTCGTCGGACCGAGCGGCTAGGCAGCCTGCGCTTTCACCGGTCCGCGGTCCCCGCGGACCATTTCCGCGCCGACGTGGTCGCCGGCCTGTCGCTGCCGCAAAAGGCGATTCCGCCGAAGTACTTCTACGATACGCAGGGCAGCCGCCTGTTCGACGCGATCTGCCGGCTCAAGGAGTACTACTTGACGCGCTGCGAGCTTGCCCTCACGCGCCGGCATCTGGGCGAGATCGCGCGTTTTGCCGCGACACCCGCGGGCGGCGGCATGGAGCTGATCGAGTACGGCAGCGGCGCGAGCCTCAAGACGCGGCTACTCATCCGGCGCTGCCGGCCCGACCTGTATGTGCCGGTGGATATCTCCGAATCGGCGCTGCAGGATGCCGGCCGGCGGCTGGCCGCCGAGTTTCCCTGGCTCTCCGTCATGGCCGTGGTGGGCGATTTCTCGCGACCGCTGGAACTTCCGGCGCGGCCCGCGCGCCGGCGCATCGTGTATTTCCCCGGCTCGACGATCGGCAATCTCACCCCGGCCGAGGCGCAGGCGTTCCTGCGCATGTCGCGCAACCAGGTCGGATCCCGCGGGGCGATGCTGGTCGGAGTGGACCTGAAGAAGGACGCCAACGCGCTGCATGCGGCGTACAACGACGCGCGCGGCGTCACCGCCGCGTTCAACCTGAACCTGCTCGCCCGGATCAACCGCGAACTGGGCGCGGACTTCGACCTGCGGCGCTTTTCCCATTACGCCTTCTACAACGCGGCGCTCGGCCGGGTCGAGATGCACCTGGTGTCGCTCGCGCGCCAGTCGGTTCGCTTCGGCCGCCACCGCTTCGCCTTCGAAGTCGGCGAATCGATCCACACCGAGAACTCGTGCAAGTACTCGGTCGAGGAGTTCGAGGCCATGGCGCAGGCGGCCGGTTTCCGCGCCGCCCGGATCTGGCTGGACCGCAGGCGTTACTTCGCGCTCTTCGGCCTCGCCGCCGCGACGATCTAATGCGCCCCGATCCGGGCGCCGCCCGGGCGGTGGCCGACCGCGCGCGAGATCCGCTCGGCCGCTTCCTTCACGAGCGGACCCCACTGCGGCTTCATGCGGTCGGCCGGAGTGGAAATGGAAAGCGCAGCAAGGAGCTGGCCGGAATCGTCGCGCACCGCCGCGGCGACGCACCGCACGCCGATCTCCGCCTCTTCGCTGTCGGTCGCCCAGCCCTGGCGCTGGATGCGCTCGAGCTCGCGCTCGAGCACCTGCAGGCTGGTGATCGAGTTGCGGGTGTGCGGCGCAAGCCCGGTGCGCTTGGCGTAGTCGCGCAGCTTGCCGAATCCCTCTTCGAGCAGAAAGAGCTTGCCCGCCGCGGTGACGTGGAGCGCCGCGCGCGCCCCGATCATGTGCACGATGCGCATGGCCGATCGCCCCGACGAGGTGCGCTCGACGTACACGATCTCGTCGTCGTGGCGCACCGAGAGGTTCACCGTCTCGCCGGTCTGCGCGTGCAGTTCGCGCATCATCGGCAGGGCGAGCTCGCGCACGCTGATCCGCGAGCGTACCAGCGTGCCGAGTTCGAGCAGCCGCATGCCGAGGCGGTAGGCTCCGGGCTCGACGCGATCCACCACCCGGTCGGCCGCCATCGCGTTGAGAATGCGGTGCGCCGTGGAGGGGTGAAGGCCGGTGTACTGGGCGATCTGCTTCAGGCCGAGCGGCTCGGGGTGCGTGGCAAGCGTGTCGAGCAGCTTCATCATGCGCTCGATCACCTGGATCGGATTCTTCGTTTCGCTCTTCGCGGCCGTCATGGCAAGTTGCGCATTGTACTTCGGTATCCCACGATATGAAACGGCGGCCTGCGCTGTGCTATTGTCGCCGCCATGAGTGAGCCGCGCCGCGTCGGGCTGCTGGTCACCTGCCTGGTCGATCTGATGCGCCCGCGCATCGGTTTCGCGGCGATCGAGCTTCTCGAGGCGGCCGGCTGCGACGTGACCGTGCCGGAGACGCAGACTTGTTGCGGCCAGCCGGGCTGGAACTCGGGCGACCGGCGCGCGGCGCGCGCGCTGGCCGAAAAGCTGATCGAAGAATTCGAATCCTGCGACTGCGTGGTTGTCCCCTCGGGCTCGTGCGCCGGGATGATTCGCGCCCACTACCGCGATGTCTTCCGCGGCGAGGGGGCGTGGCTGGAGCGCGCCGAACGACTTGCGGCCAAGACCTACGAGCTCAGCGATTTCCTGGCCAACGTGGCCGGGATCGGAAAGATCCCCGGCGCGTACGCGGGCGCCGTGACCTACCACGACTCCTGTTCGGGGTTGCGCGAGCTCGGCATCCGGCAGCAGCCGCGCGCGCTCATCGCCCGCATGACCGGCGTGGAGCTGAAGGAGATGAAGGACAGCGACACCTGCTGCGGATTCGGCGGCACCTTCTCGGTCAAGTTCGGCGAAATCTCGGCGGCGATGGCGCAGGCAAAGTGCGAGCACGTGCGCGCGAGCGGCGCCGGCGCGGTCGTGCTCGGCGACCTGGGCTGCATGCTCAACATCGAGGGCAAGCTGCGGCGCATGGGCGACGGGCAGACCCGCGTGCTGCACATCGCCGAATTGCTCGCCTGGAAACCCTGATGCAGATCGCCTCGGTCCATTTCAGGGAGCGCGCCGCGCGCGCGCTTGCCGACGAGCGGCTGCAGAGCACAATGCGGCGCTTCGGGCGCGGTTTCGTCGACAAGCGCGCAGCGGCGCGCGAAGCCTACGGTGCCGAGGCGTTCGAGGAGCTGCGCGCGGCGAGCGCGGCGATCCGCGACCGCGCGCTCGGCAATCTGGATGCATGGCTGGCGCGGTTCGAAGAGGAGGCGCGGCGCCGCGGCACGGTGGTGCTGTGGGCCGAAGACGCGAGCGAAGTGTGCCGCCACGTGCTCGAAATCTGCGCCCGCCACGGCCTCGGGAAAGCGATCAAGTCGAAGTCCATGCTCTCCGAGGAAGCGGGGCTGAACGAAGTGCTCGCCGCCGCCGGCGTGCAGCCGGTCGAGACCGATCTGGGCGAATACATCCTGCAACTTGCCGGCGAGCCGCCCTCGCACATCATCGCCCCTGCGATCCACAAGGACCTGGGCGAGGTCGCCGAGCTGTTCGAGAAGCATCACCGCCGGCCGCGCTCGGACGACATCCAGAGGATGACGCGCGAGGCGCGCGAGATGCTGCGCCCGCAGTTCCTGTCGGCGGACCTCGGCATCTCGGGCGGCAATTTCCTGGTGGCCGAGACGGGGTCGGTGGCGATCGTCACCAACGAGGGCAACGGCCGCATGGTGACGACGCTGCCGCGGGTGCAGGTCGCGATCACCGGGATCGAGAAGGTGATCGCGACGCTCGAAGACCTCTCCACGCTCAACCGCATCCTGCCGCGCTCGGCGACCGGGCAGGAGATCGAGAACTACTTCTCGATTCTCACCGGGCCGAAGCGCGGCGGCGACGGCGACGGGCCCGAGCACATGTACGTGATCCTGGTGGACAACGGCCGCACCCGGCTCCTCGGCGGCGAGCTGCGGGACATGATGCGCTGCATCCGCTGCGGCGCGTGCATGAACCACTGCCCGGTGTACCAGACCGTCGGCGGCCACGCCTACGGGTGGGTCTATCCGGGGCCGATGGGCTCGGTGCTCACGCCGGTGTACAACGGGCTCGAAAATGCGCTCGACCTGCCGCAGGCGGCAACGCTGTGCGGAGCCTGCGAAGTGGCCTGCCCGGTGATGATTCCGCTGCCGGAACTGCTGCGCAGGCTTCGCGAGCAGCAGGTCGATCGAGGGCTGCGGCCCTGGCCCGAGCGCGCCGCGCTTCGCCTCTGGGCCATGCTCGCGCTGCAGCCACGGCTCTATGCGCTGGCGACCGCGATCGCGGCCCGCATCCTTCATTGGATGGGCGGACGGCGCGGCTCGATTGCGCGACTGCCGTTCGATCCGGGCTGGACGCTGGGGCGCGATTTCCCCGCCCCGGAAGGGAAGACCTTCCGGCAACTGTACGCCCCGCGCCGCGCGGCAACACGATGGCTGCACCCATGACCTACGAGACGATCAAGTACGAAGTCGCCCAGGGCGTGGCGACGATCACGCTCAACCGGCCCGCTGCCTTCAACGCGCTCAACCCGGCGCTCGGCCGCGACCTCTTCCAGGCCGCAATCGAGGCCGACGAAGACCGCGCCGTGCGCGCGATCGTGGTCACCGGCGCCGGGCGCGCCTTCTGCGCCGGCGGCGACGTCAAGGATTTCTCGGAGAACTTCGAGCGCATCGGCGTCCATATCAAGTCGCTCACCACGCACTTCCATGGTGCGATCTCGCGGCTTGCGCGCTCGCCCAAACCCGTGCTGATGGCGGTGAACGGCGTGGCCGCGGGCGCCGGAATGAGCCTCGCGATTTCCGGCGACCTGGTGCTCGCCGCGGAATCGGCGCGCTTCACGCTCGCCTATTCGGGCATCGGTGCCGCGCCGGACGGCAGCTCGACCTGGTTCCTGCCGCGGCTTATCGGCTACAGCCGTGCGATGGAGCTCTATCTCACCAATCGCACGCTCGCCGCGCGCGAGGCGCTCGAATGGGGCCTGGTCAACCGTGTCGCGCCGGAGGGCGAATTCCCCGCGGCGGTGGCGGCGCTTGCCGCGGAACTCGCGCGCGGGCCGACCTACGCCTTCGGGCGCGCGAAGCAGCTCTTCCAGCACTCGACGCAGGAGAGCCTCGAGACGCAGATGGAGCTCGAAGCGCAGGCGATCGCCGCCTCGGGCCACACCGAGGATTTCCGCGCCGGGGTGACGGCGTTCGTCAAGAAGCTCGGCCGGCCGGAATTCCGCGGCCGGTAGCGCGCCGCACTTCGCGCAGCAGGAACCGCGCCGGATCGAGCGCGTCGGCGAGCCGCGCGTCGAGCGGCAGCGGCTCGCCTTCGACGAGACTCGCGAGGAGCTCGGCGCCAAGCCCCGCCCAGAGCAGTCCGCGCGAGCCGTAGGCGAACGCCCCGTAGAGACCTTCGTGCCGCGCGAGCGATGCGAGCGTCGGATTTTTCGGCGTCCGCGCCTCTTCGTCGGCAAGCGGGCCGATGAGCGGCAGCCGGTCGGGCGCGACCGCGCGAAAGCCGACCAATCCCTCGAGCGCGGCCGG
>CAZXAR010000055.1:0-19675 GCA_964638135.1 uncultured Enterobacteriaceae bacterium | reverse complement strand
CGCTGCAGCGGGATGCTCGGGAAGAGCTTTTGCGCGAAATCGAGGAAAAAGACGTACGCGGCGTAGCCGAGGTTGAGAAACTCGAAGTGGTACTGCCAGCACTTGATGCCGAGGTTGATCAGGTCGTCGTACGCCTTGATCAGGTGGAATCCCTTCGATTCGCCGAGGGCTTCGGTCACCACCGACATGTCCTCCAGCTCCGGCAGCCTCGGAATGTCCAGCGCCTCGAGTTCTTTGATGGTGGCCTCCATCTTGATCTTCCACTTGGCCTCGAGCGCATCCCAGTTCTTGAAGTAGAACCCGGCGCGCTCCATGAAATTCGGCACCCGGCGGCCGATCTCCGCCGGGTCTTTCACCGGCACCGGCGAGATGTACACGTAGCCGTTGATGATGCGGTGGTCGACGCCACGCACCGGCGGCACCTGGAAGATGCGGTTGTTGTACTGGGACAGCGCGAGGTACCAGGCCTCGTCCCAGATGGTGTCGAAGGGATACAGCGGTTCGGGATAATGCAGCCCGTCGTAGAACCAGAACGTGTCCTTCTCGTATTGATTGCGCACGGGATCGTCGGTGACGAACTGATACTGGTACGGATACATGCGCTCCCAGCCTTCGGTTCCGGGAATCGCCTTGGCCTTGGTGTCGTGCGGGCTCGGAAATTTCATCGGAGTAGCTCCCCCTTGGATTCGTTGAGTCCTTCGCGTAGGGCCCGGCGCCTGTTTTCCGCGGGCTGTAACGTCCGATCGTCGCAAGGTCCGTGCCACCAAGCGATGGCGCAAAGCAGCAATCGACCGCCCTGCATCTCCACAAAACTCGTCCGGCTAAAGGAAGCGGAGGCATGACGCGCCGCAATAAAACTAGCCGCCGAAAACCTTCTAAGGCGTGGCAAGCGGTTAATCGGCGGCATCGACCGCTGCTCATTTCGTGACGTTTGCCGATCCCGTGGGCGCGCTTTTCATCATTTCGTGAACCGTTGCCCGGCACCGCCGCGGCCCCGGATCGACGCCAACGCAAACGGCGCGCTTCGAATTCGTTGATATCAATCAAACCGGCCCTCGCGAAGCGGGCATAGAAGGCTTTATTCGGAGGAGAGTGAAATCATGGTCAAGCTCCGCAGCGTCGAGCGCTCGGCAGGCGACGACCTGCGCGCCAAGGTCCGCTTTTGCGCAGAAACCGGACAGATCTGGCTGCACGAGCACCGCATGCTCCTGGTGCACGCGGAGGCGCAGGCCACCCTGCGCAAGGAACTGATCGATACGTTGGGCATGGAGCGGGCGCGAGGCCTGCTCACGCGCATGGGTTACGCCTCCGGGGTGCGTGATGCCGAACTGGCGCGCACGCGCGCCGAGAACTGCGGCGACGTCGAGGCCTTCATGACCGGTCCGCAACTGCACACGCTCGAGGGTATCGTTCGGGTCACGCCGGTCAAACTCGACCTGGACCGCGTTGCAGGGCGCTTCTATGGCGAGTTCCTCTGGGAGAACTCGTGGGAAGGACAGTGGCATCGGCATTACTACGGGATTCATTCCGATCCGGTCTGCTGGACCCAGATCGGCTACGCCTGCGGGTACACCTCCGCGTTCATGGGCCGAACCATCCTGTACAAGGAAATCGAGTGCAGCGGCGCGGGCCACAACAACTGCCGAATCGTCGGCAAGCCCGTCGAGGAATGGGAGGACGCCGCCGAGCACACGCCGCACTTCGCGCCCGAGTCGATCGCCGACCAGTTGTTCGACCTGCAGACGCAAGTCGTTCAGCTCCGCTCCAGCATCGGCGGAAAGGAAAATCTGCCGGCTGACATGGTCGGCATCTCGCCTGGATTCCGTGCCGCCTACGGGCTGCTCAAGCAGGCGGCAGGCAACCAGATCAGCGTGTTGCTGCTGGGTGAGACCGGTGTCGGAAAGGAGATGTTTGCGCGCTGCCTGCACGAATCCGGGCCGCGCCGCGACCGCCCGTTCGTCGCCGTCAACTGCGCCGCCATACCGCAGGAACTGGTCGAGTCCGAGCTGTTCGGCGTGGAAAAAGGTGCTTACACAGGCGCCCTTGTCTCGCGCCAGGGGCGCTTTGAGCGCGCTGATGGCGGCACGCTCTTTCTCGACGAAATCGGCGACCTGTCCCTCTCGGCACAGAGCAAACTCCTGCGCGTGCTGCAGGACGGCGAGATTGAGCGCCTGGGCGACCAGAAGTCCCGCAAGATCAACGTGCGGCTCGTCGCGGCGACCAACTGCGATCTGAACCGGCTCGTCAAGGATGGCAAGTTTCGATCGGACCTGTACTACCGCCTAAACGCCTACCAGATCGATATTCCACCGCTGCGGGAGCGGAAGGAGGACATTTCTCCGCTCGCCAAGCAGTTCCTGGGGAAATACTGCGCCATTCATGGCAAGAAACTGCGTGGCTTCACCGATAAGGCAAAAAGGGCACTGCTCACCTACCGGTGGCCGGGCAACATCCGTGAACTGCAGAACATGATCGAACGCGGCGTGATCCTCGCCCCGGGCGGCACGCGGATCGAGGTGGACCACCTTTTCTCTTCGTGCCTGGACGAAGGCGCCCGCGAGTTCGGCCTGGCCACGAACGGCGATCTGGAACTCAACCCGTGGGGCGCAGGAAAGAGCCTGTGCGAGGCGGTTTTCAACGGCGTCATGACACTGGACCAGGTGGAAGCCATGCTGCTCGAAACCGCCGTCGACAAGGCGCGCGGCAATCTTTCTTCTGCCGCCCGCATGCTCGGGCTCACAAGACCGCAACTCGCCTATCGGCTGAAACGCCTGCACGGAGACGGTCAGCCCACATCTTCTCCGGTCGCTTTGGCGGCACCGATCGGAAGTTCGCCGCAGGAAGAGCGCTGACGCCGGGCTGCTCGAGCACGAGCGCAGGCGGGCCGCGCGCGCGGCGTAGATTGCCGCCTTACTTCTGCTTTTGACCCGGCGGGACGTAGCCGGCGGCCACATCGACGCCGCCGGTAAAGAAATACTTTTCCATCTGCTGCGCGAGGTAGTCGCGCGCCCGCTTGTCTGCGAGATTCATCTGGCCCTCGTTCACCAGCATTTTCTGGTGCTCGAGCCACTGCTTCCACGCTTCCTTGGAAACGCTTTCGAAGATGCGCTTGCCGAGTTCGCCCGGGTACGGCGGGAAATCGAGCCCCTCCGCCTCGCGACCGAGCTTGATGCACTTCACCATGCGCGCCATGTACGAACTCCGCAGAACTGCCGCCGCGCGAGCGACGACCGTCGCTCAAGTATACCAACGCCACGGGTGCGCACGCACGGCAAAACCCTTGACGCGGCAGAGTTTTTCTACTCGGCGAACTCGCTTATGATGCCCCCTGCGAGCGAAAGGATTCAGCGCGATGCTTGAAGACGAAAAACACACACCGACACCGACCGAAATCAAGCTGCACCAGAAATCGCGCGTTCTCGAGATCTCGTTCGATGACGGCAGAAGTTTCCGCTTGCCGTTCGAGTTCCTGCGCGTGTATTCGCCCTCGGCGGAAGTGCGCGGCCATGGGCCGGGGCAGGAAGTGCTCCAGGTCGGCAAGAAGAATATCGACATCACGCGCCTCGAGCCGGTCGGCACCTACGCCGTCCAGCCGTGCTTTTCCGACGGCCATGAGACCGGCATCTACTCCTGGGACCTGCTCTACGACTACGGCCTGCACCAGGAGGAAATGTGGAGCCGGTATCTGGAGCGCATGGAGCAGGCCGGCGCAAGCCGCGAATCGCCCGTGGGTTTCGAGGCGCGGCCGAAGAGCAAGTAGGAACGCGCATGGAGCGCTGGCGTTCGCGCGCGGATCCACTTCGCGCCGGGAACAGCAAAGTCGTTCTGGTCAGTCCCTACGACCTCGGACGCCAGCCGTTCGCGCTCGCCGAGCCCGCGGCGCTGCTCGAGCGCGCGGGGTTCGGCGTGACCTGCCTCGATCTGTCGCGGCAAAAGCTCGACAGCATCGACTGGCGGGAGACGGTGCTCATTGCGCTTCACCTCGGCATGCACACGGCAACGCGCATCGCCCTCGAAGCGCTGCCGCGCGTCCGCGCACTCGCTCCGGGCGCGCGCCTTTGCGCCTACGGACTATACGCACCGATGAATGCGGCGCTGCTGCGTGCACGGGGCATAGGCGAGGTGCTCGGCGGCGAGTTCGAGCCGGACCTGATTTCCGCGGCACAGCGCGCAGCGAACGGCGCGCCGGACACTACGCCGGCGGGCGCCGTGATTCGCTACGCCAAGGTGGAGTTCGCTGTTCCGCAGCGCGCCGGCCTGCCGGCACTTTCGCGCTACGCGCGGCTCGTGCTCCCGGACGGCGGCGAAAGGACCGTCGGCTTTGCCGATGCGAGCCGCGGCTGCAAGCACCGGTGCCGTCACTGCCCGGTCGTACCCGTATACCAGGGGCGCTTTCGCGCCGTGCCGGCCGAGATCGTGCTCGCCGACATCCGCCAGCAGGTCGCGCAGGGCGCGCAGCATGTCTCGTTCGGCGATCCGGATTTCCTCAACGGCCCGACGCACGCGCTGCGGATCGTGCGCGCGCTGCATGCCGAACATCCGGCGCTCACCTGGGACGCGACGATCAAGGTCCAGCACCTGATCGAGCATGCCGCGCTGCTGCCGGAGTTCAGGCGCTGCGGCTGTCTTTTCATCACCTCGGCCGCGGAAGCCGTGGATGACCGCATCCTCGCGCTTCTCGCGAAAAACCACACCTGCGCCGATTTCGAGCGCGCCGTGGCGCTGCTGCGGGCGGCGGACATCGCGTTTGCGCCCACATTCGTCGCGTTCACGCCGTGGACCACACTGGAGGGATACTGCGCGCTGCTCGACGCCGTGGCGAGGCTCGGACTGATCGAAAACGTGCCGCCGGTGCAATTCACCATCCGGCTGCTCGTGCCGGAAGGCTCGGAGCTGCTCAAGCTTGCCGGTTTTCGCGAACTGCTCGAGCCGTTCGACCAGAAGCTGCTCGGCTACCCGTGGCACCATCGCGATCCCCGCGTCGACCGCCTGCAACAGCAACTCCAGGATCTGGTCGGGCGCCCCGAAACGCAGGC
This sequence comes from uncultured Enterobacteriaceae bacterium, assembly GCA_964638135.1. Taxonomy (GTDB): domain Bacteria; phylum Pseudomonadota; class Gammaproteobacteria; order Burkholderiales; family SG8-39; genus 2-02-FULL-66-14. The sequence continues at coordinate 14,639 of CAZXAR010000055.1, read as the reverse complement.
CTTGCCGCGGCGCGAAGTCTTCGCTGCCATCTGGCGCATGGCACACGCCGCGCCAGGGGGAATCGCGCCGCTCCCGGCGAATGATCACGCGGGTGGGCCGATTCCGCGGCTCTCGGAGCCATGGTTCTGCTGCGCCGAACCGACGAGCCAGCAACTGGCGACGTTCTGAGCGCGCCGCTGCCGACCGCGCGGCAAGGCCGCCGGCGCGCGCGCGCGACGCGGACGCGGCCACAGGAGGTGCTGCTCCTGCTGCCGGCGGCTTCCTACCGAAACGACGCCTTTCGCGCCGCCGCGCAAAAACTCGGCGTGGAAATCATCGCCGCGGCGGACTACTGCCACCGGCTCGCGCCGCAGTGGGGGCTCGCGCCGTTGATGGCGCTTCCGTTCGATCGGCCGGCACGCGCGCTTGCGCTTGCACTGTGCCATCTCGCGCGCAGGCCCGACGCGGTTCTCGCCGTGGACGATCACGGCGTCGAGCTCGCCGCATTGCTTGGGCGCCGACTCGGGCTTCCGGGAAATCCGGTGCGCGCCGTGCGCCTGCTGCGCGACAAGCTTGCGTTCCGTTCGTTGCTCAAGCGCCACCGGATGAACTGCCCCTGGTTTCGCCATCTGCGCACCGACGCCGACCCGAGGGCGCTGCGGGCCGTGCGATTTCCCGCCGTGGTCAAGGCGCGCCGCCTCGCGGCGAGCCGCGGCGTGATCCGGGCCGACGACCACGCCGAGCTTGTGCGAGCGGTATCGCAGGTACGGCGGATTCAGAACAAGGGCGATCGGGAAGCGGCGCGGCTCGGGCTTGTCATCGAATCGTTCATTCCCGGCCGCGAATACGCGCTCGAAGCGCTGCTCGTCAAGGGCCGCCTCCGGGTGCTGGCGCTCTTCGACAAGCCCGACCCGCTCGACGGCCCGTTCTTCGAGGAAACGATCTTCGTCACCCCGTCACACCTCAGCGCGCCCATGCAGCGCGCCGCCGCACGCGCGGTCGAGCGGGCGTGCCGGCACGCGGGCCTTGTCGATGGGCCGGTGCACGCCGAATTCCGCCTCAACGAGCGCGGCATCTGGCTCCTCGAAATCGCGCCGCGCTCGATCGGCGGCCTGTGCGGCGCGGTACTCACGCGCGCGCTCGGCATGACGCTCGAGGAACTGATCCTGCGCCATGCGCTGGGACGAAGCGTCCCGGCGCCGCGCCACCGCGCGGCCGTCGGCGTGATGATGATCCCGATTCCGGAACGCGCCATCTTCGACGGCGTGAACGGCCTCGAGCAAGCGCTCGCGGTAAGGAGCATCACCGGCATCCGCATCACCGCCGAGCGCGGACAGATTGTCGCGCCGCCGCCCGAAGGCGCGGGTTACCTCGGCTTCATCTTCGCGCGCGTCGCCGCGCCCGCGCGCGCGGTCGCTTCGCTTCGCCGCGCGAACGGGCGTCTCGAATTCAAGCTTCGGCCCGAGGTCCTGCTGCATACGCGCGCAAGAGGCTCATGAAATACGCCACTTGTCCGAAGTGCGGCCACGCGCCGCTGCCGGCGGACCAGTCGCTTCCCGCGGCGTGTCCGGCGTGCGGTCTCATTCTCGCCAAGTTCGGCGCCGCGCCGACGCGCCCTCCGCGCAAGGAAAGCGGTCCAGATTTTGAGGAAAGTCCGGAGCATGGCCGGCTCGCCGGGCTGCTCTTCCACGTGCCGGAGCAGGTTTCCAGGGTGAACTGGATCGGCCGCATGGTGGCGCTTGCCGTGTTTACGCTCTGGACCTTGTGGATCTGGCAAGACAGCGATGTCGCGGCGGGCGAGACCGGGAGCCGCTTTCTGCATCTCGTGCTCACGCCGTTCCACGAGGCGGGGCATTACGCGATCTTCCGCTGGTTTGGCGAATTCATCATGATCCTGGGCGGCACGCTCGCACAGCACCTGATGCCGATCGTCGTCGCCGGTGCCCTGCTCATTCAGCGCCGCGACCCGTTCGGGGCTGCGATCTTCTTCTGGCTGCTCGGTTTCTCGGTGCTCGACATGGCGGTGTACATGTACGACGCCTATGACCCGAGGCTTCAGCTGCTCGGCGGCGGCACCGGCGCCGAGAGCGACGGCCACGACTGGCAGAACGTCTTCGGCGATCTTGGCCTGCTCAAGAACGCGCGCGGCATCGGCCTCTTCTTCGGCTGGGCCGGGCGTGCCATGATGCTCGCCGGGCTTGTCTGGGCGGCATGGATTATGCTGCTGCAGCGCGCCAGACTGAGCGATTCCCCCTTCGCCGAGGAAAACAGCGAGTAGCGCAGGCCGTTCTTTCTAGCCGGCCAGGCCCGGAAAGAGTTTCCTCAATCCCTCCGCCATCGTCTGCACCGCCATCGCGGCGAGGAGCAGGCCGAGGATGCGCGTTGCGATGTTGAGGCCGGTGACGCCCAGACGCGCTTCGATCGCGTGCGCGCGGCGCAGCGTCGCCCAGGCAAGCAGGCAAACGATCCCGATGCAAGCGACGATCGCCACCTGGTGGACGATGCCGCCCTGCTCCGCGGCGATGATCGAGGTGCTGATCGCTCCGGGCCCCGCAAGCAGCGGAATCGCGAGCGGCACCACACCGGACACGTCGCCATTCTGCAATTCGCGCGCCTCCGCGTGCGACTGGCGAACGCCGCCCGCTTGCGCATTGAGCATCGCGAGCGCCATGAGCAGCAGCACCAGCCCTCCGCCGACGCGAAACGCCGGCAGGCTCGCCCCGATCAGCTCGAGCAGCGCCTCGCCGACGAAGGTGGAAAGCGCCAGCACCGCGAAGACCGTCAGCGTAACGAGCCGCGCGAGCGCCTGGCGCTCGGCCTCCCCGTGCGCGCTCGTGAACGCAAGAAAGAACGGTACCGCCAGGAACGGGTCGACGACCGCCGTCAGCGTGACCACGAAACGCAGGTATTCATGCGCCGAAGCTAAGCCCTGCATGCGTGAATTCTACGGTGCCGATCCCCAGTCCGCTGCCGGCCCTGCCGCACGAGGCACAGACGCGCGGCGGCGCGAAGCGCGCGCTCGCGTTCAGGCAGCCTTCACAACCAGCACGGCGCAGGGCGTACGGTTGAGGACGCGCTCGGTATTGCTTCCCAGAACCAGGCGCTCGAACCCGGTGCGGCCGTGGCTTCCCATGACGATCAGGTCTGCGCCCGTTGCGGCCGCCGTCGCCACGATCGCCTCGGCTGCGGGTCCGTGCACGACCTCGCCTTCCACGCCGACGCCGTCCGAGCGCAGGGCGCGCACGATTCGTTCCACCACACCCGGCGCTTCCTTGCGACGTGCTTCCGTGTGCGATGGCACCGCCGCGGAGATCACCTTTACCTGCGCGCCGCAGAGTTTCGCAAGGCTCGCCGCCACCGTGGCTGCCGCATCCCCGAAACGCGACCCGTCCGATGCCACCACGAATCGCCGGCCGTGAACCTCGGCCGCGCGCGGCACGACGAGCACGCTGCAATGCGCGCTGCCGATGAGCTTGAGCGTCGCGTCTCCCACCATCATGCGCTCGAGTGCGCGGCGATCGCGGCGTCCCACGATGATGATATCGGCCCGCATGTGCTCGCTTTCCTCGACGACCCGGTCGTGCACGCTGACGCCCTGCACCACGTCCGTCTCGCAGGCGACACCGGCAGCGCGCGCCTGGGCGGCAACCTGATCCAGGTGCAGGTGTGCCGCGTCCAGTTCCCGCTTGAGGATCTGTTCGCCCAGGCTTTCATGTTCCAGATCTCCTGCTACGAAGGTGACGGCGCGCACCCGGGCGCCACAGCGCCTGGCCAGGCGCAGGGCTTCTCGCACCGCCCCCGCGCTGTATTCGGAGCCGTCGCTTGCCACGAGAAATCGCTCGAATCGGCCGAGCGGGGAAAGCTGCGGCTGCACCTGCGCCGCGGCGCCGGGCGCTGGCGCAGCGATCGCCCGCTCCGGCACGGGTCGCGCCTCGCGCCGGGCGCGCATGCCCGCGCGCAGGGCCGACAGGACGATGAAGGCGCCTGTGACAAGAGCGAACATCATGATGCTGAAGCTCGCGCCTTTCAGGACCTTCGCCGTGGCGCCGCCGACCGGTGCGATCAGCTCCAGCTCCGAAAGATAAACCGGTATGACGAGCGCGCGACTCACGACCACCAGCACCATGATCGTTCCCATCACGACCTTGATCATGTGCGGCTTCACATAGGTCGTGCCGATGGCGCCAAGCTGGATTCCGAACAGCGACCCGGCGAGGATGATCATCGCCAGTCGGATATCGACGAGACCGCTCCAGCCGTACTTGATCGTGCCGCCGAGACCCATCACGAAGGCAACGACCAGCTCCGTGGCCGAAGCCATGAGGCTCGGCGCACCGAGCAGGTAGTGCATGCCCGGCACCCCGATGAATCCGCCCACCGCGATGGTGGCGGCGAGCATTCCGGTCGCAAAGCCGAGCGGAATCGTGAACAGCACCGAGACGCGGGCGTCAAGGCTGCGGAAGTACATCATGGTGTACGGAATCTCGATCGCCTGAATGCGCCGCGCGAGCCGGCTCACGCCCTCCTCCGCCTCGCTGGTCCCGCTCCGGTAGGCGCGCACGGCATCCCACAGCACGTAGCCGCCGACCACCGCGAGCACCACCACGAAGGCGAGGCTCACGTAGAGGTTGGATCCGGCGTCGCCGAAGCCGCGCTTGATGTTCTCCTGCACGTGGGCGCCGTAGAGCACTCCCGCCTCCGCGGACACGCCCATCACGATCCCGAGCTTGACGTCCACCTGGCCGTAGCGCGCGCGCTTGATCGCGCCCACCAGGGCCTTCGGGAACTTGTGACACATGTTGGAGGCAACGGCGACGATGCCCGGAACCCCCATGCTCATCATGGCGGGGGTCAGGACGAAAGCGCCGCCCGAGCCGATGAAGCCACTCACCAGGCCGCCGATGAAGCCTACGATCAGCAGGTAGGCGACATCGAGCAGGTCGAGCGGGACGAAAATCGTTGCGGTGTCCACGGCCTGCGCGCTGCCCTACTTCCTCGCCTTGACCCCGAGCAGGTCCCAGAAATGGCCGGTAAACGCACCGTGCACGGCGGAGAAGGTGAACGCGATCGCGACGGGCACGAGCACGTGCCAGCCGCCCAGGGCGGCGAGCCGCAGGATCGGGTCTTCGGCCAGGAACAGGCCGGCATAGAGCAGGCCGGTGAGCGCGCCGAGCGCGAGCGTCCTGACGATTTTTTTCTCTGCGCCGGTGGCCATGAAGAACGCCCTCTCGATTTTCCCGCAAAAATCGTAGCACGCGCGCGCACTGCAGCGCATAGCACCTGCATAGGGGCCCATAAAACGCTCGCTCCGACAAATGCTGCGTGCTACATTGCACTTGCATCGCACGCCTCCGTGACAGGAGGAAGTCATGAACATTCTGATCGTTGGCGCGACCCGCGGCATCGGGCGGCAACTTCTCGAACAGGCTCTGGCCGCCGGCCACACCGTGACCGCGCTGGCGCGCGATCCGCAACGACTCGCCCTGCAGCATGAGCGGCTGCGGGTGGTCCAGGGAAACATCCTCGACCTTGCCTCGCTAGCCCCGGCGGTGGCCGGCCAGGACGCGGTGTGCTGCGCGATCGGCGTCCGCACGCCGTGGGATCAGCCCAAGGTGTTTTCGGAGGGTACGCGCAATCTGCTCCAGGCAATGAAGGAGGCGGGCGTCAGGCGCCTGCTGTGCGTGACCGGCATCGGCGCGGGCGACAGCAAGGGGCACGGCGGTTTTTTCTACGATGCCATCGTGCGCCCGTTCCTGTTCGGGCCCGTCTATCCGGACAAGGATCGCCAGGAGGAGCTGATCAAGGCGAGCGGCACGGACTGGACGATCGTGCGGCCGGGTTTCCTCACCAACGGCGTGAAGACGGGGAACTATCGCGTCCTCACCGATCTGACCGGCGTCACGGCGGGCTGGATTTCGCGCGCCGATGTCGCGCATTTCATGCTGAAGGAACTCGAGTCGAAGCAGTATCTGCGGCAGACGCCGCTGTTGACTCCCTGAGCCGCGGCGCAAATGACGCGCATGGCGGAATTCATCCCTGTCATTGCGTTGGCGATCGCACCCGCGGCGCACGGCAAGCTCCTGCCCGATGCCGAAACGCTCGCCGCGTGCTTTGCGCTCGCGGACTGGACGCTGCACGCCGGCGAAGCACTGCGCAAGGGAGTTTCGGAGAAGCAGCACCTGCGCGCGGAGGAACAGGAAGCTGGCAGCCCGCTCGAGAAGCGCCGCGCGGCGATCGGAGCCGTGTACCGCGACCGGCCCGGCGACCTGAGCGATTACATCGCGGCGAAACTGGGCGCGTGCCTGCGCGCAACGGGCGCGGACATGGGCGATCTCATGGCAAAGGGGTGCTACGACCGGACGCTATGGGCAGGAACGTTCTTCGCGTCGAGACGGCGCGGCGACCCGCTCGAGCGTCTGGTCGAGTGGTACGGCCGGGACGCTGCCTACGGCGGAGCGCACCTCGCCAGCATCGCGCGCGCCGTGTACTCCACGGACAAGTCCGAGCCCGTGTTCCGGCGCGACCAGTTCGCCGATTGCGTGCTCGCCCGCTAGATCCCACCGCGGGCGCGGCGCGCCGCGCCCCGCCTACCAGCGGTTGCGCAGTTCGCGCAGCTTCAGGAACACGGTGCGCGGATCGGGGTTCTCGGGCAGATCGGGAAAGGCTTCGCGCAGCTTCGCGATCACCGTGGGGCTCGTCAGGCGGAAGAACGTGTTGATCTCGCGCTCGACCGCGAGCGTCGAGACATAGGCGCGTTCGAGGTCCTGCCGCGAAAGCTCGGCGAGCATGCTGCTTGCGCGCCGGTTGTCTGGCTCGCGGCTGAGCGTGAAGCGCAGATTGTTCTCGATGTAGTCGTGGCCCGGATACACCAGGGTGGACGCCGGCAGCCGCGCAAGCTGCTCGGAAAAGGTCTTGTAGAGCTCCGAGGGGTGGCCGCCGTGGTGGCAGTTCCCGGCGCCGGCGTTGAAGAGCGTGTCGCCGCAGAAAAGCGCGGGCTGATCGGCGTGCGAAAGCAGGCAGACGTGACTCATGGTGTGGCCCGGCGTGTCGAGCGCCTCGAGTTCCACGGTCTTCCCCACCTTGACGACATCTCCGGCGCCGAGCCCGCGCGCCATGCCGCGGATCTTGTCCGCCGCGTTCTTGTGCGCAAGGATCCTGGCGCCGGTTGCGCGCACCATCGGCTCGTTGCCGCCGATGTGGTCGCCGTGCTCGTGGGTGTTCAGGATCTGGGTGATCGTCCAGCCTTCGTCCTTCGCCGCTTTGAGGCACTTTTCATGGTCGAGCGGGTCGATCGCGAGCGCCTCGCCCGTCTCGCCGCAGGCGATCAGGTAATTGAAATTGCGGTACGAGTTGCCGGTCCAGATCTGCTTGACGATCACGGGTTCCCCTCGGGTGCGAGCGTACGCAGCGCATCATAGCGCGACCTTCCTTCGCGCAGGGAGCGGCAGCCGAGCACTTCGCGGCGCCGGGCCTTGACGGGTAGTTATCAGAATGTGAAAATTTTTTCATATTCGTGAAAATAACGCATGGCCGTCAAGAGCGCCGAGCGCACCATCCGGATCCTCGAGGCGTACGCCGCCGGCGGCGAGCCGCTCGCGCTGTCCGAACTGGCGCGGCGAGTCGCGATCCCGGTCTCGGCGTGCTACGGGCTGGTGCGCACCCTGCTCTCGCGCGGCTACCTCTACGAGCTCGGCCCGCGCAAGGGCTACTACCCCACCATGCGCTGGCTCGAGCAGGCGCGCCTGATCGCGCAGCGCGACCCGGTTCTCGGACGCGTCTCGCCGCTGCTGGAAGCGCTTTCGGCCGCCACGGGCGAGACCGTCGTGCTCGGCAAGCGGCTCGAGATCCAGGTCCTGTACCTCGCGGTGGTCGAGGCGCAGAACCCGATCCGCTACAGCGCACACGCCGGAGAGCTGAAGCCGCTCCATTCGAGCGCGGCCGGCAAGGCGCTGCTCGGCTCGCTCGGCGCCGCAGAGCGCGACGCGCTGCTCCGCTCGCTCAAGTTGAACCGCATTACCGCAAACACGATCACCCGGCGCGAAGCCCTCGAGAAGGACCTCGCGACGGGCGCCGCCCGCGGCTGGTACCTGACGCGGGGGGAAAACGTGCCCGACGTTCACGCCATTGCGGCCCCGGTCCGGCTCGCAAGCGACACCTGCGCGATCGTGGTCGCCGGGCCGGCGCATCGGATCGAGGCACACCTGCGCTCGCATGCCCGGCGGCTGCTCAGGGCCTGCAGGGCGGCGGAGGCCCGGTGAGCGGCGAGATCCTCGCTTCGGTCGAAGGCGCGCTGCTGCGCGTGACGATCAGCCGGCCGCAAAAGAGGAATGCGCTGTCGCGCACCGCGCTCGGCCAGCTGCGGCAGCTCTTCGACGAGCATGCGCGTGACGAGCGGCTCGCGCTCGCCCTGCTCACCGGCGCGGGCGGCAAGAGCTTCGCCGCGGGAGGAGACCTGCGCGATCTTGAGCAGGTGCGAACGCTCGACGAGGCGCGGGCGATGTACGACCTCGGCTGCGGCGCGCTCAATGCCGTCCGGCGCTTCCCCGTCCCGGTGATCGCCGCGCTGAACGGCGTCGCCTTGGGCGGCGGCGCGGAGCTCGCGCTCGCTTGCGATGTGCGCATCGCCGCGCCGCACGCCCGGATCGGATTCGTGCAAGGCACGCTCAACGTCCCGGCCGGGTGGGGCGGCGCGATGGACCTCGCGGCGACCGTAGGCCCCGCGGCGGCGCTACGGCTCTTCGCCGAGACGCGCGTGCTCGACGCGCGCGAGGCGCTCGACGCGCGAATCGTGGACGCGGTGGCGCCGGACGGGGAGCCGTTCGGCGATTTCGTTGCGCGCTTCGTCGCGCAATGGCTGCGGCAGAAGCCGCAGGTGATGCGCGCCTTCAAGGCGGCCGTCGCCGCGCGCAAGCTCGGCCTGGATCGGCGCGAGACCGAGGCGCGCGACCGCGAGCATTTCGCGGCTGCCTGGTGCCACGACGATCATTGGGCGGCGGCGAAGGGCATTCTGGAGAGGGGAAAGCCATGAGCAAGACTCCGTCGGGGATCGAAGTCCCGGTCGTCGTCACGGCCGACATGGCGCCGCGGGGCGACCCCGAGCCGCCCGCGGCCTATCCCTTCACGCGCGGCATCTTTGCCGACGGCTACCGCGGCCGGCCGTGGACGATCCGCCAGTACTCGGGCTTCGGTTCGGCCGAAGAGTCGAACCAGCGCTACAAGTTCCTGCTGCAGGAAGGGCAGACCGGGCTTTCGGTGGCGCTCGACCTGCCGACGCAGTGCGGCTACGACCCCGACGATCCGCTGGCGCGGCCCGAGATCGGAAAAGTCGGCGTGTCGCTCTTCGCGCTCTCGGAGATGGAGACGCTCTTTTCCGGCATCGACCTCGGCAGCATCTCCACCTCGTTCACGATCAACGGCAGCGCCGCGATGATCTACGCCATGTACCTCGCCACGGCCGACAGGCAGGGCGTGCCGCGCGAGAAGCTGACCGGCACGATCCAGAACGACATCCTGAAGGAATACGTCGCGCGCGGCACCTGGATCTTCCCGGTGCGCCCGTCGATGCGGCTGATCGCCGACTCGATCCTCTACTCGAACGAAGTGACCCCGCGCTTCAACGCGATCTCGATTGCCGGCGCGCACGTGCGCGACGCGGGCTGCACCGCGGTCGAGGAGATGGCCTACACGCTCGCCAACGGCCTCGCCTACGTCGACGAGCTGATTCGCCGCGGCGGCAGCGTCGAGCACTTCGCCAAACGCCTCTCCTTCTTCTTCTACGTGCACATGGATCTCTTCGAGGAGGCGTGCAAGTTCCGCGCCGGACGGCGCGTGTGGGCGAAGCTCCTCACCGAGCGCTACGGCGTGAAGGACGAGAAGGCGCTGCACTTCCGGTTCGGCGTGGTGTGCGGCGGCTCGTCGCTCACGCTCGCGCAGCCGTACAACAACGTCGTGCGCGTCGCGATCGAGAACCTCGCCGCGGTGCTGGGCGGCGCGCAGTCGATCTTCACCTGCGCCTACGACGAGGCGTTCCAGATCCCCACCGAGTTCTCCGCGGAGCTGGCGCTGCGCACGCAGCAGATCGTGCTGCACGAGAGCGGCGTCGCGTCCACCGTGGATCCGCTTGGCGGCAGCTACTACGTCGAATGGCTCACCGCACGCATGGAAGAGGAAATCCGCAAGGTGATGGAGGAAATCGAGGCGTACGGCGGAGCCGAGAAGGCGATCGAGGACGGCTGGCTGCAGCAGCGCATCGCGCGGCGGGCGCTGGAGAAGAAGCGCGCCAAGGACGCGGGCGAGCGCGTCGTGGTCGGGGAGAACCGCTATCGGCGCGAGGACCAGTCCGAGAGCTACGGCGAGGTGTTTCGCCTCGATCCGGCGGTCTCCGGCCGGGTGCTCGAGAAGCTCGAGCGCCTGCGCCAGTCGCGCGACGCGGCCGCGGTCGAGCGCATGCTCGCCCGGCTCGAGACGGCGGCCGCGCGGGACGAGGAGAATCTGATGCCCTATCTCGTCGATTGCTGCCACGCCTATGCGACCGTGGGCGAGATGGTGACGCGGCTCAAGGCGTGCTGGGGCGAATTCCGCGAGCCGGTCCGGCTGTGAACGCTCCGCTCAAAGGCAAGCGCATCCTCGTCGCCAAGCCCGGGCTCGACGGACACGATGCGGGCGCAAAGGTCATCGCCCTCGCGCTTCGCGATGCCGGCGCCGACGTGATCTACACTGGATTGCGGAAGTCGCCCGGTTTCATCGTGCGAACCGCGATCGACGAGGACGTGAACGCCGTCGGGCTCTCGATCCTGTCGGGCAGCCACAAGGAGCTGACGCGCGAGGTGATCGCGGGCCTGCGCGCCGCCGGGGCGCCGGAGGTCGCCGTGTTCGTCGGCGGGACCATCCCGCCCGAGGACCGGGCGGGGCTCGTGGAGGACGGCGTGCGCGCCGTGTTCACGAGCGACATGCCGCTCGCGGCCGTGATCGGCGAACTGGCGCGCCACCTCGCGTGAACGGCCCGCTTTCGCGCTTCCGCATCCTCGAGGTCGGTCACATGCTGGCCGGCCCCTATTGCGGCATGCTGCTCGCCGACCTGGGCGCCGAGGTGATCAAGATCGAGCCGCCCGAGGGCGACCTCGCGCGGCGCGTGAGCCCGCACGCGATCGGCCCGCACAACGCGTACTTCGCGAGCTTGAACCGCAGCAAGAAAAGCGTGTTGCTCGACCTCGCCTCGCCACAGGGGCAGGAGGTGCTCCACGCCCTTGCCGCGAGCGCGCACGGGCTGGTCACCAACCTGCGCCCGGCGGCGATCAGGAAGCTCGGCCTCACCTACGAGGCGCTGAAGGCGGCGAACCCGGCGATCGTCTGCGTCGCGCTCACCGGCTACGGGCTCGAGGGCAGCCACGCCGGGCGGCCCGCCTACGACTACGTGATCCAGGCGCTCGCGGGCGTGATGGCTATCACCGGCGACCCGGGATCCCCGCCGACCAAGACCGGCTACTCGGCGGTGGACAATTCCGCGGGGATCATGGGCGCGTTCGCGCTTGCGGCGAAACTCGCCGAGGGCAGCGGCGGCCAGGTGGACGTTTCGATGTTCGACGTCATGCTCTCGCAGCTCAACTACCTCGCAGGCGCGTGGCTGAACGCCGGCGAGCGGGCGCAGCGCTATGCGCGCTCGGCGCATCCCTACGTCGTGCCGGCGCAGATCTTCGAGACCGCGGACGGCTGGCTCAGCGTTTTCATCTCGCACGACGATTTCTGGCGGCGCTTTTGCACCGAAGCCGGCAGGCCCGAATGGATCGCCGATGCGCGCTTCGCCACCATGGCGGCGCGGCGCGAGAACCGCGAAGCGGTGCTCGCCGCCCTCGAGCCGGTCTTCCGCGCCGACACCACCGCCTCTTGGATGGCGCGCCTCGCGCCGCTCGGCGTGGTGGTAGCGCCGATCGAGACGCTCGAGCAGGCGCTCGCCTCCGAGCTTGCGCGCGAGCGGGCGATGGTGGCGACGATCGAAACCGAATCCGGAGCGATCCGCGCCGTCGGCAACCCCGTGCGGATCGCAGGAATGATGCAGACGTATTCGCGCCCGCCGCTGCTCGGCGAGCACAACCGCCTTTACGGGGCGGTCAGCGCTTGTACAGACCCATCAACGAAGCCTTCGCCAGGGTGTTGAAGTGGAGGTAGAAACCGACCACCGCGGCGGCGGTATCGGCGGTCACGGGAAGCTTGTCCATCGAGACCGCGTGCACCGTGAAGAAGTACCGGTGCGCATGATCGCCCTCCGGCGGACAGGGTCCGCCATAGCCCGGCTTGCCGAAATCGGTGCGAACCTGCAGCGCTCCGGCCGGAAGCTTGCCGCTCGCCGGGTTGCCGGCATCGAGCGGCAACTCGGCGATACCCGGCGGGATATTCACCACGACCCAGTGCCAGAATCCGCTTCCGGTGGGCGCATCCGGATCGAAGCACAGGACTGCGAGGCTCTTGGTGCCCGCGGGCGCATCATCCCAGCGCAGGTGGGGCGAGCGGTTGCCGCCCGCGCACCCGAATCCATAGTCGGCCGACAGGATGTGATCCGGGCCGAGATAGTCGCCGTCCTTGAAGCTGTTGCTGGTCAGTTTCATGTGCGCCTCTCTGCGTCCTGGGTAAGTTGGCACGTCCGGTGATCGAAGCGAAGGCGAAATCCGGGCCGGACCCTGGACCCCGATTTTTCTGCAATCTGGCGGAGAGAGAGGGATTCGAACCCCCGGTACCCGATGGGTACAACAGATTTCGAGTCTGCCGCATTCGACCACTCTGCCATCTCTCCGCGCCGCGCCTTGCGGCCAAAACGCGAGGCGGGGATTTTATCAGGCGCGTGCGATCTTCCCGGCGCCGCCCATGTAGGGGCGGAGCGGCTCCGGTACGGTCACCGAGCCATCCGCGTTCTGGCAATTCTCCAGGATCGCGACCAGCGTTCTTCCCACCGCCAGCCCCGAGCCGTTCAGCGTGTGCACGAGCTCCGGCTTGCCCTTCTCGTTCCTGAAGCGCGCCTGCATGCGCCGCGCCTGGAACGCTTCGAAGTTGGAGCAGGAAGAGATCTCGCGGTAGGTGCCCTGCGCAGGCAGCCAGACTTCGAGGTCGTAGGTCTTGGCGGCGGAAAACCCCATGTCGCCGGTGCAAAGCGTCACCACGCGGTAGGGAAGTCCGAGGCGCTTCAGGATCGTCTCGGCATGCCCGGTCAGCTCTTCCAGCGCCTGGTAGGACCGCGCCGGCGGGACGATCTGCACGAGCTCCACCTTGTCGAACTGGTGGTTGCGGATCATGCCGCGCGTGTCCTTGCCCGCGGAGCCCGCTTCCGAGCGGAAGCACGGCGAATGGCAGACAAACTTCAGCGGCAGCGATTCGAGCGGCACGATCTCGCCGCGCACGAAGTTCGTCACCGGGTACTCCGCGGTGGGGATGAGATAGAGGTCGCGCCCCTCGATCTTGAACAGGTCGTCCCTGAACTTGGCGAGGCTGGTGACCCCGTCGGCGCATTCGCCGCTCACCATGTAGGGCGTATAGACCTCGGTGTAGCCGTGCTCCTGCGTGTGGAGGTCGAGCATGAACTGGGCAAGCGCCCGGTGCAGCCGCGCAAGCGCGCCCTTCATTACCGCGAACCGGGAGCCGGAAAGCTTCGCCGCGGTTTCGAAGTCGAGCATGCCAAGCGCCGCACCCACGTCCACGTGGTCCTTGATCGGAAATTCGAACGCGCGCGGCGCACCCCATCTGCGCTGCTCCGCGTTGTCTTCGGGCTTGTCGCCGGGCGGCACGCTCTCGTGCGGCAGGTTCGGGATCACTTCGAGCAGCGCCTGGAGCTTCGCCTGCACCTGTGCGAGTGTCGCTTCAAGCGCGCCGAGATCCGTATTTATCAGGGCCGATTCCAACATCGGCGGCGCCACGTCCTCGCCCTTCGCCTTCGCCTGGCCGATTCGTTTCGCTATGGCATTGCGCCGCGCCTGCAGCTCCTGCGTGCGCGTCTGGATCTCCTTGCGCTCGGCTTCGAGCGCCTGGAACGCGTCGCGGTCGAAGCGATAGCCGCGGGTGGCCAGGCGCTTGACCACCGCGTCCAGGTCGGATCGCAAAACGTGGATGTCGATCATTTCTTCTTGCCTTTGGCTTCGTCGAGGCTGCGCAGGGTGGCGAGTTTTTCGCGGATCCTCGCCTCCAAGCCGCGCTCGGTCGGACGATACCATTCGACCGCGGGCATCCCCTCGGGGAAGTAAGTCTCGCCCGCCGCGTAGGCGCCGTCCTCGTCGTGGGCGTAGCGGTAGCCCTTGCCGTAGCCGAGGTTCTTCATCAGCCGCGTCGGCGCGTTGCGGATGTGCAGCGGCACGGGCCGCGTCCCGTCCTCGGCGACAAAGGCGCGCGCCTCCTCGTAGGCCAAGTACGCCGCGTTCGATTTTGCCGCGCAGGCCATGTAGAGCACCGCTTCGGCGAGCGCAAGCTCGCCCTCGGGCGAGCCGAGGCGCTCGTAGGTCTCGCAGGCATCGAGCGCGATACGCAGTGCCCGCGGGTCGGCAAGGCCGATGTCTTCCACCGCCATGCGCACTACCCGCCTGCCTACGTACAGCGGGTCGGCCCCGCCATCGAGCATGCGCACCATCCAGTAGAGCGCGGCGTCCGGATCCGAGCCGCGCACCGACTTGTGCAGCGCCGA
>CAZXAR010000054.1:0-19710 GCA_964638135.1 uncultured Enterobacteriaceae bacterium | reverse complement strand
GCTAGAGCCCGAACAGGGCGTCGCACTTCGCCGCACAGATGAAGTCGTTCTCCGACAGGCCCTGGATCGCGTGCGTCCAGTACTCCACGCGGCACTGGTTGTAGCCGACCGACAGGTCCGGGTGGTGGTCCTCGCGGTGTGAGATCCATGCGAGGGCATTCACGAACGCCATGGTCTGGTAGTAGTTCGTAAAGGGGTAGACCTTGAGGAGCCTGCCGCGCTCGATGATCCAGCCCTTCAGGGCCTTCAGCATGTCTTGCGCCTCCTGCGCGGAATAGGGGGCGACACCGCCTTCGCAGGGCTTGCATTTCTTCGACGTGAGATCGGTCATGAGGGAGATACCTCGTTCAGGGGGCACGGGAAACGGCCGCTTGCGGCGTTTGCGCGATCAGACGCGCGACGCGCGTGGCGGCAGGGGGATGGGAGTCGTAAAAGGCCGAATGCAGGGGGTCCGGGGTGAGCGTGGCGGCGTTGTCCTGGTACAGCTTCACCAGCGCCTTTACCAGGTCGGCAGCGTTGGAATGCGAGGCGGCGTACGCGTCGGCTTCGAACTCGTGCCTGCGCGAATACAGGCTCGTGAGGGGGTGCAGGAAAAACCCGAACACCGGGGCAACGAGGAAAAAGAGCAGCAGCGCCATCGCCTCGGAGCGCGTGCCCACGCCCAGGCCCTCGTAGAACCAGGGCTTGCCGATCAGCTGCCCGAGCAGCCAGAGCAGCCCCAGGGAGACGACAAACAGCATGCCGATGCGCTTCCACACATGGTGCCGGCGGTAATGGCCGAGTTCGTGAGCGAGAACCGCCTCGACCTCCGCCGGCGCAAGGCGCGAAAGGAGCGTGTCGAAGAATACGATTCTCTTTGCGGCGCCGAATCCGGTGAAGTAGGCGTTGCCGTGCGTAGAGCGCCTGGAGCCGTCCATCACGAAAAGCCCGTTCGAGCGGAACCCGCAGCGTGCGAGCAGCGCCTCCACGCGCGCGGCAAGCGTGCGATCTTCGAGCGGCGTGAACCGGTTGAACAACGGCGCGATGAACGTGGGATAGATCAGCAGGATGGCGAGATTGAAGCCCATCCACGCGATCCAGACGTACAGCCACCAGAGCCCGCCCATCTGCGCCATCAGCCAGAGCACGAGCACGAGGAGCGGCACCCCGAACGCGAGGGCAAGTCCCGCCTGCCGCGCGAGATCCGCAACGAAAAGGGCCGGTGTCATGCGGTTGAACCCGAAGCGCTGCTCGATCACGAAGGTCCGGTACGCGACGAGCGGAAGTTCCAGCGCGGAAAGCAGCACCGCCACCGATACCATGAGCGCGACGCCGTGCCAGAGTCCCCCCGGATCGAGCGGACTCGCCCACGCATCGGCGATGCGCTGAAGCACACCCCCGAGCGTGAGGGCGAGCAGCGCTGCGACTTCCACGATCAGATCGACGCCGGCAAGGCCCGTACGGGCGATACTGTAGTCGGCGGCCTTCTGGTGCGAGGCAAGCGGAATCGCCTCGGAAAAGCTCCCGGGAACGGCATTGCGATGCGCGCGCACGTGCCGGACCTGGCGATGGGCGAGCCACAACCGCGTGGCGGTTGCCGCCGCAAGGACCGCGAGGAACGTCCACGTCAACGGATTTCCCATGGCGTGAGAGAATACCGCGGGGCGCCGAACGGATAAAGCATGCCTGCGGACCAGAACAATCTTGCCTGGCTCGACATGGAAATGTCCGGACTCACGCCCGACTCGGACCGCGTGCTCGAGATCGCGCTGCTGGTGACCGATCCGGATCTCAACCACCTGAGCGAGGGCAAGGTGCTGGTAATTCACCAGCCCGATGAAGTGCTCCAGGCAATGGACAGCTGGAACACGAGCGTGCACAGCAAGTCCGGATTGATCGAGCGGGTTCGCGCCTCGTCGCTCGACGAGGCCGGGGCCGAAGCGCTCGCCATCGAATTCCTGGCCCAATACGTTCCGGCGGGTGCTTCGCCCTTGTGCGGCAATTCGGTCTGCCAGGACCGGCGCTTCATGGCACGCTGGATGCCGCGCCTGGAAGCATACTTCCACTATCGGAACCTCGACGTCTCGACCGTGAAAGAGCTGGTGCGGCGCTGGAAGCCCGAGGCGATGAAAGGCCTGGTGAAGCAGGGCAAGCACGAGGCGCTCTCCGACATCCTCGACTCGATCGAAGAGCTGCGGTATTACCGCAGGACCGTCATGGCGATCTGAGCGCCAGGGTCCCGCCCGGCGGGACCGTCAGCGGCGGGGCCTTGCGCGTTTTCTTGCCGCCTGCTGCGGCTTGCGGGCGGCTGCGCCGGACTCGATTTCCACGATGGCCTCGATCTCGACCGGGATTCCGCTCGGCAGGGAACTCATGCCGACCGCGGAACGGGCGTGGCGTCCCCGCTCGCCAAAAACTTCGACGAACAGGTCGGAGCAGCCGTTGATGACCCGGGGCTGGTCGGCGAACTCGGGCACCGCGTTGACCATGCCGAGCACTTTGACCACCCGCTTCACGCGGTCGAGGTCGCCGAGTTCGGCTTTCATCACCGCGAGCAGCGCAAGCCCGGTGGAGCGCGCGAACCCGTAGCCCTGCTCGACGGTGAACTCGCGCCCGACCTTTCCGCAAGGCCGCAGCCCGTCCACCACGGACGGTCCCTTGCCGGCGAGAAACAGCAGGTTTCCCGCGCGCACGGCGTTGACGTAATTCGCCACCGGCGCGGCCACCGGCGGCAGCGAGATCCCCTTCTCCTTCAGGCGCTTTTCGGCGCTCACGACATCGGCACGACCTTGCCGGGATTCATCAGGTTGTCCGGGTCGAACAGGCGCTTGATGTCCCGCATGATCGAAACCACGTCCTCGCCGAATTCGGCGCGCAGCGATTCCTGCTTGCCGAGGCCGATGCCGTGCTCGCCGGTGCAGGTGCCCTCCATGCGGATGGCGCGCTCCACCAGGCGCTTGTTGAACTGCTTGGCGAGCTCGGTCTGCTCGGGTTTTTCGGGATCGACGAGCAGCATGAGGTGGAAGTTGCCATCCCCGACGTGGCCGAGGAGTGGCACCGGCGCGATGTAGTCCTTGACGTCCTCCATCGTCTCGTGCACGCATTCGGCGAGCCGCGAGATCGGCACGCAGACGTCGGTCGACACCGCGCGCGAGCCGGGGCGGATCTGCAGGCAGGCAAAATAGGCGTTGTGGCGCGCATCCCAGAGCTGGGTGCGCTCCTCGGTCCGGGTCGCCCACTGGAAATCCATGCCGCCGTTTTCCTTCGCGATCGCCTGCACCGTCTCGGCCTGCTCGACGACGCTCGCCTGCGAGCCGTGGAATTCGAAGAACAGCGTCGGCGCGACGCGGTAATTCGTCTTCTTGTACTTGTTGATCGCTTCGATCGTCTTGTCGCACACGATATCGCAGCGCGCCACCGGAACGCCGGATTGGATGGTCTGGATCACGGTGTGCGTGCAGCCGTCCACCGAATCGAACGCGCAC
Organism: uncultured Enterobacteriaceae bacterium; assembly: GCA_964638135.1. GTDB lineage: Bacteria > Pseudomonadota > Gammaproteobacteria > Burkholderiales > SG8-39 > 2-02-FULL-66-14. Next base: position 16,246 of record CAZXAR010000054.1, on the reverse strand, counting down.
ACCGCCGCCGACATCGCCTCTTGCACCGGGTAGAGCCGCACGGTGATTTCGGTGAAGATTCCCAGCGTACCCTCGGAGCCGACGAAAAGGCGCGTCAGGTCGTAGCCCGCGGCGGATTTCTTGGCGCGGTGCTGCGTCTGGATGACGCGGCCGTCGGCGAGCACCACCTTGAGCGCCAGCACGTTTTCGCGCATCGTGCCGTAGCGCACCGCGTTCGTGCCCGACGCGCGCGTTGCCGCCATGCCGCCGATCGTCGCGTCGGCGCCCGGATCGACCGGAAAAAACAGCCCGGTGTGCTTGATGTGCTCGTTGAGCTGCTTGCGCGTCACCCCGCCCTGCACCACGGCGTCGAGATCCGCTTCGTGCACGGCCACGATCTTGTCCATCTGCGACAGGTCGATCGACACGCCGCCGTTCACCGCGAGGATGTGGCCCTCGAGCGAAGTGCCGACGCCGAACGGGATCATGGGCACGCGGTGCCGCCGGCAGATGCCGACCACGTCGCGCACTTCCTCGGTCGAGTGCGGAAACACGACCGCGTCGGGGGGCGCGTACGGGAAGTAGGACTCGTCCTTGCCGTGGTGCTCGCGTACCGCGGCCGAGACGCTCACGCGCTCGCCCAGCAGCGCGCGCAGTTCGGCGACGACGGACTGGTCGAATTCGCGTGCCTTATTCATCGCGATTCATTTTAGCTTTATTTCGCCCTCGAACGGCACGCTCAAGCCGAGTGACGGAATCTCGAGCGTGACCTTTGCGGGGAAGGTCTCCTCGCCCTTCAGGCGCCGGGTGTCGAGCGCCTTCTGCACCGCCTGCTCGATCTCGCGCTGCGAATTGACGCCGACCATCTTCAGGAACTTGCGGATGCTCAGATTGAACGTTTCCTGGTCCATCGCTACGTCCTCCTTGTAAGGATTCCCCTGGCAAGCTGCTTGCCGAGTTCCACGCCCCATTGGTCGAAACTGTTCAGGTTCCAGAGTACGCCCTGTGTGAAGACCTTGTGCTCGTAAAGTGCAAGCAGGCGCCCGAGGCCGCGAGCGTCGATGCGCTCGAGCGCGATCGTGCTCGAAGGCCGGTTGCCCGGGCAGACGCGATGCGGCTCCAGGTTCGCGCCCGTGGACCCGAACGCGAGCGCCTCGGCCTGTGCCTCGGCATGCGCGGCCAGCACGGCGCAGCGCTCCGCGTCCCCCTGCATCGCGTCGGCGACAATGAAGTCGACCGGCACGATCTGGGTTCCCTGATGCAGGAGCTGGTGAAACGAGTGCTGTCCGACCGTGCCCTCGTATCCCCAGACCACGGGCGCGGTCGCGTACCCGACCGGACGGCCCTCGCGATCGACGCGTTTGCCGTTGGATTCCATTTCGAGCTGCTGCAGGTAGGCGGGCAGCAGCCGCAACGCGTGCGCATAGGGCAGCACCGCTTGCGTCGCGCATCCCTCGAAGTTGACATTCCATACCCCCACGAGCGCCATCAGCACCGGAACGTTTTCCAGCGCCGGGGTCCGCGCGAAATGCTGGTCGATCTCGCGCGCACCGGCGAGGAGCGCCTCGAACTCCTCCGGCCCGACCGCGCACAGGGCGCTGAAGCCCGCGGCCGACCAGACCGAATACCTGCCGCCGACCGAATCGGGCATCGGCAGCACTTCGTACGCGCCGAACGCGCGGGCGGCGGCCTGGTTGCCGGTGACGGCGATGAAGTGCTCGGCGACGTTTCGCGCCCCGAGCCAGCGCTTGGCGGCGTTCGCGTTCGCCAGCGTCTCCTCGGTCGAAAAGCTCTTGGAAACCACTACGAACAGCGTGCGGTCGGGACGCGCGCCCGCCAGCGCGCGCTCCAGATCGAGCGGATCGACGTTTGCGGCGAAGGCGAATTCAAGCGAGGTGTCGCGCACGCCCAGCGCGTCCACAACGAGTTGCGGTCCCAGGCCCGAGCCGCCGGTGCCGAGGTGCACGATGCGGTCGAAGCGCCGTTCGGTGCGCAGCCTCGCCGCGAGTGCGCGCATGCGCGCAAGCGTTGCCTTGACCTCCGCGCTGGCCGCGTCGCCCGCGCGTTGTTCGGTGTGGGTCGCCGCGCGGTTCTCGGTGGAGTTGACAATCTCGCCCCGCAGGAGCGCGGCGCGCCACGCGTCGCAACCGCGCTCGTCGGCCAGGCGGGCGAGCAGCTCGAGCGTGGGTGCCTCCAGCCGCTGCCGCGAAAAGCCGTAGCGCACGCCCGGCGCGCGCGCCGACAGGCGTCGCGTCCGCTCCGGATCGCGCGCGAAAAGGTCGGAGAGGCGGGCCGAACGCAACTGTGCAGCGTGCGCGGCGAGCGTCTCCCACGCCTCGCATTCGGTCGGTGCTTTATGGATCACGGTCGTTGCTGGTAGAGGCGAAAGCGCTCGTCCCGGTCGCGCGGCCGGCCGACGTCGGCGAGCTTGGTCCAGCCGGCGCCCGGCGCGTCGCGCTCGTGCCGCGGATCGCCCTGCACGATAAGCAGCGGGCAGGCCGCCGGCTTCTTGCGATCGAGGGGCTGCGTCCGGATCCCGGCATGGTAGCTGAGCACTGCGCGCTGCGCGACTCCGAGCCCGCTGCGGGCGATGCATTGCACTCCACCCGGAATCTTCGATTTCAGCTGCAGCGCGACCGGGCGGTAGCTTTTCTGGTAATCGGCCCACGGCAGCCAGAGCGTCGCGAACGTGCCCCAGAGCAGCGCCATGCCGCCCGCCCAGCGCAAGGCGCCGCGCGTGGGAGCGGGCGCCACCCCGGCGACGAGCACCAGCCACCCGGCGAGCAGCGCCAGCGCGACCACGAACGGGACCAGCTCGAACTGCGGCACGAAACCGGGCGCCGCCCGGGTGAAGTTCTTGGCAAGGCGCGGCAGCAGATCGGTCATCATGGCGATGTAGCCGAGCCAGACCAGTCCGGCGAAGAAGCTGAATGTCATGACGCCGAACCAGTCGAGCGCGTTCGCCGCCCCCCGCCGCAGGAGGCCGATTCCCGGCGCGGCAAGGAGCGCGAGCGGCGGCAGCAGGAGCATCGTGTTGATGTCCTGCGCCGGGCCTGCAAGCGCGATCCCGCCGAGCGAGAATGCGAGCGCCGCGAGCGGCGCGAAGATCCGCGGCTCGAGCAGCAGCGAGCGGCGCGACCACAGCGCCCAGAGCGCAAGCGGCCAGGCGGGCCAGGCGAACCAGCTTGCCGTGACCACGTAGTAGCGCAGGTTGCCGAGGAATGTGCCGCGCGGCTGCGTCAGTGCGGCCCACCAGTGCGCCGCGAGCTCGGGCGCGCGCAGCGCGAGAACGAGCGGCCAGCTCGCCGCGACAACCATTCCTGCCGCCAGGGCGACCGCGACAAACCGCATTCCGCGCCGCGTGCGAAGCGGTGCGCACACGAGATGCGCGGCGAGCGCGGCAAGGCCGAGTGCCGCGGGTGCGACCGGTCCCGCCGAGAGAAACGCAACGCCGAGCGACACCCCGAATCCGAATCCCGCGCCCACGGGCCTGCGCTCTGCCTGCGCGAGGAATGCGAGCGCGGCGCAGCTTGCCGCCAGCGCCGCGAGATCGGGCACCGCCTCGTGCGCATGGACGATCAGCCCGATCGAGCCGCCGAGCACCAGCGCGGCGGCGGCGCCGGAGGCATGCCCCTCCGCTGCCGGCGCCGCGTTGCGCGCGGCAAGGTAGGCGAGCAGGAGCGCCGCCAGCATGAAAAATCCGCTCGCGAGCCGCACCGCGCCGTGCAGCGGCAGGATCCAGGCGAAGGTCTTTGCGAATGCCAATCCGACCCAGTGATAGAGCGGCGGGTCGCCGAGCCAGGGCTCACCGGCGATGCTGGGCACCAGCCAGTCGCCCGTGCGGTGCATCTGGCTCACGATCTCGATCGCGATCGCGTCAAACGTCTTCCAGGGATCGTGGCCGACCAGTCCGGGCAGCGTGAATGCGAGCGCAAGGATGACGAGCGCCGCGCGCGAAGGCGGCAGGTCAAGGCGCGGCATCATGCCGCATTCTAGGCTGCAAAAACAAAAAGGCAGCCGAAGCTGCCTTTGCGGTTGCGGGACCCGGAGCCGCCCGCGTTACTTGGGCGCTGCTGTCTTTTTCGTGTACCGGCGCCGGAATTTCTCGACCCGGCCCGCGGTGTCGACGATCTTCTGCTTGCCGGTATAGAAGGAATGCGACTCGGAAGACACTTCCACCTTGACCACCGGGTATTCCTTGCCATCGGTCCATTTCATCGTCTCGCGCCCCTTGATGTCGATCGCCGAGCGGGTGAGGAACGGATGGTTCGACGCGGTGTCGAGGAAGATGATTGCGTGGTATTCGGGATGGATGCCGGGTTTCATGGACCGTCTGCCGCCGGAAAAGGCGCGAACTATACAGAAAACAACGGCTTAAGGCAATCGCGGGAGCCGCGCTCAGCCCCGTCGCATGGAGTCGAAGAAGTCGCTGTTCGACTTGGTCGCGCGGACCTTGTCGATCAGGAACTCGGCCGCTTCGAGTTCGTCCATCGGAAAGAGCAGCTTCCGCAGCACCCAGATCTTCTGCAGGATTTCCTTTTCGATCAGCAGCTCTTCGCGCCGCGTGCCGGAGCGGTTGACGTTGATCGCCGGGAAGATGCGCTTCTCGTGCATGCGCCGGTCGAGGTGGATCTCGAGGTTGCCGGTGCCCTTGAACTCCTCGTAGATCACGTCATCCATCCGGCTGCCGGTGTCGATCAGCGCGGTGGCGATGATCGTGAGCGAGCCGCCCTCCTCGATGTTTCGCGCGGCGCCGAAGAATCGCTTCGGCTTCTGCAGCGCATTGGCGTCCACACCGCCGGTGAGCACCTTGCCCGAGGCGGGTTGCACCGTGTTGTAGGCGCGCGCAAGGCGCGTGATCGAGTCGAGCAGGATCACCACGTCCTTCTTGTGCTCGACCAGGCGTTTGGCCTTCTCGATCACCATCTCCGCCACCTGCACGTGGCGCGACGCGGGCTCGTCGAAGGTCGAGGCGACCACCTCGCCCCTCACCGAACGCGACATCTCGGTCACTTCCTCGGGCCGCTCGTCGATCAGCAGCACGATCAGCACGACCTCGGGGTGGTTGGCGATGATCGCGTGCGCGATGTGCTGCAGCATCACGGTCTTGCCGGCCTTGGGCGGGCTGACGATGAGGCCTCGCTGGCCCTTGCCGACGGGGGCGATGATGTCGATGATCCGCCCGGTGATGTTCTCCTCGGCCTTGATGTCGCGCTCCAGCTTGAACATCTCGTCCGGGTGGAGCGGCGTGAGATTCTCGAACAGGATCTTGTGCTTGGCCGCCTCCGGGGTTTCGCTGTTGACCTTGTCCACCTTGACGAGCGCGAAGTAGCGCTCGCCGTCCTTGGGGGTGCGGATCTCGCCCTCGATCGAATCGCCGGTGTGCAGGTTGAAGCGCCGGATCTGCGAGGGCGACACGTAGATGTCGTCGGTGGAAGCAAGGTAGCTCGTGTCGGGGGAGCGCAGGAAGCCGAAGCCGTCGGGCAGCACTTCCAGCGTGCCGTCGCCGTAGATCGATTCGCCCTTCTTCGCCTGGTTCTTGAGCAGCGCGAAGATGAGGTCCTGCTTGCGCATGCGGTTGGCGCCGTCGACGCCGTTCTGCGTCGCCTTGTCGAGGAGTTCGGAGACGTGGAGGGATTTGAGCTCGGAAAGATGCATGATGAGAAGTGTGAGAAATTGATGCGGCGAATGGACTGCGGCCTGCGCCTTTTTGCCGACTTCTTCAGGGAAGTGCGCTTGACCCAGCGCCGGGTGCTGCATCCGCAGCCGGCTCGTGGCCGGCGCGGGACGGTCACAGACTAAGTGCTTTAGATATTGCTGTCAAGGAACGCGGTGAGCTGGGATTTCGACAGCGCGCCCACGCGCGTCGCTTCGACATTGCCGTTCTTGAACAGCATCAGCGTCGGGATGCCCCGGATGCCGAAACGCGCCGGCACCTGCTGGTTCTCGTCCACGTTGATCTTGGCGACCTTGAGGCGGCCGCCGTACTCCTTCGCCACTTCGTCCAGGATCGGGGCGATCGACTTGCACGGGCCGCACCATTCGGCCCAGTAATCCACCAGCACCGGGACCTCGGACTTGAGCACTTCGGGGTCGAAACTGTCGTCGGTGATGTGTTGAATTGCTTGACTGCTCATGGTTCCTCGGGAGCTGTTACAGGGGGGTCGAACGTATTATGAGGGCAGTCGCCCGCGATCCCAAGGGGCGGCTCGACCTCCGTGCTAAACTGTTGATTCAGAAAACCTTGTTGGTTCCATGACTTACGTCGTCACCGAATCCTGCATCAAGTGCAAATACACCGACTGCGTGGACGTATGTCCCGTGGACTGCTTCCGGGAGGGGCCGAACATGCTGGTGATCGACCCCGACGAGTGCATCGATTGCACCCTGTGCGTGCCCGAGTGCCCGGTCGAGGCGATCTTCGCCGAGGACGATGTGCCCGACTCGCAGCGCGAATTCATCGAGAAGAACCGCGACCTCTCCCGGCTCTGGAAGCCGATCATCGAGCGCAAGCCTGCGCCGCCCGACGCCGACGAATGGGTGAAGGTGAAGGAGAAAAAGCACCTGCTCGAAAGTTGAGCGCACCATATTGCGGTGCGCAAAGATTTCGCATCGCTACGATGCGAAAAATCCTTGCCGACGGGCAACAAAAGAACTCCCGCCGTCACCCGTTGGGGGTATCCTCGAAGCAGGACATCGAGGAGGGCCTCATGGACCAGGCCACCATCGCGTTCACCGCGGTTTACCTGAAGTCCCAGCACGGCTACATCGGTTTTGTCGAGGAATTGCCGGGCGTCAATTCGCAGGGCCGCACGATCGACGAGGCGCGCGCCAACCTGCAGCACCTTGCGGCGATCATCTTCGACGAAGAGCGCGCGCAGTCCGAGGAACTGCTTCGCGGCAAGGAGGTTGTGCGCGAGGAATTCCTGGTGCCGGTGCGCCCGCTCGCCCACCTCGAGGCCTAGCCAGGCGCGCTCGCGCCCCCCTTCGGCGTGATTCGCGCCGGAGCGCTGTTCGCTGCGTTGTTCTTCCTGCCCGGGACGCAGGCGCAGGTCAGTCCGCTTTCGCTTGCGGGCGGCGCCGGGCTCACGTGACGAACCCGCGGCGGGCTATCATGGAATCGCATGCCGGGGAATCCTTCGCCGTTGACGAAAGAGGCGCTTTTCGCCCGGCTCGCCGAGGGTCACGCCGCGCGCGTTACGGTCGTCACGCCCAACCGGCGCCTCGCCCAGATCCTTAAGTCGGAATTCGACGCGTTCCAATTCGCGAACGGGCGCGCGGTCTGGGAGGATACGGACGTTCTTCCGTTCGGCGCTTTCGTCGAGCGCCTCTACGAGGACGCGCTGTACTCCGAGATCGCCTCCGATCTGCCGGCGCTTCTCGCGCCCGCGCAGGAGCGGGAAATCTGGGAGTCGATTCTCGAGGGAAGCGGACTGCTTTCGGCGTCGCGGGCGGCGGCGCAAGCGATGGATGCCTGGCGCCTTGCGCATGCCTGGCGGATCGAGGGCGCACTGGACAGATTCGCCGGGAACGAGGATCACGAGGCGTTCGCGGGATGGTCGCGCCGCTACCTGGAGGGTGCCGCCGGCGACATCGACGCCGCGCGGCTTCCCGACGCCGTTGCGCGACTCCTTCCGGAACGAGCGCTCCGCAGGCCGGCCACGCTGGTCGCCTACGCCTTCGATCTCTTGCCGCCGCAGACGCGCGACTTCTTCGCCGCCTGCGCCACGAACGCGATCGAGGTTCGGCGGTGCGGTCCGCAACGCGCCGGATCCGGCCCGAGCCGTGCTTCGTTCAAGTCCCCGCGCGAGGAGCTCGAGGCCGCTGCCCGCTGGGCGCGCGCCAGGCTCGAAGCGGGCGCCAAACGCATCGGCGTCGTTGTTCCCGACCTCGGCGAAAGGCGGAAGGAAGTGGTGCGTACCCTTTCCCGCGTGATGCACCCGGGCCACCAACTGCCCGGCAGGCCGAAGACGCCGCTCGCTTTCAACGTGAGCCTCGGCCTGCCGCTTCCGGACTATCCGCTCGTTCGTGCCGCCCTTTCGATGCTGCGTCTTGCGTGCGGAGAAATCGCCTTTCCCGAGGCGAGCGGACTCATCCGCTCGCCGTTCTTGGGCGGCGCCGAGAGCGAGATGGCGCGCCGCGCGCGGCTCGACACGGAGCTGCGGAAGAAGCTCCCGGCGCGCCTCACGCTCGCGAAGCTGATCGGCGAGGTGAAGCACTGCCCCGCACTGCGGTCGATCCTTGAAGCCGTGATTTCGGTTTCGCGGGCGATTCCGAGCGATTCCCGATCGCCGCGGGAGTGGGCGCAGCATTTCAGCGCACTGCTCGACGCGGCCGGATTTCCGGGCGAGCGGGCGCTCGACGCGGACGAATTCCAGGCGCGCGCGAAGTTTCGCGAGGTGCTGGAAGAGCTCGCGCGCCTCGAGCGCGTCGCCGGAAAGATCTCGCGCGACAAGGCGTTCGCGAAGCTCGAGCGGCAATGCGCCGAGACGCTCTTCCAGCCCGAGACGGCCGAAGCTCCGGTGCAGGTGCTCGGAATCCTCGAGTCGGCGGGTCTGGATTTCGACTGTCTCTGGGTGAGCGGCCTCACCGAGGAGGCATGGCCGCTCGCCGCGCGCCACAACCCGTTCCTGCCGGTCGCGCTGCAAAAGAAGGCCGGCATTCCCGAGGCTTCGGCCGAGACCTCGCTCGCGCTCGATCGCAGGATCACCCAGGACTGGATGGGAGCGGCGCCGGAAGTCGTCTTCTCGCATCCGTTGCAGGAGGGGGATCGCGAACTGCTGCCGAGCCCGCTCATCGCTGGCGTGCCCGAATCGGCAGTGGAAATTCCCGATTTCCCTTCCTGGCGCGACTGGATCTTCGGCGCAAGAAGGATGGAATCGATTACTGACGAGAAAGCACCGCCCGTCGCTTTCGCGCGCGTCCGCGGCGGAACGCGCGTGCTCGCCGACCAGGCGGCGTGCCCGTTCCGCGCTTTCGCGCGCTGGCGGCTCGCGGCCGAAGGACTGGAGGAGCCCGCCGCCGGGCCCGACGCGATGGCGCGCGGACGACTGCTGCACGAGCTGATGCGTCGCCTTTGGTCCGAGGCGAAGACGCGCGAGGCGCTCGAGCGCGATCTCGAGGCCGCGATCGCAAGGGCTGCCGCCGCGGCGGCCAAGGAGGCGGGACTCGAAGGCCGGTTTGCCGAACTCGAGCGCGCGCGGCTTGGCCGGCTTGCGCGCGAGTGGCTCGAAGTAGAACGCGAAAGAGGCGCGTTCGAAGTGGTCTCCCTGGAAGAAAGCCGCGAAATCAGGGTCGCGAACCTTGTCTTCTCCGGCCGCATCGACCGCATGGACCGCCTGCCGGACGGCTCGCACGTACTCATCGACTACAAGACCGGCAGCCGCCTCTCGCCGCAGTTATGGCTGGGCGAACGGCCCGACGAGCCGCAGCTTCCGCTCTACGCGTTGAGCGCCAAGGAGGAGATCGGGGCGGTCGCGTTCGCGCGCCTGAAGACGGGCGCAATGCGCTTCATGGGATTTTCGAGGAGGGACGGTCTCGTGCCCGGCGTGAAGGCTGCCGGATCATGGCGGGGCCTGTTCGCTTCGTGGAGGGAGGCGCTGGAAAGCCTTGCGCGAGGCTACGCCATGGGCGATGCGCGTGTCGATCCGAAGCGTGGTCTCGAAACCTGCCGCAACTGCGGGCTGCGCGCCCTTTGCCGCGTCCACGAGCGCCTTTCCCCCCTCTCCGCTGAGCTGAAAGAGGACTTCGGAGAAAGCGAAGGAGCGACGTGAGCGCGCCTCTACGCCGATCCGCGCGGATCCGGCAGGCCCGCCTGCACGAACTTGTCGGTCGCGGCGAGCACGTCGGCAAGATGCGGGCGCGCATACGGCGCGGACTGGATCCATGCCGCGTACAGTTCGCCCTCCGGGCGCACCAGCAGCACCGCGGGCTCGGTGAAGAGCATCGGCTCCTTTTCGTTGCTGACCGGGTTGATGCCGCGCCCTTCGGAGATGTACAGGCCTGCCTTCCTCGCATCCTCGGGATCGACCGCGTAGCCGACGCGCAGGTGTTCGAGATTCCACTCCGCGACCGCGCGCTCGGCGGCCTCCTTTTTCTCGCACGTGAGCGCGATCACCGACACGGCGCGGCGCTCGAATTCGTGCGCGATGCGGTCCAGCTCGCCGATCCACACGCGGCACACGGGGCAGAAGAGGCCGCGATAGAAGGCGAGGAGCGCGAGCTTCTCGGGCTTCTCGCGCGCAAGCGCCCAGCGGCCGCCGCCGACGAGCCGCGCGTCGATGGCAGGCATGGTGTCATTGGGTATGACTCTCATGAGGATGCGCGCCTCCATGGCCATGATACGTCGTTCGCGACGCCCCTCGCATGAAAGAGCATATTCCCGATCAAAATCAACGCGACCGCGCCCTCGATCCGGCGCGCTCGTTCATCGTGCAGGCGCCGGCCGGCGCGGGCAAGACCGACCTTCTCATCAAGCGCTACCTCACGCTCCTCGGTCGCGTGGCGAAGCCCGAGGAAATCCTCGCCATCACGTTTACCCGCAAGGCCGCCGCGCAGATGCGAAAGCGCGTGCTGGAGAAGCTCGAAAGCGCTGCCGAAATCGCGCACCGGCTGCGGATCATGACGATCGACGCATTTTGTGCCTCGCTCACCCGCCAGATGCCGGTGCTCGCCGAGTTCGGCGCGCAGCCCGAGATCGTGGAGAATGCGCGCGCGCTCTACCGCGAGGCGGCCGCTCGCACGCTCGCCGCTCTTGCGCCGCCGGCCGGAATGCTGCTCGCGCATCTCGACAACAACCTCGAGACCGCCGCCTCGCTCCTCGCCGCGATGCTCGCGCGGCGCGACCAGTGGCTTCGGAAGACGGGCGGCGCGCCGACGCGCGAGGAGCTGGAACTTTCCCTGCAGGTCGAGCGCGAGCGGTTGCTGCAAAAGGCGAGGAGCCTGCATCCCGGCGCGTCGCTCGAGCTGGCGGAGAAGTGGCTTACCAAGAACAGGCGGGCGTGGAAGGAACGGCCGGCGGCGCCGCCCGAACTCGTGGCGATCGCCGGATTGCGCGAGGCACTCTCGGCGCTGCTCGACATGCCGCCGGCGCGCTACGCCGATGCGCAGTGGCAGGCGCTCGCCGCGATGCTCGAGCTTCTGCCGCTCGCCGCCGCGGAGCTCAAGGTTCTTTTCGCCGAGACCGGCAGGTGCGACTTCACCGAGGTGGCACAGGGCGCGCTGCGGGCGCTCGGCCCGTCCGGGGAGCCCACCGACCTGCTGCTTGCGCTCGACCATCGCATCCACCACATCCTGGTGGACGAATTCCAGGACACGTCCTACAGCCAATGGGAGCTGCTCGAGCGGCTCACCGAGGGATGGCAGCCGGACGACGGCCGCACGCTCTTTCTCGTCGGCGACCCGATGCAGTCGATCTACCGGTTCCGCGAAGCCGAGGTGGCACTTTTTCTGCGCGCGCATCGCGAAGGCCTCGGAAGCGTGGCGCTCGAGCCGATCACGCTTTCGGCCAACTTCCGTTCGCAGGAAAGGCTCGTCGCCTGGTTCGACGCGTCGTTCTCGCGGATCTTTCCGTCGCAGCCGGACGAGGCCTCCGGCGCCGTGCCGTTCGCTCCCTCGGTCGCGCTGCACGAGGCGCTGCCGGGCGAGGCGGCGAGCATCGAGCTTTTCGCCGACCGGGAAGCGGAGGCATCGCGGGTCGCCGCGCTCGCCGCGAAGGCCGAAGGCACCTGCGCCATTCTGGTTCGCAACCGCGTTCACCTCGACGCGATCGTGCCGGCGCTGAAGGCGGCAGGCGTTCGCTACCGCGCGATCGAGATCGAGCGCCTGGGCGAAAGGCAGGTCGTGCAGGATCTGCACGCGCTCGCCCGTGCGCTCACCCATCTCGGCGACCGCGTCGCCTGGCTCGCGATCCTGCGCGCCCCCTGGTGCGGCCTCACGCTCGAGGATCTGCACACACTGGCTGGGCCCCTCCTCACCGAGGAGGGGCGGCCGCCCGGCGGCCGGGGTGGCGCGTGCATCTGGGAGCGGATGAACGACGATCGCATTGTCTGCAATCTCTCGGCGGACGGCCGCCGGCGCCTCATGCGCGCGTGGGAGCCGATCGGCCGGGCGCTGATTCACCGCGAGCGGGGGACGCTGCGCGAGCGCGTCGAGGGCGTATGGCTCGCGCTCGGCGGACCGGCGTGCGTGCAAAGCACGACGGACCTCGAAGACGGCGAGATATTTCTCGACGAACTCGAGCGGCTGGAAACTGCGGGTTCGATCGCCGATCCGCAGGCGCTCGCCGCGAGTCTGGAAGAGCTTTATGCGCTTCCCGATCTCGAAGCGGGCGAGCAGAGCGTGCAGATCATGACCATTCACAAGGCGAAGGGGCTCGAATTCGGCACCGTCATCGTTCCCGGCCTGGATCGCCCCCCCGGCCGCGGCGAGCCGCCGCTCATGCTGTGGAAAGAAACTCTCCCCCCTCGTCGAGGGGGAGTACCCGGCCTTGCGCCGGGGGGGAGGGTGAGGGGACTTCTTCTCGCCCCGATCAAGCAAGCCGGCGCCGAGGACGATCCTGCGTACAAGTACCTCAAAAACCTTGATCGCGAGGCGGAAGACACCGAAGCGGCGCGCCTGCTTTATGTGGCCGCCACGCGCGCCGAGCGGCGCCTTTGCCTGCTTGCCTGCCTGGACCGCGACGAGGAGAGCGATTCCCGCGAAGAAGAAGAGCGGGCCGCGAATGAATCGAGTTCCGCGAAGCCGGCAAACAAGCGCTCGCTCCTCGGCATCGCCTGGCCGGTGGTCTCTGAGATCGTCCCCTCCTCTCTGGGAAGGGTTGCCGCCTTCGGCGGCGGGGTGGTGACCGACGCAACCGACACGCTACGACGGCTTTCGGCGGATTTCGTCCTTCCCGGACCGCCCGAAGCTCTCCGGTGGCAGGCCCCGCCCAAAGGCCGCGAGGAGGAACCGATCGAATTCTCCTGGGCCGGCGAGACGGCGCGCCATGTCGGCACGGTAGTACACCGGTGGTTGCAGCGAATCGCCGAGGACGGGCTCGCGGGCTGGGACGCGCACCGCATCGAGCGTTTGCAGCTTCGAATCCGGGCCGAACTCCGCCGTCGCGGCGTGCCTGCTTCCGAGCTTGCGGCCGCAACCGATCTCGTCTCGACCGCCCTCGGAAACACCCTCGCCGACGAGCGCGGCCGCTGGCTTCTCGGTCCGCACCCCGAAGCGAAGAGCGAATACCGGATCCGCAGCGCGACGGGCCGCTACGTCATCGATCGCGTGCTCACCGATGAAAACGGCGAACGCTGGGTGGTGGACTACAAGACGAGCCGCCATCTGGGCGCGGACGTGGAGGCGTTTCTCGACGAGGAGCGCAGGCGCTACGCCGCGCAGCTCGACACGTACGCGGCGGCGCTTGGCGCCGCCCGCCGCGGGCTCTACTTTCCGCTGCACACCGGCTGGCGCGCCTGGTAGCTCCTGCTTTCGCCGGGGCGCGCTGCGATCTATCATTCCAGGCGTGCGACCCAAACGGATGAGGAAGGAGGCCCTATGGCACGCATCGTGAAGCGCACTCACCAGGGCCCGTATCGCCTTGCGCTCGGGGGCGAAGAAAAGTTCCTGTGCCGCTGCGGACTGTCGAAGAACCAGCCGTTCTGCGACGGATCGCACAAGACGACGAAGACCGAAGAGCCCGGCAAGCTGTACTGGTACGACGACAGCGGCCAGCGGCACGACTGCGCGGACGACTTTCCCCGAATCCAAACGTTTTAGGGGCGAGGCAGACTCGAATCCGCCCGGGCGCGATGCGACATGCCGCGGCATGAAAGCGCGCTGCTGCGCCGGGAGACGGTCGCCGAAGGCACGATGGCGTTTTATTTCGCCAAGCCAGCGGGTTTCCGGCACCGCGCAGGACAGTCCGCGCTGCTGACGTTTCCGAACTGAAGGAGCTGGAGGCCGCCAATCCGAAGTACCGCCTCGTCGCGACAGTGACCCAACCGGAGCGCTCGGCGCCGCCGTGGTCAGGCGAAACCGGCTACATCGACAGGGAAATGCTCGAGCGCCACGTGCCGGATCTCATCGCTCCAATCTACTACTTTGCCGACCCGCCCGCGAAGACCGCGGCCATGCACGAGATGCTGGAGCAGTGCGGCCTGGGCGAAGAGTCGATGCGGTACGAGGAGTTCTACGGCTATTGAGCGGCGCCGGCGCCGGGCTTCGGCCTGCGCGCGCTTGCCGCAGCAAGCTCCTGCCGGATCTCGCGCAGCTTGGCCTTCACCTTGCGAGCGTTCTCCGCGCCCATGCGGATCACGATCTTCTGCCCGGCCGAGCGTGTTTCGAGTTCCGGGTCGGCGAACTCGTAGAGCACCTTGGCCTGCACGAGCCTGATCGGCGCGCCGACCTCGGGCGCAGCGAGCAGATCGTCGATCGCCTCCAGCAGCCCGTCGTTGAAGTACCTGCCTCCGAAGCCGAGCTCCTCGTAGGCGCGCTGAAAGAGCGGATAGGCTTCCACGTAGATCGCGACGAGGGCGCGGGCCGGCACCGCCTCCGCGAGCTGCACGTACGGCGCGTAGCGGCTGGAATTCGCCGGGTCCAGTGTGAATGCTCCACCGCCGCCCGAGGTGATGAACCGGCCCCGGACGGGATCGATCGGCATCATCCGCCTCGGCGCGGTGCGCCTCGGCAGGTTGTCCACGGTCGCCACGATGCGCCGGATCAGCTTGTCGGGCGCGACGAACTCGTCGAACGCCTTGCGGCCGAGCAGCTCGACGAGCGATTCGCGCATCATGGCGTCGCTCATTTCGAGCGTGGGAAGCGACTTCGCAGGCTCGGGCAGCGGATGCTGGATCGCAGGCTTCACGTCCGGCAGCGGCGTGGGCTCGGTCTTTGCCACGGGCGCCGGCTGCACGTCGCGCGCCGGGACGAGGGAGTAGTAGTAGTAATAGCCGATGCCGGCGATCAGGGCGATCGCGAGCCCCGCTACGACCCAGGGGAAAATGCTGCGCTCGGGCCTCAGGTACGGCCGCTCGTCCTCGATGGACCCAGGTTCCATTCTGTTCACTGACACCGCTTGGAGGGAGGAGTTTCGGACCAACACCGGGAAATCTCCCCCACAGCGCGATAATGCCCGCAAAGACCGAGGAGGCTCCCTGCAGGAGGGCACTTCGTGACGACGATCCCGCGCGTGTACGGTAGCAAGCCGGTCGCGCTCGTGGGCGCGACACCCGGCCGCGGCGGGGCGATCGCAGCGTGAAGGCGCGCACATTCGTCCTTTGGGGGCTGGTCGTCGCCGCGATCGCCGCCGCGGGCGGCGCGTGGTGGCAGTTCGCCTGGCGCACGGAACACGCCGCTCGGGTGGTGACCGAGCACGCGGAGGCAGAACTCGTGGCGGCACGCGATGCCGCCGAGCCGGGACAACGGCTCCTCGTCGCGCTGCGCCTCAAGGCGGCGCCCGGCTGGCACACCTACTGGCGCAATCCGGGCGATTCCGGACAGCCGACCTCGATCGAGTGGAAGCTCCCGGCCGGATTTTCCGCTGGCCCGATCCGCTGGCCAGTGCCGCAGAGGCTCCCCATCGGACCGCTCGCGAACTACGGCTACGCGGGCGAGGTGCTGCTCGCGAGCGAAATCCGCGTGCCGGCCGGTGCGGCGGGGGGCGTGAGGCTCGCGGCGCGCGCCCGGTGGCTGGTGTGCAACCCGGAGCGCTGCATTCCGGAATCGGGGGAGCTGTCGCTCGAACTTCCGACCGGACGCGGTGGGCCGGGAAAGTGGGGCCCGGCGTTCGAAGCGATCAGGCTGCCGCAGCCACCGCCCGCCGACTGGAAGCTCGCCGCGCGGCGCGAGGGCGACAACGTACTGCTCGAGGTCAGGGGGTGCGAGGAGCCGGCGCTTTACTTCTTTCCTTACGAGGAAGGCAAGGTCGAGCACGCCGCACCACAGGGGCTCGAGTGCACGGGCGCAGGCGTACGCCTCGCGATTCCCGTCTCGAGCCAGCCGGTGGGAGAATTCACGCGCGCTACCGGGATCCTCGCAGCCCGGGGCGGGCGGGCCTACGAAATCGACGTGCCGATCGAAGGCGCGCCGCCCTCGCGGTGAACAAACGTTTCGTGCAGGAGGCCTCATGAAGAAACTGCTGGCACTGATCCTTGTCGCCGCATTGCCGGCTTACGCGGCCACGGTCGGAACCCCGGCGCCCGATTTCGCGCTGGAAAGCGTCGCCGCCCAAACCGTGAAGCTCTCGCAGTACCGCGGCAAGTACGTCGTGCTCGAGTGGGTCAATCCC
>CAZXAR010000053.1:0-19909 GCA_964638135.1 uncultured Enterobacteriaceae bacterium | reverse complement strand
GTCGGCGAGGCGGGCGTCGGCAAGACCGCCATCGCCGAGGGCCTTGCGCGCCGCATCGTGGAGAACAACGTCCCGGACCTGCTCGCCAAGTGCACGGTGTATGCGCTCGACATGGGCGCGCTGCTGGCGGGGACGAAATACCGCGGCGATTTCGAGCAGCGCCTCAAGGCGGTGCTCAAGCAGCTCGTGGACAACCCGAACGCGATCCTGTTCATCGACGAAATCCACACGGTGATCGGCGCCGGCGCCGCCTCGGGCGGCACGCTGGACGCCTCGAACCTGCTCAAGCCGGCGCTGCAGAGCGGCCAGCTCAAGTGTCTCGGCGCAACGACCTACAACGAGTACCGCGGGGTGTTCGAGAAGGACCACGCGCTGTCGCGCCGCTTCCAGAAGATCGACGTGGTGGAGCCCTCGGTCGAGGAGACGGTCCGCATCCTGCGCGGCCTCAAGACCCGCTTCGAGGCGCATCACAGCGTGAAATACACGGCCAACGCGCTCAGCACGGCCGCGGAACTGTCGGCGAAGTACATCAACGACCGGCATCTCCCGGACAAGGCGATCGACGTCATCGACGAGGCGGGCGCCGCGCAGAGGATCGCTCCCAAGGGCAAGCAGAAGCGCGTGATCGGCAAGTCCGAGATCGAGGAGATCATCGCCAAGATCGCGCGCATCCCGCCGCGCAGCGTTTCGACCGACGACCGCAGCGCGCTCGCCAACCTCGAACGCGACCTGAAGGCGGTCGTGTTCGGCCAGGACAAGGCGATCGAGGCGCTCGCCGCGGCGATCAAGATGGCGCGCAGCGGGCTCGGCAATCCGCAGAAGCCGATCGGGAACTTTCTGTTCAGCGGCCCGACCGGGGTCGGCAAGACCGAGGTGGCGCGCCAGCTCGCCTACTGCATGGGGATCGAGCTGATCCGCTTCGACATGTCCGAGTACATGGAGCGCCATGCCGTGAGCCGCCTCATCGGCGCGCCTCCCGGGTACGTGGGCTTCGAGCAGGGGGGGCTGCTCACGGAGGCGATCACCAAGAAGCCCTACGCGGTGCTGCTGCTCGACGAGATCGAAAAGGCGCACCCCGACATCTTCAACGTCCTGCTGCAGGTGATGGACCACGGCACGCTCACCGACAACAACGGCCGGCGGGCCGATTTCCGCAATGTGGTGATCGTCATGACGACCAACGCCGGGGCCGAGTCGCTGGTGCGGAGCACGATGGGCTTCACGGCGTCGCGGCAGGTCGGCGACGAGATGGAGGCGATCAGGAAGACGTTCACGCCCGAATTCCGGAACCGGCTCGATGCCATGATCTCGTTCGCGCCTCTCAGTCACGAGACGATCCTCCGTGTGGTGGACAAGTTCCTCATGCAGCTCGAGGAGCAGCTCGCCGAGAAGAAGGTCGAGGCCGTGTTCACGCAGGAGCTCAAGGAGCATCTCGCGAAGAAGGGATTCGACCCGCTGATGGGCGCGCGGCCGATGGCGCGCCTGATCCAGGACACGGTGCGGCGCGCCCTCGCCGACGAATTGCTGTTCGGCAAGCTGCTGCACGGCGGCAAGGTCACCATCGACCTCGACGAATCGCTGAACGTCGTGCTGCGGTTTGAAGAGCAGGCGGCGCCGACGGCGTCGGTCGCCCCGGTCGCCTGAGCGGAACCGGGGCAGGCCGCGGAGTCGCCAACGGCGGCGCCCGTTTATTGCGCGCGGGCGCGCCTTTTCGAGCCCGGTGCTTGACAGTCCGCGCGGCGGCGGCGGAAACTTCCCCGGCCCAATCTGCACTTCCAGGGAGGAGACACGCGATGCGAATCGTTATTGTTTGTGCTGCAGTGCTCGCCGCTGCGCCACTGGCGGCATCGGCACAGGACCGCAATGCCGGTCGCGATCTGGCTGCGTCGTGCGCGATGTGCCACGGCACCGACGGCCGCGGCGCGGTAGGGTACGAGCCGTTGGCGGGAATGTCCAAGGCCGACCTGGTGCGCAAATTCTCCGATTTCCGCTCGGGCGCCAAGCCGGCGACGGTGATGCACCAGATTTCGAAGGGGTACACCGACCAGCAGATCCAGCTGATTGCCGAGTACTTCTCGGCACAGAAGAAGTGAGGGGGAAGCCATGAACAGGATCTTCGACCGGCGCGACTTTCTCAAACTCACGGGCGCAACCGCGGCGCTGGCGGCCGCCGGCTGCGCCGCGACCGCGCCCAAGGCGCGGGTGGTGGTCCTCGGCGGAGGGTTTGGCGGCGCCACCGCGGCCAAGTACATCCGGATGTGGGATCCGGCGATCGAGGTGGTGATGGTGGAGCGCGCGAACATCTTCACCTCCTGCCCGATCTCGAACCTGGTGCTGGGCGGCTCGAAAACGATGGAGGACATCCGGCACAGCTACGACGGGCTGCGCAGGCATGGCGTACAGATCGTGTTCGACGAGGCGACGGGGGTGGATCCCGGCAAGCGCGCGGTCAAGCTCGAGCGCGGCGGCGACCTGAGCTATGACCGGCTGATCGTCGCGCCCGGCATCGACTTCATGTACGAGCAGATCGCCGGATACGAGGACGCCATGAAGACGAACCGCGTGCTTCATGCCTGGAAAGCGGGTGCGCAGACCATCGCGCTGCGCAAGCAGCTCATGCAGCTGAAGGACGGCGGCGTGTGCGTGATTTCGGTTCCGCTTGCGCCCTACCGCTGTCCCCCGGGGCCGTACGAGCGCGCGAGCCAGGTGGCGAGCTACTTCAAGAAAGCCAAGCCGCGTTCGAAGGTGCTGATCCTGGACGCCAATCCCGATGTGACGTCCAAGGGGCCGCTGTTCAAGAAGGCCTGGGCGGACCTCTATCCGGGGATGATCGAGTTCCGTGGCAACGCGAAGGCGAT
Source organism: uncultured Enterobacteriaceae bacterium (assembly GCA_964638135.1). Classification (GTDB taxonomy): domain Bacteria; phylum Pseudomonadota; class Gammaproteobacteria; order Burkholderiales; family SG8-39; genus 2-02-FULL-66-14. Next base: position 17,051 of record CAZXAR010000053.1, on the reverse strand, counting down.
CGGGATCGACGCCAAGTCCGGCGTGGTGAAGCTGGAGGTCGAGGACGTCAAGGGCGACGTGCTGAACGTCGTTCCGCCGCAGCGCGCCGGCGACATCGCGGTGAAGGCGGGGCTGATCACCCACAACAACCGCTGGTGCGCGGTGGACTGGCGAACCTGCGAATCGACCGCCGTCAAGGGCGTGCACGTGCTGGGCGACGCGACGCTCTCGGCGCCGGCCATGCCGAAGTCCGGCAGCATGGCCAACCAGCAGGGCAAGCTTTGCGCCGCCGCGGTGATCGCCCTGCTCGACGGCCGGGCGCCGAATCCGGAGCCGAAGATCGTCAATACCTGCTACAGCTACGTGTCCGATGACGAGGCGGTCCATGTCGCCTCGGTACACACCTGGAACGAGAAGGACAAGACGCTGACGACGGTCCCCGGATCGGGCGGCGTCTCGAGTGCGCGCAATGCGCTCGAAGGGGGCTACGCCTGGGCCTGGGCGGTGAACATCTGGCAGGACACGCTCGCTTAGGCACCACCTGGAATCACGCGGCCCCGCTGCGGCGGGGTTTTTTTTGCCGTACCGCGCGTGTCGGCTCAGCTGCCGGTGCTGCCGAATCCGGCGCTGCCGCGCGCGGAGGCCGCAAACTCCTCCACTACCTCGAACTCCACCTGCCGGACCGGCACGATGATGAGCTGCGCAATGCGCTCCAGCGGCCGGATCGTGAATGCCGCCGCGGCGCGGTTCCACACCGAGACGAAGATCTGCCCCTGGTAGTCGGAATCGATCAGACCGACGAGATTGCCGAGCACGATGCCATGCTTCGCGCCCAGGCCGGAACGCGGCAGCACCAGCGCCGCGTAGCCCGGGTCCGCCAGGTGGATCGCGATTCCCGAAGGGACGAGGCGGGATTCGCCCGGCTCGAGCGTGAGCGGCGCGTCGAGGCAGGCGCGCAGATCGAGTCCGGCGGCGCCGGGCGACGCATGGTGCGGCAGGTTCGCGCGAATCCTCGGGTCGAGGACCTTCACTTCCAGCTTGCGCACGCTAGCGCTTTTTCCCGGCCATCAGGATCGCGGCATGCGCGACCAGCTTGCGCGCCAGTTCGAGCTTCGGGCCGCGGCCAAGCGGGTGCTCGCCGCGTGCGTCGAACAGGGTAATCTCGTTTTGGTCCGCGCCGAGTGCGTCCTGCACCAGATTGGCAGCGAGCAGCGGAATGCCCTTGCGCGCGCGTTTGGCCTTCGCGTTCGCGCGCAGACGCTCGCTCTCGGCCGCAAAGCCGACGCAGAACGGGGCGCCCTTCTGCGACGCGACCCAGGCGAGGATGTCCGGATTTTCCTCGAGCTGCAGCGTCATCCCGCGGCCGCTCTTCTTGATCTTCTGTTCGACCCGCTCCGCAACGCGGTAATCCGAAACCGCGGCAACGGAAAAGAACGCATCGCAGCCCGGCAGCGCCGCCTTCACGGCCGCCTGCATCTCTCTTGCGGTGCGCACGTCCACGCGCGCGATGCCCGCGGGGGTCGGGAGCGCGACCGGGCCGCTCACGAGCGTGACCTCGGCGCCCGCCTCGCGCGCCGCGCGCGCGACCGCGAAGCCCATTTTTCCCGAGCTTGAGTTGGTGATGACGCGCACCGGGTCGATCGGCTCCACGGTCGGTCCCGCCGTGACGAGCACGCGCTTGCCGGCGAGCGTCTTGGGCTGGAAGAACGCCTCGATCTCGGCGGCGATTTCTGCCGCCTCGAGCATCCGGCCCATCCCGCTTTCCCCGCAGGCCTGGTCGCCGGCGGCCGGCCCGGCGATCAGCACGGCGTCATCGCGCAGCGCGAGCAGGTTGCGCTGCGTTGCGGCGTTCTCCCACATCTCGACATTCATCGCCGGCGCGACCAGCAGCGGGCAGCGGCGCGCGAGCACCAGCGCGGAAAGCAGGTCGTCGGCAAGACCGTGCGCGACCTTGGCGAGGAAATCGGCGCTGGCGGGCGCCACGACGATCAACTCGCGGTCGCGCGAGAGCTCGATGTGACCCATGTTGTCCGGAACGCGCGGGTCCCACAAGTCGGACCACGCAGTCTGCCCGGTGAGCGCCTGAAGCGTCGCCCCTCCGACGAATCGCGTCGCCGCCTCGGTCAGCACCGCGCGCACATTGCAGCCGGCCCTGACCAGCAGGCGCGCCAGCTCGGCCGCTTTGTATGCCGCGATGCCGCCCGTCAAGCCGAGCAGTATTCGCCTGCCTTGCAAGGTCATCGGTTCGCGGGGTCGTGCGTTGAGGGGGAGAGTGGAATTCTAGGGGAATTCACGGAGAGCCGCATGGCGATCGCGGACTGGCCCGCAGCGGAACGGCCGCGCGAGAGGCTTCTCTCGCTCGGCGCGGGCGCGCTCAGCGACGCCGAGCTGCTTGCGGTTTTCCTTCGCACCGGTGCGCGCCGCAAGAGCGCACTCGACCTCGCCCGCGAACTGCTGTCGCGCAGTGGCGGCCTCGCCGGGCTTTTCCGCGTCGATCGTCCGCTCGTCCGCGTGAAGGGCATGGGGCCCGCGAAGGCGGCGCAGCTCGCGGCGGTACTCGAAGTCGCGCGGCGCTGCCTCGCCGAGAACATGCGCACCGAAAGCGCCCTTACCTCGCCCGCGGCGGTGCGCGACTACCTGCGCCTTGCGCTCGGGGCGCGCGAGCACGAAGTGTTCATCGCGCTCTTTCTCGACGCGCAGCACCGTGCCCTGCGCAGCGAGGAGCTTTTTCGCGGCACGCTCGCACAGACCAGCGTCTATCCGCGCGAGGTCGTCAAGGCGGCGCTTGCCGCCAACGCGGCTGCCGTCATCTTTGCGCACAATCACCCCTCCGGGATCGCGCAACCGAGCCGTGCCGACGAATTGCTCACGCGCCAGCTCAAGGAAGCTCTCGCGCTGGTCGACGTCAAGGTGCTCGATCATTTTGTGGTCGCTGGAAACCAGTGCCTGTCGTTCGCCGAGCGCGGACTGCTCTAGGCCTTGGTGCCGGATAGGGTTTCGCGTAAAATGCGACGCTTTTCGCGACCATCCGGAGTTTCCATGTCCAGAGTCTGCCAAGTCACCGGCAAGAAGCCGATGAAGGGTAACCTGGTCTCGCACGCGAACAACAAGACGCGCCGCCTGTACCAGCCGAACCTTCACTACCGCCGTTTCTGGCTCGAGAGCCAGAGCCGCTGGGTGCGGCTGCGCGTGTCGACCGCGGGCCTGCGCAAGATCGACAAGCTCGGCGTCGAGGCGGTGCTCGCCGAAATCCGGGCGAAGAAGAAAGCGGCCTGAGGAGCGCGCCATGCGAGAGAAGATCAAGCTCGAATCGACCGCCGGCACGGGGCACTTCTATACCACCACGAAGAACAAGCGCTCGACGCCGGACAAGATGGAAATCCGCAAATACGATCCACGGGCGCGCAAGCACGTCCTGTACAAGGAGACGAAGCTGAAGTAGCCCGCCTTCGCCGACAAAAAAGCCCGCGCGTGCGGGCTTTTTTATGGGCGCGCCGCGCCTGCTACGCGTAGCAGCGCAACCGGCGGGAAAAGTCGGCCAGCGGTCCGACCCCGCTCGCTTCGGCGCGCTGGCACCAGTCCTGGAGCTGGCGGACAAGCTGTTCGCTGGACGCGCTGGACCGCCCCCACAATGCCACCAGGTCGTCGTGCATCGCGGTCGCGAGCGCGAGCGCCCTCGAACCCTGCAGCGCTTCGGCAAGCCGCGTGCGCTCGGCGGCGGTCAGCCGCTGCAGCCGCGAAAGATATTCCTTGAACGGCCTGAGCGCCTCGGCCTGCTGCGGCGACCAGTGGCGCAGACGCTCCAGCTCCTCGGCATAGGTGCGGCGCAGCGACTTGGCGAAGCGCTGCAGCACGTCGTAGCGGTTGGTGAGGACGGCCTGCAGCGTCTGCGCGTCGCACACCGGTTTGGGCGCTTCGAAGCGCGGCGTCGGCGCGATCTTCTTCACGGTGGCCACGCCGAGCAGCTCGAGCAGGCGGATATACAGCCAGCCAATGTCGAATTCATACCATTTCGACGACAGCTTCGCCGACGCCGGAAACGCGTGATGATTGTTGTGCAGCTCCTCGCCGCCGATCAGGATGCCCCAGGGAACGATGTTGCGGCTGGCGTCCGGCGCGGGCGTCTGCCAGCTGCGGTAGCCCCAAAAGTGACCGATGCCATTGATCACACCCGCCGCCCAGAACGGGATCCAGACTACCTGCACCGCGAAAATCAGCGCGCCGGGGACGATTCCGAACAGCACCACGTCGAGCGTGCCCATGAGCGTGAGGCCGAACAACGCGAATCTCGAGTACACGTTGCGTTCGAGCCAGTCGTCCGGCGTGCCGTGACCGTAGCGCTCCAGCGTTTCTGCGTTGTAGGCCTCCCTCACGTACAGAAGCACCCCGCCCCAGAGCACGCGGTGAATGCCGTAGATCTGCGGGCTGTGCGGATCCTCGGCCGTTTCGCACTTGGCATGATGCTTGCGGTGGATCGCCGCCCATTCCTTGGTCACCATCCCGGTCGTCATCCACAGCCACAGGCGGAAGAAATGCGACACCGCCGGATGCAGATCGAGCGCGCGATGCGCCTGGCAACGATGCAGGAAGATCGTGACCGCGGCGATGGTGACGTGCGTGAAGGCCAGTGCGACAAGCACGACACCCCACCAGGGCAAATCGAACCAACCGGAAAATAACATTGGGAACATTTGTTGTGTGCCGTGAGAAGCGGCGGACGGGGGCGGATTCTACGCGAATCCTCCGTCTCCGCAAGACAATTCGACGCCTGCAAACCGAGTTCGTTCTTGGTTGTGCTCTGCAACAGCCTAACATCCCGACGCGGAAAGGAAATTCCGGTTGCGCGGCGAGGACCTGCAGGAGGCAACGCTAGCGGCGCTCGAATGCCACGGCGAAGAAGCCGTCAGTGCCCTGCAGATGCGGCCAGAGACGAAGCTGCTTCGGCGACTCGAGCGGGATGCGCTGCGCCGCCAGCAGCTCCCCGCAGTCAAGGGGAGCGAACTCGGGATGCTCGGCCGCGAACCGCTCCGCGACCTCGTCGTTCTCCTCCGCGAGCAGGCTGCAGGTCGCGTAAACCAGGCGCCCGCCCGCCTTTACGAGTCTGGACGCGGCGGCAAGGATGCGCGACTGCAGGCGCGCCAGCGCCGCGACCCGCTCGGGCCCATAGCGCCACTTGAGGTCGGGGTTGCGGCGCAGCGTGCCGAATCCGCTGCACGGGGCGTCGACCAGTACCCGATCGAGTTTGCCCGCGAGGCGTTTCACGCGCGCATCGTTTTCTCCGGAAAGGACGACGCGATGAATGTTCGACACACCGGCGCGGGCGGCACGCGGCGCAAGGGCGGCAAGGCGCTTCGGCGATGTGTCCATCGCGTAGAGGCGCCCTGTTCCACGCATCAGCATGGCGAGCGCGAGCGTCTTGCCTCCCGCGCCGGCGCAGAAATCAGCCACCATCTCGCCACGGCGCGGCGCAAGAAGATACGCGAGAAGCTGGCTGCCTTCGTCCTGCACTTCCAGCAGCCCGGCGGCAAACAGCGGGTCGCGGTTGACAGGCGGTCTGCCCTGGATCCGGATGCCCGCCGGCGAATACGGCGTCGGCGTGGCGGTGAATCCGCGCGCGGCGACTTGCGCAAGCGCGGCCTCGCGCGCAACGCGCGCGAGGTTCACGCGCAGATCGAGCGGCGCAGGATTGAGCAGCGCGCGCGCGATCCGCATGGCCTCCATCTCACCGTGCGCCCTGGCGAAGCGCTCCCACAGCCAATCCGGCAGATCGGCCTCCACCGCCGCCGGAACGTCTTCCGCAGCTGCGCGCACGCGCGCCATGACCGCTCGGTCCGCTTCCGGCAGGCGATCGTGCAGCGCACGGGCCGAAAGGCCGTGCACGCGCAGCAGCGCGGCAATGGTGAGCGCGCGCGGCGCGGCGCTGCCCGCCGCCGCTTCGAGCGAGCGCAGACGGCGCAGCACCGTGTACGCGATCTCGGCGACGAACCCGCGCTCGCGCGGGCCGAGCGCCCGGTGCCGGCGGAAATACGCCGAAACCGTCTCGTCCGCGGCTCGCTCGAAGCGCATGAGTTCTGCCAGCAGCGCCTCGGCATGTGCGAGCAACGCAACGTTCACGTTCCCGCGCTCGGGCAGGGAATCTCCGGCATTCACCGCGTGGTTATGCGCACGGCGACCTGGTCCAGCAACGTGCCGTCGCGCTCCGTGACGCGTACGCGTACCGGGACGAATCCGCGGCTAGCCGCGAGCCACACCTCGGCACTGCGGTCGTCGGGTCGCTCCTTCTTGCGGACCAGCCTCAGGGTGTCGAATTCCCCCGCCGGAACGCGGATCCGCTCCCGGCCGGCGGGCCGGTAGACGTGCGTGGAAACGCTCCTGCCATCCGCGACGACGACCGCCGCCTCGGACCGCGGCAGCGCGAAGGCGAAATTCCAGAGGTAGCTGAGACGGTCCTGCTGCCGCAGAGCGGCGGGCCCCTGATTCGGGTCGAACGCGATCCTCCGTGCATCGCGCCCCGGCCGGCGATCTTCGAACTCGCGCGGGTGCAGTCCGTCGGCGGCGACAGCGCCGCGGCTTGTTCGCGTGGCGTCGCCGCTCAGCGCGTAGACACCCCTGCCCTTCCATGTTTCTTCAAGCAGGTAGCGTCGGCCGTCGTGCTCCAGGCGCCCGGTGACATCCGCTACGATCGTGCCGTTGCGCGCGACTTCGTAGGCGATTTCCACGCGCTGCGGCGGTGCCGCGTGGGCCGCGAAGGCGAGCGCAAGGAACGCTGCCCACCCCGGGGCGAAACGGTTACTCGCGATCCGAGCAAACCAGCTGTGCATCGTTTGCGAGATTGCGCACCACGCCGTTCTCGATGACGAGCCGCTCCTCCAGAAACCAGCGGATCGCCGCCGGAAAGACCTGATGTTCCTGCCGCAACACGCGCGCGGCGAGCGTCTGCGGCGTATCCGCCGGCCGTACCGGTACCGCGGCCTGGACGATGATCGGACCATGATCGAGGTCAGCGGTGACGAAGTGAACCGTGCACCCGTGCACCTTCACTCCTGCCGCGAGCGCGCGGGCGTGCGTGTCGAGCCCCGGAAACGCCGGCAGCAGCGACGGATGGATGTTCACCAGACGCCCGGGGTAGCGGCCCACGAAGCCGGCCGTGAGGATGCGCATGAAACCGGCCAGAGCGACCAGCCTGGGCGAGAAACCGTCGATCTCGCTCCCGAGCGCCGCTTCGAACGCTTCCCTCGACGGGTACTCGCGGTGTTCGACGACGCGCGTGGGCACCCCATGCCGGGCGGCGATCTCGAGCCCCTGGGCCTCCGCGCGGTTGCTGATTACGCCGCAAACCGGCAAGCGTGCGGTGAGAATCGCGTCCAGGTTGCTGCCGCGGCCGGAAATGAGGACGACGACCGACATCGCTCCGAATGGTAGCAGGCAAGTCAGTACAGCCGCTTGAGCCGATAGCCGTCGCGCTCCAGCAGCGCGAGCACGCCCTGCGGGCCATACAGGTGCATGACCCCCAGTGCGACGAACGCGCTGCCCTTCCTGACCTGGCGCTGCATGCGGAAGGCCATCACCACGCTGCGATCCGTCACAACGCGCTTCGTGAAGGCGGCGTGGTGCGAGGCAATCTGCGGATGGCGCGCGATGAACTCCTGCTGGATGCGCCAGAGCCTGGCGAGGTCGCGCGCCAGGTACGCCTGCAGCGTCTGCTCGCCCATCGCGACCAGCTCGTCCTGATGCGCGAGCGCGTGCCGCAGGAGCACGATCTGCGAGTCCATCGGGAATTCGTCGAACACGAAGACCTGCTCCTCCACCTCCTCCATCGGATGCACCGGCATGCGGCGCGCACGCGCGAGCGCATGGAGCTGGGCGTCGGGCGACAGGCCTTCGGCCGGCCGCGGGCTTCGCAGATTGAGCAGAACACCCCAGGGCTTGAGCTTGTTGATGAACTCCCGCGTCAGGCCGATCGGCGCCAAGGCCTCGAGCACGCGGGCGAAATCCTCGGGCCCGATCTTGTCCCCCAGCGTCTGGCGATCGTAGAACATCGCCGCCTCGAGGAAGCGTTCCCGGCCGTAGTCTCCCGCGACGTACTCGACGGTGAGCGATCGCGCGCGGTCGAAGGCCTGGCGCGCCGGCGGCGGCAGCTCGGCGAGCCGCGCATCCGCAACGTGCATGGTTCCGTAGACGTAACTCGGTGCCACGCCGGCTTTCGCGACCCGCCAGAGAATGCCCTTGGTGAAGCGCTCGCCCGCCTGCAGGTTCGCCGCGAAGGCGAACGCAAGCAGCGCGAGCAGAGTGCGCGCGCTCACGGCTGCGGCCCGATCATTTTGTCGGAACGGACCCAGGCGTCGAATTCTGCGGCGCTCACGTACCCCAGGGCGAGCGCCGCCTCGCGCAGCGTCGTACCGTCCCGGTGCGCCTTCTTGGCGATCTCGGCCGCGCGGTCGTATCCGATCCGTGGCGTCAGGGCTGTCACCAGCATCAGCGAGCGCTCGACCAGTTCGCGCATCCGGCCCTCGTTCGGCGCGATGCCGCGCGCGCAGTGCTCGTCGAAGCTCGCGATGGCGTCGGCCAGCAGCTGCGCGCTCTGCAGGAAAACGTGGATCAGCAGCGGCTTGTAGGCATTGAGCTCGAAATTGCCCGACGCGCCGCCGATGTTCAGCGCCACGTCGTTGCCGAACACCTGCGCGCACACCATCGTGAGCGCCTCGGCCTGGGTCGGGTTGACCTTGCCGGGCATGATCGAGCTGCCCGGCTCATTCTCCGGGATCGAGATCTCGCCCAGTCCCGAGCGGGGGCCGGAGGAAAGCCACCGGATGTCGTTCGCAATCTTGCTGAGCGCCGCCGCCAGCGTCTTGAGCGCCCCATGCGCGAACACGAGGGCGTCGTGTCCGGCAAGCGCCGCAAATTTGTTCGCCGCGCTGACGAACGGTATTCCCGTCTCCAGGGCGAGCTCACGCGCAACCCGCTGGCCGAACTCGGGATGCGCGTTCAACCCGGTACCCACCGCGGTGCCGCCGATCGCGAGCTCGTACAGTCCGGGAAACGTCGCCTCAAGCGCGTGGCACGCGTGCTCGAGCTGCGCAACGTAGCCGGAGAACTCCTGTCCGAGCGTGAGCGGCGTGGCGTCCTGCAGGTGCGTACGCCCGATCTTGACGATGCCGGCAAAGGCGTCGCGCTTTTGCGCAAGCGTTTCGGCGAGCCGGCGTGCATTCGGGAGCACGCGATCGCGCAGCGCGCCCGCGGCCGCCACGTGCATCGCGCTGGGAAAGACGTCGTTCGTCGACTGGCCGCAATTGACGTCGTCGTTGGGGTGCACGAGGCGCCGTTCGCCGCGTTCGCCCCCGAGCAGTTCCGAGGCGCGATTGGCAAGCACTTCGTTGACGTTCATGTTGCTCTGCGTGCCGGAGCCGGTCTGCCACACGAGCAGCGGGAACTCCTCGTCATGGCGGCCACCCAGCACTTCGTCGGCGGCGCGGGCGATTGCTTCGGCCTTGTCCGCATCCAGGATGCCGAGCGACGCGTTGGCGCGCGCCGCGCAACGCTTCACCCGCGCCAGCGCCCGCACCAAGGCCGGCGGCATCCGCTCGGTTCCGATCCGGAAGTGACGCCGGCTTCTCTCGGTCTGCGCACCCCACAGACGCTCGGCCGGAACCTCGATCGGTCCGAAGGCGTCGTGCTCGATCCGGGAGCCGCTCATCGCGGCGAGCAGTTTACTTCTTGAGCAGGCTCCTCAGCATCCAGGCATTCTTCTCGTGGATGTCCATGCGCTGGGTGAGGAGATCAAGCGTCGGCTGGTCATTCGCTTTCTCCGCGAGCGGCAGCACTTCGCGCGCCGTCCGCACCACGGCCTCCTGCGCGTCGATGAGCAGTCGGACCATCCTTTGCGCCTTGGGCACCCCGTCGGTCTCTTTGATGCGGGCGAGCTTCAGATACTCCTTGTAGGTTCCCGGAGCGTAGTGGCCAAGCGCCCGGATGCGCTCGGCAATGGGGTCGATCGCATTCCATGCCTCGGTGTACTGCTCCATGAACATGAGGTGCAGCGTCTGGAACAGCGGCCCCTCGACGTTCCAGTGGAAACTGTGCGTCTTGAGATACAGAAGGTAGGTGTCGGCGAGGACCCGCGATAACCCTTGCGCGATTCGGGCGCGGTCCGCTGCGGCCATGCCGGTGTTGAGAGCCATGAGGGCCTCCTGCCAGGTGTCGGTGGTTGCGATGCACCAAGTCTATCGCCGCGCCGGTGCCTCGCGCCAACGGGAAGTTCTTATCGCCACGATGCGCCGCGACTATCTCACGGCAGGTCGAAAAGCAACGTCACGGCTCCGCCTGGCGCTCGGCGATTTCGCGGTGCACCTCCGCCATGTCGAGCGCCTTCGCCTGCGCCAGCACCTGTTCCAGTCCGGAGGCGGGCAGCGAGCCCGCCTGCTGAAACAGAATCACGTTCTCGCGCAGCACCATGAGCGTCGGGATCGAGCGAATATTGAACGCGCCGGCGAGTTCCTGTTCGTCGTCCGTGTTGACCTTGCCGAACAGGATATCGGGATGCGCCTCCGACGCCTGCTCGAAGATCGGCGCGAACCCGCGGCACGGCCCGCACCACGGCGCCCAGAAGTCCACGATCACGATTGCATGCGCGCGCATCGTGCTCTCGAAGTTGTCTCGGGTCAGCTCGACAGTCGCCACGGAGTTTCCTCTTCCGAAAGTGCGCAGTGTACCCTTGGCCGCGCATGACCATTGGACGTTTTGCCCCGTCGCCGACGGGGCCTTTGCATTTCGGTTCCCTGGTCGCCGCAGTGGCGAGCTGGCTCGACGCCCGCGCTTCGCAGGGAACGTGGCGCGTGCGCATGGAGGACCTGGATCGCGCGCGCGCGCGCCCGGAAGCGGCGGACATCATCCTGCGCCAGCTGGAATCGCTGGGACTGCAGTGGGACGGTTCCGTGGTCTACCAAAGCGCGCGACTGGATGCCTACCGCGCCGCACTCGAGCGGCTCCGGCAGTCCGGACAGGTTTATTGGTGTGGCTGCAGCCGAAAGGAGATCGCGGACTCGGCAATGCGCTACGAAGGCAAGAACGCGTCTCACCCGGTGTCGGATCGCGCCCGCATCTATCCGGGCACCTGCCGCGAGGGCCTGGCCGCGGGAAAACGACCGCGTGCGGTGCGCCTGCGAACAGGGAGTGAACCCGTCGCATTCACCGACCGGCTCCAGGGGGATATCGCGCAAGCCGTGGATCAGGAAATCGGCGATTTCGTCCTGTTCCGCGCCGACGGCCTCTACGCCTACCAGCTTGCGGTGGTGGTCGATGATGCCGATCAGGGCGTCACCGACGTGGTGCGCGGCGCGGATCTGCTCGATTCCACGCCGCGCCAGATCCTGCTGCAGCGGCTGCTCGGATTGCCGACGCCGCGCTATCTGCATGTCCCGGTCGCGGTGAATGGGCGCGGGGAGAAGCTGTCCAAGCAGACGCGCGCGCCGGCCGTGGCGACCGACCGGCCCGCCGAGGAACTGCGTGCCGCACTCGCCTTTCTCGGGCTGCGCGGCGCGCCGCCCGCGGCATCGCCAAGCGAGCTTCTCGCCTGGGGACGCGCGCACTGGTCGGTGCTGCGCCTGCCGGCACGGCGGGCCCTGCGCTGGCCGCCGGGGCCGGCCGCCTAGCCCTATATTTGCCGTTCGGACATCGTTCGCCTACTATACCTAGTAGGCTGAACGAATTCCGCCGAAGGCGGCCGTTGGCATCCGAACTATGGGTCAGGTCGTACAGTTTGCCGGACACAGGGCGAAGCGCGCCGCAGGCGCCGGGGAGACGCCCCGCGTACTCGCCGAACAGGCCTATTTCTGCGTCGGTTGCGACACCGACCGCTTTCTGCTCTATCCCGATGGACGCGTGCAATGCGCGCGCTGCGGTTCGCTGATCGAGAACCTGCGCGTCGCCGACGACGAAGCGTACGACGCGTCCTGACGCGGAGGCGCTAGCGGCGTCCCGGCGCCGCGACCGCGGCGAGCGCGGCGAGAATCAGCAGCATCGCGCCGAATTCGAATCGGGTTGGCCGCTCGCCGAGAAACAGCATCCCGGATATCGCGCCGACCACCGGCACCAGGAGCATGCTGAGGGCAAACACGGTGACCGATACCGAGGTTGCAAGCTTGATCCACGCCCAGTGTGCCCAGGCGAATGCGACGATCACGTTGTACCCGATCGCCAGCCAGGCGGCGAGGCTGATGGGAGGCTGCCGGCCCAGCTCGACGACTGCGGCAATCAGAACGATCGGAACGGCACCGAGCAGCATCATCCAGGCGGTGAACACGCCGACGGGCGCCGAGACCGGAAATTTCTTCTGCAGCACCGTGCCCGTAGCCCAGGTCGCGGCCGCCCCGGCCATGAGCAGCGATCCGACGGGCGCCGCGTGCAGCCTCGTGACCTGCTCGGCAAGAAGCAGGGCAAGGCCCGTCAAGCCAAGCGTGATGCCGGCCACCTTGCGGCCGTTCATTCGCTCGCCCAGCAGCCACATCGAGAGCGGGATCGCCCACACCGGCATCGTATAAGCAATGATCGCCGCGCGCCCCGACGGAATCATCGAAACACCGTAGGCGACGAGAACGTTCCAGCACGTGATGTTGAAAAAGGCGAGCAGGGCGAGGCGGCGCCACTGGGCGCGCGGCACCGAGAACGGCGTCGCCTTCGCCCGCAGTACCGCGAAAAGGATCGCGGCGCCTCCCGCGAGGCAGTAGGTACGGAAAGTCCACGGCCCTACTTCGGCGAGTGCGACCTTCATCGCGGTCCAGTTGAATCCCCAAGCGAGCGTCAGCCCGGCGAGTATCCACCACAGCCGGCGCGGCAGACCTTCGTGGGCAGCCTCGCTCACCGCGGCGCGAGCCGTTCTCTCAGCGCCGCCGCGTGCTCTTCGGGCGTCACCATGCCGAACTTCTCGCCGAGCAGAAGCTGCAGGTAGGCGACATCCGAGTTGTACAGCTGGGGATGCAGGTAAAAGCGCGGCAGCAGGCGCGCCGTGAGCCAGTGGCGCCGGACCCGGCCGAATTCGGTATCGGGAAGCAGCGTGAGGTTGAACGCCCAAAGTCCGAGCTGCGCGTAGGCGGCCGCGATGCGCGAGAGGGTTGCGGCGAAGATTTCGATTTCCGCGTCGCCGCATTCACCGAGGGTGCGTCGGCCTGCAATCACCGACTGCGCGTTGCCAAGCATGCCGAGCGGACACCACGGGACCCACCACGCAGCGCGGCCGTCCTCGAGCACCATGCGTCTGCGATCGCCGCGTTCGGCCTCGAGCAGCGCTGCGGGATAGGCGAACCCGTGCCGCTGCAGGAAGCGTGACTCGGCCTCCAGCTCGCGCCGTAGCTCGTTTCCGGGCGTATCGGTGACGATGACCTGCATGTGCGGATGGACCTGCGAGGCGCCGGAGGGCGGCATGTAATTCCACGTCACGATACCCCACGCGTCGCGCCCCCGCATGCCGGCCGCAGCCTCGCCGATGAAATCGCGCGCAAGCTTGAGCGAATCACCGATCATGGCTGCAGGAAATGCGCTCATCGGCACGAAATGCGCGCGCGACATGGCCACGATCGCCGACACGTCGTCGTACGGGAACAGATTGGGGAACAGCACCGCCTCGCCGCGCCGCAGCCGTCCGCCCGGAACGACCGAGTCCGGATAGCGGGGGGTGATGGCATCGATCCGCTCCGGGCAGAACGGGCAGTTCGCGCGCGTCGATTCGGCGAGCGCGGTCAGATCCGGCAAGGCGCGCGGCGGAAACGCGAAGTGGCAGATCCGCGCCGTGTCGCCGGTCAGCGGATCGACGCGCACTTCGCTCTCGATGTCCGACAGTTCGAAACCCTTGCGCGGATCATGCAGGCGGGCGATTTTCTTCCTGGTCCGGAATTCGATCTTGGGCATCTCTCGCGAACGGTCACCATGCATCTGCAACGCTCACCGTGCATCTGCGACCGATGACGCGCCGCGCGCGCGAATGTGATCGAGCCGGCTCGCTCGGAAATTCACGGCTCGCTACACCACAGTGAGCGGTTGCCCGAGGCCCAGCTCGCGGCGCAGGCGCGCGCAGATTTCGCCATGCGTGGCGCCCGCTTCGACGGCGTCTACGACGAGGGCGAAAAGGTTGCCACGCCCCTGCGCGGCCCGTCCTAGATCCCCCAACGCGCGTTCGACTGCGGCGGCCGAGCGCCGCGCCTTGAATGCGGCGAGCCGGCCGAGCTGCGCTTCGATTCGCGCACGGTCCGGATATTCGAGCGCACGGTACTGCTCCGGGCTCTCCTCGATCCGGTAGGCGTTGACGCCGACTACCGTCTGCTCGCCGCTTTCCACGCGCTTCTGGAAGGCAAGCGCCGATTCCCCGATCCTCCGCTGGACGATGCCTTTTTCCACCGCAGCATACATGCCGCCCGCGGCATCGATCGCCGCCATGAGGTCCTCGATGCGCCGCTCCATCTCGCCCGTGAGCGCCTCGACGTAATACGAGCCACCCAGGGGGTCGATCACATCGGTCAGATGAGCCTCCTCGCGCAGGATGTTCTGCGAGGCCACCGCAATGCGCGCCGCGTCCGCGCTGGGCACCGAGAAGGCCTCGTCGTACGCGTCGGTATGCAATGACTGCAGACCACCGAAGATGCCCGCGATGGCTTGCACGGTCACCCTTGCGATATTGTTGAGCGGCTGCTGCCGCGTCAGGTCCACGCCCGAGGTCTGGGCGTGGAATTTGAGGCGCCACGACTTGGGATCGCGCGCACCGACGCGCTCCCGGCACAACCTCGCCCAGATCCGCCGGCCCGCCCGGAATTTGGCAATCTCCTCGAAGAAGCTTATCGAAACGTCGAAGAAGAAAGTGAATCGCGGAAGAAACGCGTCCGGATCCATGCCGCGCGCGCGGCAGTCCTCGGCGTACTGGAGGGCCGAGGAAAGGGTAAACGCCATGGCCTCGGCAGGCGAGGCGCCCGCCTGTTGCATGTGCTGGCCGACCACCGAAAGGGGATTCCAGGCCGGCAGGAACTCGTTCGCGTAGGCGATGTGATCGATGAGGAGCCGCCGCGCGCCGCCAAGTGCCAGCCGGAAGAACATGTGGTTGGCGACGTAATGCGAAATGCAGTCGCTCTGGTTCGAGGTTCCGGCGATCTTTGTCCACGCAATGCCGCGGCGCCTCGCCACCGCAAGCACCATCGCGAGAAGCGTGAACGGTGACGGGTCGTTGAGCGCGCACGAGATTCGATCCAGCGGTACGCCCGCGAGCGCGCGCTCCATGTCCTCGACCGTGTTGATGACGGTGCCGCAAGTACCCAGAAGCTCGAGGTCCACCTGGTCTGCGTCGTAGCCGCGAAAGACGGAATTGCACGGGATCAGCGAGATCGCGGTGGCGCCGTGGGCGAGCATCTCCTTGAGGCGGGCGTTGTAGTCCTCGGGCGCGCCGAGCCCGATCAGCTGGCGCTGCGTCCACGAGCGGCCCCGGTGCATCGAGGCGTAGATTCCGCGCGTGTACGGAAATTCGCCCGGATAGCCCAGTTCGCTGGCGTACGCGGTGCCGGACCAGTCCTGCGGCGTGTAGAGCGGCTGAACCTCGATTCCGGAGCGGTTGACGACTCGCCGCGCCGCGGCGGGCGTCGCCTCGAATGCACCTCGCCAGCGGTGAGCGGCCTGCTCGGAATCTTCCTGCGACGGTATTTCCTGGAACGGCTGGTTCATGACGGGACTCCGGTTCGCAGGCTTCGCGCCCTTGCGCTCAGCTCGCGGATCGCCTGAGCAATGACCTGCAGCGACGTACCGGGATGAAACACGCGCGCGACCCCGGCATCGAGCAGCTGCTTTTCGTCGCCAGGTGGCACGATGCCGCCGACAACGACCTGCACGTCGCCCGCGCCTGCTTTGCGCAGCCCCGCCATCAGTTTCGGCACGAGAAGGTGGTCGCTGGCAAGCGACGAGACGCCAATCACATCCGCGTCCTCCTCGATGGCGAGCTTGATGACTGCCGCGATGTCCTGCCAGGGCGGCGTATACACAACCTCCATGCCGGCGTCGCGAAGCGACGCAGCAATCACGCGGCTGCCGCGATCATGACCGTCGAGCCCGATCTTCGTGACAACGACCTTCGGCGGCGGATCCGTGCGCAAACCGCCCTGTGCCCGGGACTCATCGGACATGCTGTGCCTCGCGCAGGATGGCTACAAATTTGCGCGCCAGGCTCGTCGGCGTGTCGCGGCCGGCGGGTCGCGCCCTGTGCGCGCCGGGCGCATGTTCCGCGTACCAGAAGCGCGCCCAGTTGAGCGCGCCGAGAAGCATCAACCGCAAGACCCTGCGGTCCGCCCCGTTGGGCAGCGGCAGGGCGGACACCAGGTCCCGGAACTGTTTTTCGTATTCGGAGCGAAGCGCCTTCAGGCGTGCCGAAGCGCCGGGCACGTCGGATGGCAATACGCGGACCAGCACCTGCGCATAATCGCTGCTGCGAAGGACGGTTTCCAGGTGGGCGCCACATGCGGCCTCGAGCCGCGCCCAGGGCTCCTGCGCAGGGGCCACCGCAGCTCGCACGGCCTTTTGCAGCTCGCCCACGCCCGCGCGGTATACCGCAACGAGCAAATCCTCCTTAGCCGCAAAGTGGTAGTAGAGCGAGCCCGGAAGCATGTCGCACGCATCGGCGATGTCGCGCATCGAGGTCGCCGCATAGCCGCGCGCGGCGAACAGCCGCGCGGCCGCATCCAGAACGTCAGGGAGGCGGTTATCCGTGCGCGCCAATCGAGTAAGCCTGGAAGCCAAGTTGCGGAAGAAAACAAACGATCGTTTTTTAATGCTAGCGCGCGAACCGGGCGGCGGCAACTAGAGAACAGTGCGTTTCAAACGAGAACGCATGATTCGCAGCGCTGCCTCAAAAGGTTTTGTGCGATACATCAAACAGTTAAGGCATAGCTACGAAAGTGCTTGACTTCTAACGCAATAAAATTAGAATTGCTCTTGCTGCACTGCACCATTCACTAACCGAATCACAAAGTTCACTTTTGTTGACAGGAGATTGGTATGTACGTAACCCCGGAGCAGATTCAAGCGGCTAACAAGGCCAATGTGGAAGCGG
>CAZXAR010000052.1:0-19959 GCA_964638135.1 uncultured Enterobacteriaceae bacterium | reverse complement strand
CTCGGGCGGCAACGTCGACATCGCGTGGGCGGCGGCGAAGCTCCTGGGGCGTTAGGGCCCCGCGAAGCGCCGAACACGGTTCAGGTTCTCCCGGTCGCGGCGTAGTAGGCGATGCGCGCGCCGCGGCGCTTCTTCGCCGCGTACATCGCACGGTCGGCGAGGTCGATCAGCCGCACGCCCTCCTCCGCGTCGTCCGGGTAGATGCTGATTCCGATCGAGCAGGCGATGTTTTCCGAGCCGCCGTCGACCGGCAGGGGCGCGGAGACCAGTTCGGCGACCTTGTCCGCGATCGTGCCCACGTCCTCGGCATGGTCGAAATCGCCGGCCACCACCACGAATTCGTCTCCGCCATAGCGCGACACGGTGTCCGAAGCGCGCACGCTCGCGCGCAGCCGCTCGGCCATCGCGGCGAGCGCCCGGTCCCCGGTGGCATGGCCGTGGGTGTCGTTGATGCGCTTGAAGTCGTCGAAATCCACCATCATCACGGCGAGCTTCTTGCGGTTGCGCTTGGCGATCTGCATGCGGTGCGCGAGCACCTGCAGCATGGTGTGCCGGTTGGCAAGGCCCGTGAGCGGATCGTGCTCGGCCTCGAACCGCAAGGTCTTCTCCTGCTCCCGGAGCTGCTCGATCAGCTCGTCGCGATGCCGTGCCTCGGCGCGCAGGCGCTCGTTGGCGCGGCTGAGTTCCGCCGTGCGGCCGGCGCCGCGGCCCTCGAGCGCGACGGCAAGGAGCAGCACGTTCGCCACCACCGCGATGTGCAGGCCGTACGCGGTGACGGTGTTCGCCGGCAGCACATGGAACAACTGCAGCGCCCAGATGGCGACGAACGCGAACAGCAGGAAACAGGCGAGCGCGAAGATCTGTGCCGGGCGCTGCGCGCCGGGTTTGCCCGGTGCAAGGAATTCGCGCGCGAGCAGGGCTCCGCAAACGAGCGCAGCGGCGAGCAGGGCGGTGGCCGCAGCGAGGGGCGGCTCGCTTTTTCCGCCGGCCGCGGAATCGAACCCGACGCCGTCCGAGATCGCGAGCGCAAGGCCGAGAAAGGCCGCGTACAGGACCGCGTACAGATGGGCCCGGTCGCGCAGCACGACGTAGAGCGTGAGCAGATACAGCGCGAGCACGAGGTTCGCCCCGTAGAAAAACCCTGGGAGCGCCTGCACCTGCGGAGGCGCCGGCAAAAACATGGCGCATCATATCCATCCGTCCGGGGCTGCGCTATGATGCCGCCCTTTCCGCGAGGCCGGAGCCGTGCCGTTTCCCCGCAACATGCGCGCCGTCGAGATCGCAAAGCCGGGCGGTCCCGAAGTTCTAGTTCCGGCCGAGCGCGAAACCCCGCATCCAAAGCCGAGCGAGATCCTGGTCAAGGTCGCCGCCGCGGGCGTCAACCGGCCCGATCTGCTGCAGCGCATGGGCTTGTACCCGGTTCCGGCGGATGCCTCCGATCTGCCGGGGCTGGAAATCGCCGGCGAGGTGGTCGCGTGCGGCGCGGCCGTGTCCATGTGGAAGCCCGGCGACCGCGTCTGTGCGCTGGTGCATGGCGGCGGGTACGCGCAATACTGCGTTGCCCCGGAAGTGCAGGCGCTGCCGGTTCCGCAGGGACTCTCCCTCGCCGAGGCGGCATCACTCCCGGAGACTTTTTTCACCGTCTGGTCGAACGTGTTCGACCGGGGAAGCCTCAAGTCCGGCGAGACGCTGCTCGTGCAGGGTGGCTCGAGCGGCATCGGCGTAAGCGCGATCCAGATGGCCTCGGCGATGGGAAACCGCGTATTCGCCACCGCCGGCAGCGACGAGAAGTGCGCCGCGTGCGTGAGGCTCGGCGCCGAGCGCGCGATCAACTACAAGACACAGGATTTCGCCGCCGAGATCAGGGCGGCGACCGGCGGCAGGGGCGTCGACGTCATCCTCGACATGGTGGGCGGCGACTATGTGCCGCGCGAGCTGAAATGCCTGGCCGACGACGGCAGGCTGGTGTTCATCGCCTTCCTGCGCGGACCGAAAACCGAACTCGACATCAACGAGCTGATGCGCCGGCGCCTGACCATCACCGGCTCGACCCTGCGGCCGCGCCCGGTCGAATTCAAGGGCGCGATCGCGCGCAGCCTGCGCGAGCGCATCTGGCCGCTCGTCGAAGCCGGCAGGATCCGGCCGGTCGTCTTCCGGACCTTTCCGCTTGCCGAAGCAGGCGAGGCGCACCGGCTCATGGAGTCCTCGCAGCACATCGGCAAGATCGTTCTCACGCTGTAGGTGCGGCGCCTCGGGTGCGCCGCTTCGCCGAGCGCCCTCGGCGGCGCGCGCCAGGCACGGCCGATTCGCTTTCCGCGGCCTCGTCCTTGAGCCAGAGGACGAACGCCGACACTTCGTCGCGATCGCGCGCCGCCGGCGAGACCAACGCGTAGAAGGCGCGCGAGGAATCCAGCTCGCGGCGAAACGGCACCACGAGTTCACCCGCCGCGATCGCCTGCTTCACTAGCGGGCTGCGACCGAGCGCCACCCCGTGACCCGCAATCGCGGCGGGAATGATCTGCTCGTAGCCGGAAAACACGAGGCTTCCGGCGGGACGCAGGTCGGGGTGTCCTACGACCTCGAGCCAGCTGCGCCAGTTGAGCCAGGGGCTGAGTCCCTCCGGGTCGTCCATGCGCAGCAGCACGTGATGGCGGAGATCGGCGATCTCCCGCAGCGGGCGCCTGGGGTCCGCCACGAGACGCGGGCTGCAGACCGGGAACACGCGCTCGCCGAAAAGGCGCACCGCGTCGGCGCCTGCCATCGCCGGAGGGCAGTAGCGCAAGGCGATGTCGATGCCTTCGCGCTCGAGGTCCTGGATGCGCGTATCGGCGGTGATCCGCACGTCCACGTCCGGATGCATGCGGGAGAACCCCGCCAGCCTCGGGATCAGCCACAGCGAAGCAAACGAGTTGGTGGTGGTGACCGAGAGCATGCGCCGCCCGGAAAGGGCGCGCAGCCGGTCGGTCGCCGCGCGCATGGTCGCGAGCACCTGCGCTGCCGACGCATAAAACGCATGCCCGGCGTCGGTGAGCGCGAGCGCGCGGTGGCGCCGCACGAAGAGCGGCACCCCGAGCTGCTCCTCGAGTTCGCGGATCTGCCGGCTGACCGCGGACTGGGTGAGGTGCAGCTCGGCGCCCGCGCGGGTGAAGGACAACAGCCGCGCCGCCGACTCGAAGCCCTTGAGCAGATCGAGCGACGGCAGCCGGGGTGCCGCTTTCGCATTCCGTTTATTCATGCATAACCCGCGTTTTTTCCGTTTGAAGCCAGCCGGCCAGAGGATGCATATTTCGCATGCCAAATGCAAGGAGGTTCCATGCGAATCGAACTCAAGTCCGGCGCCCTGCGGATTGCCCGCAACCAGTCCCTCCAGGTGCGCGATGGCGCCGGCAGCACGGTCTGCGCGCTCGAGGGTGCGGTCTGGATCACCGAGGAAAACCAGCCCCGCGACATCGTGCTCGAGGCGGGCAAGTGCTACCGCCTGCGCCAGGCCGGGCTCGCCATCGTGCACGCGCTGGGGGGCGAAGCCGCAGTGAACTTTACGTGAAGGAGATCGACATGAACCACTTGACACTGGAGCGCTACACCCACGACCCGGCGCTGCGCCGCGAGATCGAGGCGGCCGCGCGGCGCGAGCGTGCCCGCGTGCTCGCGCGCTTTCTGGCGCAGTCCGCCGCGGCGCTGCTCGGCCGCGACCGCCGCCGCACGCCTGCCGAGCCACCCTGCCCCGAGCCGTGCGCATGATCCAGCGGCCCGGTAGCGCGCAGGCCGAGCCCTTAGAATGGGCGCTCGATCGGCAGGCGGAGCGCGCATGTTCAGGGACGGCCTACTCAAGGGTAAACGCATCCTCGTTACCGGCGGCGGCACCGGTCTAGGCAGGGAGATCGCCGCAAAGTACCTGGAACTCGGAGCCGAACTCTGGATCTGCGGCCGGCGCGGCTCCGTGCTCGAGGCCACCGCGCGGTCGCTGACGGAAAAAACAGGGGGCAGCGTGCGCACGCACGCGGTCGACATCCGGGACGCAGCGGCAGTGGACGCGATGGTGCAGCGGATCTGGGACGAATCCGGTCCGCTCACCGGACTGGTGAACAACGCGGCCGGCAATTTCATCAGCCCGACCCAGGCCCTGACCATCAACGGCTTCAATGCCGTCGCGAACATCGTCTTTCACGGCACGTTCTACGTCACGCACGCGGTCGGCCGGCGCTGGATCGCGGGCGGCCACAAGGGCAGCGTGATCTCGATTCTCGTCACGTGGGTCTGGAACGGCTCGCCCTACGTCATACCCTCGGCGATGTCCAAGGCGGGCCTGCACGTCATGACCAAGTCGCTCGCCGTGGAATGGGGACGCTACGGGATTCGGCTCAACGCGATCGCCCCGGGGCAGTTTCCGACCGAGGGGGCGGTGAAACGCCTGCGGCCCGAAGGCGACGCCGCGGACTCGGCGGCGCGCAACCCGATGCGGCGCATCGGTGCGATGTCCGAGCTGCAGAACCTCGCCACGTTCCTGATGGCCGACGGCTGCGACTGGCTCACCGGCGAGACGATCGCCGTCGACGGCGCCGGCTGGCTCGCGACCGGCGGCAATTTCGCCGAACTCGACCGCCTGAGCGACGCCGACTGGGCGCGCATGCGCGCGCTCATCAAGGCGCAGAACGATAAAGACCGCGCCGGGCGCAGCGCTTGATGACCGCGAAGAGCGAGCCGCGGCCGGCAGCGACGATCATCCTGCTGCGCGACGCGAGCGCCGGACCCGAAGTGTTCATGCTCCAGCGCACGCGGGGGGCCGTGTTCCTTCCCGGCGCCTATGTCTTTCCCGGCGGCGGCATCGACGCCGCGGACCGGGACCCGCGCGCGGCGCGCCGGGTAACCGGACTCACCGACGAACAGGCCAGCGCGAAGCTCGGATTTGCCTCCGGCGGGCTCGCGTACTGGATCGCCGCGGCGCGCGAATGCTTCGAAGAGGCGGGGATCCTGCTTGCGGTCGATCGCGCCGGAGCGCCGGTCGCGCCGCGACGCGTCGAGGCGATCGAGCACTGGCGGGCCCCGCTCAACGCGGGCGAGCGCTCCTTCACCGATTTGCTCGAAGCCGAAGGTCTTTTCGTTCCCGCGGACGAAATCGTCTATTTCAGCCACTGGATCACGGCAGCGGGCCGGCCGAGGCGGTTCAACACGCGCTTTTTCGTGGCGCGGGCGCCGCTCGGCCAGGACGGCGCGCACGACGCCTCCGAAACAGTGCACAGCGTGTGGGTCAGTCCGCGCGAAGCGCTCGCGCGCCAGGAGCGCGGCGAGATCGACATCATCTTCCCGACCCGCAGTTCGCTCGCCGACCTCGCGCCCTTCACCACCTCGCAGGCGGCGTTCGAGCACGCGCGCGGCCTGGGCGACATCGAAGTGAATGCCGCCTGCTGGGCGCTCGATCACGAGGGCTCGAAGAGGCTGTTCCGGCGCTCGGACCCGCCCTACTTCGAAATTCACTGGAGCGACCCGGAGGAGACGGGCGAAAGCTGTTTCGTGCTCGCCCCGGGCGTAGTCAAGCGTCTCGACCGGCGCGTCGCGCGCGTGATTGCGCCCAACCCCGGCATGATGACCGGGCCCGGAACCAATTCCTACCTGGTCGGGGAATCCGACCTCGCGCTCATCGACCCAGGCCCGGCAATCGATTCGCACATCGAGGCGCTGCTTGCCGCGGGCGCAGGTCGCATCCGCTGGATCCTTTGCACGCACACGCACGTCGATCACTCGCCCGCCGCCGCGCTGCTCAAGGCGAGGACCGGCGCGCAGGTGCTCGGCATGCGCGCGCCCCCCGGCCAGGACCCCACGTTCGCTCCGGACCGGGTGCTCGGGCACGGTGCGCGCATCGAAATCGGCGGCACCACGCTGCGCGCGATCCACACGCCGGGCCACGCCTCGAACCACCTGTGCTATCTGCTGGAGGAAACCCGGATGCTCTTCACGGGCGATCACGTGATGCAGGGTTCCACCGTGGTCATCAACCCGCCCGACGGCGACATGCGCAGCTATCTTGCGTCGCTCGAGCGGCTGCTCGGCGAAGACCTCGCGATCCTTGCGCCCGGACACGGCTACCTGATCGGCGCGCCGCACAAGGAGGTCCGGCGGCTGATCGCGCATCGCCTCGCGCGCGAAGCGAAAGTGCTCGACGCGATCGGGCGCATCGGGGCGCCGACCCTCGAGGAGATGCTTCCCGCGGTGTACGACGACGTGCATGCCCGCCTGCACCCGGTGGCGGCACGCTCGCTCGCGGCGCATCTGGGAAAGCTCCTCTCGGACGGGCGCATCGAGGCTTCCGGCGGGCGCTACCGGGCGGCACGCTGAGGGCAGCTTGAAATACGACTTCGACCTGTTCACGATCGGCGGCGGCTCCGGCGGCGTGCGCGCCAGCCGCGTCTCGGCCTCCCTGGGCGCCCGCGTGGCGATCGCCGAATCCGGCCGTTTCGGCGGCACCTGCGTCAACGTCGGCTGCATTCCGAAGAAGCTGTTCGCCTACGCCGCGCACTTCCGCGAGGAATTCGCGGTCGCGGAGAGCTTCGGCTGGACCGCGGCCGAGCCGCGCTTCGAATGGACGACGCTGCTCGCCAACAAGGAGCGCGAAATCGCGCGCCTGAACGGTGTCTACGAGCGGCTCCTTGCAGACGCAGGGGCGACGATCCTGCGCGACCGCGCCAGGGTGCTCGACCCGCATACCGTGGAATTGGACGGCAGGCGCCACAGCGCTCGGCACATCCTGATCGCAACGGGCTCCTGGCCCACGGTGCCGCCGATCGCGGGACACGAACTCGCGATCACCTCCAACGAGGCGTTCTTTCTGGAACGGCTGCCGGAGCGGGCGCTGGTCGTGGGCGGGGCCTATGTGGCGGTCGAGTTCGCGTCGATCTTCAACGGGCTTGGAGTAAAGACGACGCTCGCCTACCGGGGCGCACGGCTGTTGCGCGGGTTCGACCACGAACTCGGCGAGCGGCTTGCCGAGGAAATGGCGGACAAGGGCGTGTCGGTGCACCTGAACGCCAACCCGGCGCGCATCGCACCGGGCCTGCAGGTCGCCTTCGACGATGGAAGCTCGGAGCGCTACGACCTCGTCCTGTTCGGCACCGGCCGCAAGCCCAACACCGCCGAGCTCGGATTGGAGGCGGCGGGCGTGCGGCTCGATGCGGAGGGCGCCGTCGTCGTCGATCGCTATTCAAAGACCTCGGTCGATTCGATCTGGGCGATCGGGGACGTCACCAACCGGATGAACCTCACGCCGGTGGCGACCGCCGAAGGAACGTGGCTTGCGCGCACGCTCTTCGGCGGCGAGCCGACGCCGGTCGACCACGAAAACGTGCCCACCGCCGTGTTTGCGGATCCCAACCTCGCCACCGTTGGCCTGTCCGAGGAGCAGGCACGCAGCCGCTTCGGCGCGGTCGACGTCTACAGGACGTCCTTTCGCGCCCTCAAGCACACCCTCGGTCCGGGCAGGGAGCGAATTTTCGTCAAGCTGGTGGTCGATGCGGCGAGCCAGCGCGTGGTCGGCGCGCACATGATCGGGCCCGATGCGGGCGAGATCATCCAGGGCGTGGCGATCGCAGTGAAGATGGGCGCAACCAAGGCGCAGTTCGATGCCACGATCGGCATCCACCCCACCGCCGCGGAGGAATTCGTCACCCTGCGGGAGAAGGAATCCCGGTAAACTGCACGCTCAACGGGCTGCGCCATGCTCCTCGAGTCCAGGATCGAGAAAATCATCGGCAGGCTGAAGGGCAGTGCCGAGATCCCGCTGTCCATCGAACTCTGGAACGGGAAGCGTTATGCGCTCGCCGACCACCCGCGCATCACCCTGCGCGTTCCGCAAGCCAAGGCGCTGCGCTACTTCGCGCGGCCGGATCTGTCGACGCTGGGCGAGGCCTACGTCGAGGGGCACATCGACGTGGAGGGCCCGATCGAGGAGGTTCTGGGTGCGGCCGAAGCGCTGTCGCGCGAGCTGGGCCGAGTGGCGAAGGACCGCTTGCCCCTCTTCCGCCACCAGCACACCAAGAAGCGCGACGCCGAAGCGATCCGCTACCACTACGACGTCTCGAACGAGTTCTACGCCCTCTGGCTCGACCGGCGGATGGTGTACTCGTGCGCCTACTTCAAGAGCGGGGAGGAGGACATTGACGCGGCGCAGGAACAGAAGCTGGACCATATTTGCAGGAAACTGCTTCTGCGGCCGGGCGATCGTTTCCTCGACATCGGCTGCGGCTGGGGCGCGCTCGCGCTGTGGGCTGCCGAGAAGTACGGAGCGCAGGCCACCGGGATCACGCTGTCGGAGAACCAGCATGCGCTCGCCAACGAGCGTATCCGCGACGCGGGGCTCGCCGAGCGCTGCAAGGTTCTGCTGCAGGATTACCGCGACGTTCCGGGCGAGGCGGTATTCGACAAGATCGCCTCGATCGGCATGTTCGAGCATGTGGGACTGAAGAACCTGCCGCTCTACTTCGGCGCCATCCGGCGGCTGCTGCGCGAGGGCGGCATCGTGCTCAACCACGGTATCACTTCGGTCGATACCGAGAACCGCCCGGTCGGGCTCGGCGCGGGGGACTTTGTCGAGAAGTATGTCTTTCCGTACGGCGAACTGCCGCACCTGTCGCTCGTCATCAAGGAGATGGGCGCCGCCGGGCTCGAAGTGATGGACGTCGAGACCCTGCGCCTGCATTACGCAGAGACGCTCACGCACTGGTCGCGGCGCCTGGAAGCGAACCGCGAGCGAGCGCGCGAGCACGCGGGCGACAAGCGGCTGCGCATCTGGCGCCTGTACCTCGCAGGCTGCGCGCACGCGTTCAGGCGCGGCTGGGTGAGCATCCAGCAGGTGCTCGCCTCGAAGAGCGACGACCCTACGCGCGCCGCGCTGCCCTGGACACGCGACTACATTTACCGCTAGGCAAGCGCCCGCAGCACGAGCGAGGCGCCGCTCGCCACGAGCATCAGCGAGACTGCGCGCAGGAGCGCGTGGAGCGAGATCCTGCGGAAGATGTGGCCCGCGGCCCACAGGCCGAGCAGTCCGGCAGGAACGACCCAGGCCGCATACTCCCAGACGCGCGGATCGAGCAGCATTCCGGTTCCGAGAAACGCCACGGCGCGAAGCGAGATGCTGGTGAGCGTCGCAAAGCCGAGCGTGGCGCGGTATTGCTCTTTGCCGAGGCCGCGGTGCGAAAGGTACATCGCGTACGGCGGACCACCGGCGCCGAACAGGGTGCTCGTGATGCCGCCGCCGAAACCCGCCGCGTACGCCCAGTGCGGCGCAAGCACGCTCCGCGCCGCGGGGTTCTTGCGCAGGCTGTGGAGGGCGAAGGCGAGGACGAAGATCCCGAGCGCGAGTGTCGCCGCCTGGCGCGGCAGGTTGACGAGCAGCGTGACGCCGGCCGCGGTGCCGAGCACGATCGTCGGAACGAGGCGCAGCCACTCGGCGCGCACCGCGCGGCGCGGGTTTTCGAAACCGATGCGCAGCGCATTGGCGAGATCCATGAGGACGAACAGGGCGAGCGCAAACGGCAGCGGCACCAGGTGCGTCGCGAGCGGGATGGTGATCAGCGCAGCGCCGAACCCCGTGATCCCGAAGACCACCGAGCCGAGGAAGGCGATCCCGGCAAGCGCTGCGATCTCGCCGGGAAGCAGCGTCATGTCAGCACTTCGGTTCCACCCGAACCCGGCACGGCGTCCCCGGCTTCGAGTCCGCCCCCCGAATCGACGAGCACCAGTTCGTCGGCGGTGCACGGATTCATGCGCCGGAGCGCATGCACGTAGCGCGCAAAGGGCAGCCCGAAGCGGGCTTCCAGCTCGCTCGCGCGCGCCCGCAGTTCCCTCCATGCGAGGCGCGGCGGCGCGCCCTTCAGCGCGAAAGCGATCACGTTCGGATCGCTGAGCGCCGGCAGGCAGACGACGGCGCCGCCAAACGCGTTTTCCAGGCGTTGCAGCGTGCGATCGAACCGCCGGTCGTCCGCCATGAGGTTGAGCACCAGCACGCCGGGGTCCGTGAGTGCGGTCCAGGCGGCGTCGAAGAACGCCTGCGAGACGAGCGAGCGCGCATGGGTTTCGTCCTCGAAGCCGTCCACCACCAGCACATCGCAGCATTCCGGCGCCAGGCGCTCGGCGCCCTCGCCGACCTCGACCTGCAGCCGGGCGTCGTCGGCGGGCAAGCAGAAATACGCCCGCGCCGCCGCCACGACACGCGCGTCGAGTTCCACCACCCGGGTGCGCACCGCGCCCAGCCGGCAGTGAAAAAACTTGGCGAGCGAACCGCCGCCCAGCCCGATCATCAGCGCCTCGCGCGGCGCCGGGTGAAACAGCAGGAAGCCCATCATGCAGCGCGTGTAGTCGAGCTCGAGCGCGTACGGATCGGCGAGCCGCATCGCGCTCTGCACTGCCTCGCCGCCCACATGCAGCGCGCGTACGCCACGCTTTTCGCTCACGGTGAGCAGCGGCAGGCGCGCGCCTCGACCCGCCCCTCGCAGACGCTCGAGCACCTTCATTCGGACGCGGACTCCGCGCCGGATCCGTTTCAGCGCCTGGCGCGCTTGTTCTTCGGCCGCGCGGCGCGCGCCTGGCCGGAGACCGCAGCGACCACCTCGACTTCGAGCAGCAGATCCTCATGCACCAGCCGGTCCACGCCGACCAGGGTGCTCGCCGGCATCCGTTTCGGATCGAGATGGCGCATGCGCACTTCGCGGTAGATGCCGACCGCCTCCGGGCTCATTCCCACCATGTATCCGTTCATCTTGACCACGTCGGCCCAGCCGGCGCCGGCTGCCTTGAGGTTGCCGGTGAGGCTCGCGAATACCCGCTCGCTCTGCGCCCGCAGGTCGCCTTTGCCGAGCACGGCGCCGTTACGGTCGTAGCTCACTTGCCCCGACACGTAGACGAGTTTCGCCGCGCCCGAGACCGTCACCGTGTGGGTGAAGAACCGCGGCTCGAACAGCTCCTTCGGATTGAGATAGTCCTTGCGCATCTTTCCTCCTCGCTTCAATAGACCGCGCCGCGCGCAGTGATCGGCCAGAGCGCTTCCACGCGCCCGCCGCGCGTGCACACGTACCAATCGTAAAGGTTGACCGTCGGATCGCAATGCCCCGGTACGAGCAGAAGCCGTTCGCCGAGCGCCGGCGCGGGGGCCCCGGCGGCAACCGAAATCCAGCCGTGCTCGTCGGATGCGCGCGCATACGTGAGACCGGGGCGTCCCCACACGGTCGGCATCCCCGAATCGACGCTCGAGGCCTTGAGCCCGGCATCGAGGATCGCGACACCGGGGCCCGGGCGGCTCATCACGGTCGAAAGCACGAAAAGCGAGTGGCGAAAGCGCGGCAGCGGCGGCACCCACTCGTTGCGCGCGTAGTCGGCGTCCATGAACACGTACGAACCGGGTTGGATCTCGTCGTAGGCGCCGGACTCGACTTCGAGCATGAAGGTGCCGCTGCCCGCGCCGGTCACGATGGGGCACAGGATCCCGGCATCCTGCAGCATCCTGCGCGTCGTACGTGCGGCTGCCGCGGCCTGCTCGATGTGACGGCGCCGCTCTGCGAGCGTGCGCACGTGCTGCGCCCGCCCCTGATAGGCCTGCAAGCCGCCGAAACGCAGGTGCCCGGAGGCCTCGATCGCGCGCGCAAGCGCGAGCGCCGGCTCGCCCGCAGCCACGCCGCAGCGCTGCATGCCGACCTCGATTTCGACGTAGACCTCGACCGTCGCGCCTGCGCTCGCCGCGGCGGCTTCCAGCTCGCGAACGTTTTGCAGGTCATCCACGCACACGCTGATTCTCGCCCGCCTGGCGAGCGCGGCGAGGCGCGCAAGCTTCGCGCCGCCCACGATCTCGTTCGAGACGAGCACGTCGCCGATGCCGCCTTCGACCATCGCCTCGGCTTCGGACACCTTTTGGGCGCAGACCCCGACCGCACCCGCGGCGACCTGGCGCCGCGCGATCTCCGCGCATTTGTGCGTCTTGGCGTGCGCGCGTACGCGCACACCGCGCCCGGCCACGGCCTGCATCAGCGTGCGCACGTTGTGCTCGAACGCCTCGAGCTCGACGACGAGCGCGGGCGTGTCCGCCGCTTCGACCGGCATCCCGACCTCCGCAGGCGGACGCACGGCTCAGGTCCCCGCGGCTGCGCGGCGCGAGCGCCGGTGCATCGCAAACCACGCGATCGCCGCGATCAGCGCGAAAAGCGGCAGCAGCGCGGCCAGATTGAGCTTTTCCCAGCCGGCATTGGTCACGATCATCCCCGAGCTGAGCGAAGAGATCGCCATCATTGCGAAGATCGCAAAGTCATTCGCGCCTTGCGCCTTGGCGCGCTCCTCGGGCCGGTAGGTTTCCGTCAGCATGGTCGTGCCGCCGATGTAGAGGAAGTTCCAGCCCACGCCGAGCAGCACGAGCGACCACCAGAAGTGCGGCACCGAAAGCCCGGAAACGGCAACCACGATCGCGACGACGTTGAGCACCGCCCCCGTGAGCATCACCGGCAGAAGGCCGAGGCGCCGAATCAGTCCTCCGGTGACGAAGGACGGCGCGAACATGGCGACGACGTGCGAAGAGATGACGAACGCAGCATCGCCGTAGGGATGTCCGCAGGCGCCCATCGCGATCGGGGTGGAGGTCATGAGCAGGTTCATCACGCCGTAGCCGATCGCCCCGGCCGCCACCGCGACCGCGAACTTCGGCTGCAGCGCGATTTCGCGCATCGGCCGCCCGCTCGCCGCCTGCTCCGCGGCGCTCGGGTTCGGGATTCGAATATGGCGCAGCAGCGCCATCGCCGCGAGCGCAAACGCAATCAGCCCCAGGTAGGCCCCCATGAACTTGGGGCCGACCAGGTCCACGGTGAACTTGCTCGTCGTCGGACCCAGGACGCCGCCGACCAGCCCGCCCGCAATGACGAGCGAGATCGCGGTGGCGCGGAAATTGACGTCCGCGGCGTCGGCGGCCGCGAACCGGTAATACTGGCCGAACGCGTTGTAAGTCCCCCAGATCAGCGACCCGGCGCACAGCAGCCAGAAATTCTGCAGCCAGATCGCCGTGGCGCAGACGAGCGCGCCGACGGTGCCGACCGCGGCACCGCGGATCAGTCCGGCGCGCCGGCCGACGCGCTTCATGTACAGCGACGCGGGAACCGTGGTGAGCGCCCCGCCGATCACCCAACAGGTGACCGGTAGCGTCGCGAGCCAGGCAACCGGCGCCAGCGCGAGTCCCGCCAGCGCGTTGATCGCGATCAGCGTGGAATTGTTGGCGAACAGCATCGCCTGGCACGCGGCGAGCAGCAACACGTTGCGGCGAATGCTGGACATGTATACAGTATCGGGGGGTTGCTGCATTGTATCGGGCGGCATGCCGGCACGCGACGTAAAAGGCGAAATGCTCCACCTGCGGGGCGCGCGCTCGCGCATCGCGGGCCGCTTTGCGCCGCAAGCGCGCGAACCCTTCGACGACGGCTGGACGCAGGCGGACGAACCCGCGGCGGCGCTCGAAACCCGCGTCACCGAGGAGCGCGCGCGTTCGATCATCGCCCGCAACGATTCGCCCGACGTGCCGTTCGAGCAGTCGATCAATCCGTATCGGGGATGCGAGCATGGATGTCCCTACTGCTTCGCCCGCCCGACCCATGCTTACCTCGAGCTTTCGCCGGGGCTCGACTTCGAGACGAAGCTCTTTGCCAAGACGAACGCGGTCGGATTGCTGCGGGCGGAACTGGCGAAGCCCGGCTACGTCGTCCAGCCGATCGCGTTCGGCACCAATACGGATTGTTATCAGCCGATCGAGCGCCGCTACGGCATCATGCGGGAGATCCTCGAGGTACTTGCCGAGTGCGAACACCCGCTATCGATCGTCACCAAGTCGGCGCTGGTCGAGCGCGACCTGGATATCCTCGGACCGATGGCGGAGAAGAATCTTGCCAAAGTGTTCGTGTCGATCACGACGCTCGACCGTGCCCTCGCGCGGCGCCTGGAGCCGCGTGCCGCAAGCCCGCAGCGGCGGCTCGATACCTTGCGCGCCCTCGCGCGGGCAGGCGTTCCCTGCGGCGTCATGGTCGCGCCGGTGATTCCCGCGCTCACCGACAAGTCGCTCGAACAGGTGATCGAGGCGGCGGCGCAGGCGGGCGCCGCGACTGCGGGATACATCCTCCTTCGCCTGCCGAACGAGGTACGGCCGCTCTTCAAGGAGTGGCTGGCGCACCACTACCCGGAGCGCGCCGCGCACGTGGTCAGCATCGTGCGCCAGGTGCGCGGCGGCCGCGACAACGACCCCCGCTTCGGCAGCCGCATGACCGGCAGCGGTAATTTCGCCGTGCTGGTTGCCAGGCGCTTCGAGATCGCCTGCCGCCGCTTCGGCCTGAACCAGGAACGCCGCGGCGAAGCACTCCTCGACTGCACGAGGTTCCGGGCACCGACCCGAAGCGCGCAGATACGCTTGTTCTGAGATGCGCCAACGCGCGCTCTGGGTTGCCGGTGCCTGGCTGCTTTGTGCGGTGATCGTGTGGCTTTCGCTCACGCCGTCGCCGCCGAAGGTCGACATCGAGCAGGGCGACAAGGTCGCCCACTTCCTTGCCTATGGGACGCTCGCGTTCTGGTTCTGCACGCTCTACCGCACTCGTGGGACGCGGCTCGCCTACGTCGCCGGGTTCATTGCAATGGGTGCGGCGCTGGAATTCCTGCAGGGCTGGACCGGCATCCGCGAATTCGAAATCGCGGACATGCTCGCCAATGCGCTCGGTGTCCTCGCGGGCTGGGGGACCGCCGTCATTCGCCCCGCCGCCGGCGCATGAGCCCTCCGCGCACGCACCGCCTGCTCGAGGCGCCGGTGCTGCCGACGCTCGCGCGGCTCTCCGCGCCGGGCGCGCTTCTGGTCGTGTTCCAGGCGGCGGTCTCGATCACGGACACGCACTTCATCGGGCGCCTCGGTACCGGGCCGCTCGCCGGGCTGGCGCTCGTGTTCCCGCTCGTGATGCTGCTGCAGATGACTTCCGCGGGTGCCATGGGCGGCGGCGTCTCCTCCGCAGTCGCGCGCGCGCAGGGCGCCGGCAACGAGCCGCAGGCGCGCGCACTCGTCGTTCACGCGGTGGTCATCGCGCTCGGCATGGGCCTCGCGTTCAGCGCCCTGCTGCTCGTTCTTGGCCGACCGGTCTACCGACTGTTGGGCGGAGAGGGCGAAGTGCTCGGACACGCGCTCGCCTATTCGAACGTGCTGTTTTCCGGCGCAGTCCTGGTCTGGCTCGCGAACACCTTCGCGAGCGTGCTGCGCGGCACCGGCAATACGCTGGTGCCGGCACTCGCGCTCGCCGGCGCGGCGTTCGTGCACGTGCCGCTTTCGGCGACGCTCGTGCTCGGACTCGGCCCGTTTCCGCAACTGGGCATCGCAGGGGCGGGTGTCGCGTACCTCGTCTCGTTCAGTTGCGCGGCGCTTGCCACGGGAAGCTACATCTGGAGGAGCCCCTTGCGGCCGCAACGCGTCGAGCTCCGGCTGCAGGCACAGCTGTTTCGCGAGATTCTGCGCGTCGGCGCGATCTCGTCGGTTTCCGCGGTGCTTACGGTCCTGACCGCAGTCGTGCTCACTGGACTGGTGGGTCGTTTCGGCGCCGCCGCGCTTGCCGGGTACGGGGTCGGAGTGCGGCTGGAAATGCTCCAGATTCCGCTCGTGTTCGCGATCGGTCAGGCGCTGGTCGCGCTCGTGGGAGTCAACATCGGGGCCGGACGCGCTGCCCGCGCCAAGCAGATCGCGTGGACCGGCGCCGCGCTCGCCGCCTGCGTGGCGGGCGTCATCGGGCTTGCCGCTGCGCTCGTTCCGCACGCCTGGGTGCTGCTCTTCAGCTCGGATCCGGCCGTGCTTTCGACCGGCAGCCTTTACCTGCGGATCGTGGGGCCCTTCTACCCGGTGATGGGGTTCGGCATCGCGCTCTACTTTGCGTCGCAGGGCGTGGGTCGGGTTATGGTGCCGATGGCGGCCGGCGCCGCGCGACTTGCCGTCGTGCTCGCGGCGGGGCTTGCGCTTGGCGCAGCGGGAGCACCGCTCGGTGCCCTCTTCGCCGTGATCGCGCTGGGAATGCTCGTCTACGGGGCGCTGATCGGCTGGTCGATCTTCAAGGCGGACTGGAGCCGCTGAAGAATTCGATCAGCGCATCGAGGGTTGCATCGGGCTGCTCGGCCATGATCGAGTGGCCCGAGCCCTGCAGCAGCACGGTGCGCGCGCCCGCGATCGCCTGCGAAAGTGCGCTCGCGGCGCGCGGCGGCGTCATCTGGTCGCGCCGCCCGAGGATGAAAAGCGTGGGACAGCGCACCTTCGCCGCGCTCTCCAGTCCGCACGCGTAGTCGTTGCAGGCCTTGAGCCCCGCGTAGAGCACGCCCGGCGCAAGGCGCGCCAGGCGCGCGAGCGTATCGCCGTACAGGCACATGCCGGGGTTCGGATTGCTGCCGAGCGGCACCTGCGGCGCGTGGCCCCAGATGGTTTCCATGTCGAACGCGCTCTGCTCGTTGCGGCGCGCCGCCTCGAGGAAGACATCGCTCACCTTCATGGGGTACGCGGTGCCGATGAGCACGATGCGCTCGATGCGTTCCGGCGCCTGCGCGGCGCACTCGAGCGCGACAAGCGAGCCCAGCGAGTGGCCGACGACGGCGGCGCGCTCGAGCCTCGCCGCATCGAGCAACTGCATCACCCATTGCGCCATCCGCTCCACGGAGGCGGGCGGCGGCCCTTCGGAGCGCCCGTGCCCGGGCAGGTCGACCGCAAGAACGTTCCTGCCGTGATGCCCGAAGTAGCGGCTCTGCAACCCGAACCAGGAGTGATCCAGCCCTGCGCCGTGCACGAAGACGATGGTGGGCTTTGCCGGATCGAGGCCGTGCGCCGCGGTATAGGCAAACGCCTTCGTGCCCGCGACGGCGAAGTCCATCGCTACCGTCCGGCGCGGCTTGCGGCGCCGAGCGCGCGCTCGAGGTCGTCGATCAGGTCCTGGGGGTCCTCCAGCCCGATCGAGAGCCTGACGGTGCCTGCCGTGATGCCTGCCTTCTTCAGATCCTCGTCCGACATGCGGTAGTGGGTCGTGGTGGCCGGATGGATCACGAGCGACTTCGCGTCGCCGACGTTCGCCAGGTGCGAAAACACGCGCAGCGCCTCGATGAAGGCGCGGCCCGCCTGCCGGTCCCCCTTGAGGTTGAACGAGAACACCGCGCCGGCGCCGCGCGGCAGCAGGCGCCTGCAAAGCTCGTAGTCGGGGTGCTCCGGCAGCTCCGGATACATCACCTTCTCGACCATCGCGTGCCCGGCGAGAAACGCCGCCGCCTTTCGCGTGCTCTCGACATGGCGCGGCATCCGCAAGTGCAGGGTTTCCACGCCCTGCAGGATCTGGAACGCGGTCATCGGCGCCATGCAGGGCCCGAAATCGCGCAGCCCCTCGCGGCGCGCGCGCAGCAGGAAGGCGCGCGTCCCCGATTCCTCCTCGAAGTCCATACCGTGGAAGCCGGCGTAGGGCTCGGTGAGCTGGGCGAATTTTCCGCTTTTCTCCCAGTCGAAGCGCCCCGAATCCACCAGCACGCCGCCGATCGCGGTGCCGTGGCCGCCGAGGAACTTGGTTGCCGAGTGGTACAGGAGATCCGCGCCGAGCTCGAACGGCTTCATCAGGTAGGGCGTGGTGAAGGTCGAGTCCACGAGCAGCGGCACACCTGCCTCGTGCGCGATCGCCGCCACCGCGGGAATGTCGAGCACGTCCAGACCCGGGTTGCCGAGCGTCTCGCCAAAGAGCAGCCGCGTGTTGGGCCGCAGCGCCGCGCGCCAGGCGCCGAGGTCGCGCGGATCGACGAACGTGGTTTCGATGCCGAACCGCTTCAGCGTGTAGGCGAGCAGGTTGTGCGAGCCGCCATACAGCGAACCCGAAGACACGATGTGGCTGCCGCCATCCATGAGCGTCGCGATCGCCAGATGCAGCGCCGCCTGCCCGGAGGCCGCAGCGATCGCGCCAACCCCGCCTTCGAGCGCGGCGAGGCGCTCTTCGAGTACCGCAACGGTCGGGTTCGAGATGCGCGAATACACGTGCCCCGCACGCTCCATGTTGAAGAGCGAGGCCGCGTGCTCGGAATCGCGGAATACGTACGAGGTGGTCTGGTAGATCGGGACCGCCCGGCTGCCGGTCGCCGAATCGGGCGACTGCCCCGCATGCAGGGCGAGCGTGTCAAAACCGGGGTACTTGGGTCCGGCCACGGTATTCGCTTTTCCCCAACGTTTGCGGTGCGGTGCGGCAGGACCTGACGCGCCGCAGCGCGTCGTCGCATTTCAATGCAGGTGCTTGCGGGCGGGACGCGTGTACGTTTCGAAAGCGCGCTCCGGCTTCTGCGGCTGCGACGCCTTTTCCTTCCAGTCGCGGTCGAACAGATCGTTCACCACGGCGATCACCTCGCCCACCTTCGACGCGTCGAACTGGCGCGCGAGCAGCGCCGAGATATCCTCGGTCATGCAGCGGCGCTGCGCCTCGTGGATCGCCTGCGCGGTCGGGCCGACGAACAGCAGGCGCGATTCCTGCTCGCCGTTGTCGTGATACAGCGTCATGTCCACCTCGACCGCCTCGTAGCAATAGGGGCCGAGGTTTTCGAGCGCCGCCTCGAGCGCGCCGTAGAAGCTGCGCCCGATCTCTCCGGTCCAGCACACGACGAGCATCAGCTCCTTGTCGTCGAAGCGCAGCCCCGGCTCCTCGGCTTCGAGGCTCTTCGCGTCGGCGAGCGACTCGGCGTCGAGGTATTCCAGCCACGGGGCGAGCGCCTGCTCGATCTGCTTTTTCGACACGCCTTCGAGGATCGGGATATCGGCGTGGACGTGCACTTCCATCCGCATAACGGCTCGCCCCGGAGAAAGAAGTGTGCAGTTTATCACGCGCGCAACCGTCTCCGACGGGCGGCCCCGCTCCTCCGACGGGCGGCGAATCGCGTTGCCGGAGAGGCACTTGTGGCGGCAAGCGGAACAAGTGGGCAAAACCGGTGCGGCATTGTTCATCGCGAACGCGGGCACGCTGTGATTTACTGGCCACAACACGAGCAAACAACCCAGGAGAGAGCCATGAACGTCCTGTACAACAGCGAAAACTACTACGTGGTGGAGTTTCCCGGCCACTGCGGAGTGGAGCTGGTGGACAAACTCAGAGGCTGCGGCGGTTTTCTCGAAGGCGCGGTCGAACTGAAATTCCGCGCCTCAATGGCGGACCTGGTGTCAAACGGGCCCAGCGTCGAGACCGTGGACGAGTTCCTGGGACATTACGACGCGCTGCTCAACAATCGGGTGCTCCTGCACTGAGCAGTTAGAATGGCGCCCTTCGCGCGAAGGGCGCCATGCTTCCTTTCGATTACTCCGGCGGCGGATTCGTCAACCTGATCGCCTCGCTCGTCGCGGCGTGCGGCGGCGCGCCGCGCCACGCCGGACTCGCCCTGCTGCCGCCGGCGGAAGCGGCCGCCGCGCGCAACGTGGTGCTCGCGATCATCGACGGCCTGGGCGACAACTACCTGCGCGCGCGCGGCGCTGCGGGCGCGCTCGCGCGTCATCGCCGCGCGGCGATCAGCGCCGTGTTTCCGTCCACCACGGCGAGCGCGATCACGACTTCGTTCACCGGCGCGACCCCGCTCGAGCACGGGCTTACGGGCTGGTTCACGTACTTCGGCGCCGCCGGATGCGTGGCCGCGCCGATGCCGTTCCGCACGCGCGGCGAAAACCAGCCGCTCGCGGCGCGCGGCGTTTCGCCCGCGCGCGTCTTTACCGAGCCCTCGCTGTTCGACTCGCTCGCGGTGCGCGGGATCGTCGTCTCGCATCGTTCGATCGTGGATTCCGAGTACAACCGCCACTACTGCGGGCGCGCCGAGCGGCGCGCCTACGACAGCCTGGAGGGCTTCGTCGGCGAAACCGAGGCGGCGGTGAAATCCGGGCCGGGGCGCAAGTTCATCTACGCCTACTGGCCGGAGTTCGATACGCTCGCGCACAAGCAC
>CAZXAR010000051.1:0-20213 GCA_964638135.1 uncultured Enterobacteriaceae bacterium | reverse complement strand
CGGGCGCACCTTGAGCCGCGAGGCCTCAAGATCGGGCCGCTCGATACGCTGATCGCCGCGCATGCGCTCAGCCTGGGCGCCGTCTTGATCACGGATAACGTGCGCGAATTCACTCGGATTCCCGATCTCGCCTGCGAGAACTGGATGCGCTGAAAGCACACCTGCTCGGCCGCCTCTAACTAAGCGGTCGAGAGCGGCGTGAACGCGATCACGTGGTCGACATCCAGCCGGATGCCGATCTGCTCGCCGAGCGCGTGGTTGTGGTGGCTCGGCACGAGCGCGAGCACCTTGCGGCCGCTCCCGAGGCGCAGCGTGTAGAGAATCTCGGCGCCGCGGAACGCCTTGTGCACCACCTCGGCCTGCATCGCCGAGGCATCGTCGTGCACTACGTCGTCGGGACGCAGCAGCACCTCGGCGGAGCAGCCGCGGCCGCAGACATCGCATCCCATCCTGCATTCGTGCGGAATGTCGCCTTCCAGAACGCCAAGTTCGATTTCGACCTGGCGCGGATTGAGCACCTTCGCCGGCAGGAACACGCCCTGGCCGATGAAGTCGGCGACGAACCGGTTGACCGGCTTGTGGTACAGGTTGTACGCCGAGTCCCACTGCTGGATGACGCCCTCGTGCAGGATGCCCACTTCGTCGGCGATCGCGAACGCCTCGTGCTGGTCGTGCGTCACGAGCACCGCGGTGGCGCCGGATGCCTTGATGATCTCGCGCAGTTCCAGCGACAGGCGCTCGCGCAGATCGACGTCGAGATTGGAGAACGGCTCGTCGAGCAGGATCAGTTCCGGGCGCGGGGCGAGCGCGCGCGCAAGCGCCGCGCGCTGCTGCTGCCCGCCGGAGAGTTCGTGCGGATACTTGTCGAGCGACGCGGCGATGCCGACGAGCGCCGCGAGTTCGGCTACGCGTGCTTCGACCTCGCCCTTCGGCCGCGCGCGCAAGCCGAAGCGCAGGTTGTCGGCGATGCTGAGGTGGGGGAAAAGCGCGTAGTCCTGGAACACCATGCCGATGCGGCGCCGCTCGGGGGGCAGTTGAAAGCCCGGGCGCGTCACCACCTCGCCGTCGATCAGGATTTCACCCGCGGTCACGGGCTCGAAACCAGCGATGCCGCGCAGGATCGTGGTCTTGCCGCAGCCGCTCGGACCGAGAATGCAGCCGATGCTGCCGCGCTCGAGCGCGAACGAAACGTCGCGCACGACGACGAGCTCGCCGTACGCCTGCTCGACGCCGCGCAGTTCCAGTACCGGCCGTTCAGCCATGGATTCCCGATCTCCCGCTCAGGCCAGATGATAACAATTCCTATCTGGCTTGTAGTCATCGAGCACGCCTGCTAGGATTTGCTGAATTTTCAAAGGGTTTTTCTGATTTCCGAGACTTTGGCGCCGGTCCGACGGATTCCCGGACCCGGGTTTCCCTGGTTGCGGGCGGGCGCGGCGCTCGTCGCCGTCGTCGTGTGCCTGCCGGTTGCAGTCGTCGTCCTCAATCTTCTCGTTCCCCGGGCCGATACCTGGAAACACCTTGCGAGCACCGTGCTCCCCGACTACGTCGCGAACACGCTGCTCCTCGCGGCGCTCGTGGGCGCGGGCGTGATCGTGGTTGGCGTCGGCTGCGCGTGGCTCACGACCATGTGCCGCTTTCCGATGGCGAAGCTTTTCGGATGGGCGCTGCTGCTCCCGCTCGCCACGCCCGCGTACGTGATGGCGTATGTGTACACCGATTTCCTGCAGTTCGCCGGGCCGCTGCAGGGAGCACTGCGCGCCGCCACCGGCTGGCATGCCGGCGACTACTGGTTCCCGGACGTGCGCACGCTCGGCGGCGCCGCGTTCGTCCTGACGTTCGTTCTCTACCCCTACGTCTATCTGCTCGCGCGCGCGGCGTTCCTCGAGCAGTCGTCCTCGGCGCTCGAGACGGCGCGCATGCTGGGCCACGGCCCCTGGCGCAGCTTCTTTCGCATCGCGCTGCCGCTTGCGCGCCCGGGAATCGCGGCGGGAACCGCGCTTTGCCTCATGGAGACGCTCGCCGACTACGGAACAGTCGCCTATTTCGGCGTGGACACGTTTTCCACCGGAATCTTCCGCGCCTGGTTCTCGCTCGGCGATCCGGTCGCCGCGGCGCAGCTCGGCGCGCTGCTGCTCGCCGGCGTCGCGGCGGTGCTCGCGCTCGAACGCCTGGCGCGTGGCCGGGCGGCGTTTCACTCCGCGGGACGCAAGCGCGCCACGCCGTACCCGCTCGGCGGCGCGGCGGCGGCAGGCGCGTGGCTTGCCTGCGCGATCCCGCTTGCGGTCGGCTTTGCGCTGCCCGCAGCATTGCTCGTCCGCCTGATCCTGCAGGACGAAGCGGCCGCGTTCGGCGTGCGCTTCGCGCGCCTCGCGTGGAACAGTTTCGCGCTTGCCGGAACCGCGGCGGCGATCGCGGTCGCGTGCGCCGTGCTGATCGCCTATGCAATGCGGTTGCACGCGGGTGTTCTGGAGCGCGTCTCGAACCGCGTGGCCGGGCTCGGCTACGCGATGCCGGGGGTTGTGGTCGCGGTCGGTGTGATGGTTCCGCTCGCGCGCCTGGATCAGTGGTTGGCAGGACTTGTGCAATCAGCGACTGGCGCGCCGCTGGCGTTGATGATTTCGGGCACGGTGCTGGCGCTTCTTTACGCGTATGTGGTCCGATTCCTTGCGGTCGCGCTGCAAACGGTGGAGGCGGGGTTGGCGAAAATCCGGCGCAGCATGGACGAAGCGGCGCGCAGCCTCGGCGCGACGCCTGCGCGCACGCTTGCGCTCGTGCACGCGCCGCTCCTTGCGCGGAGCCTGTTCGCGGCGCTGCTGCTCGTCTTCGTGGACGTGATGAAGGAACTGCCCGCGACGCTCGCGCTGCGCCCGTTCGATTTCGACACGCTGGCGGTGCAGACCTTCAACCTGGCGAAGGACGAGCGGCTGGCGGAGGCCTCGATCCCGGCGCTCGCCATCGTCGCCGTCGGCCTGATTCCGGTCTACCTGCTTGCGCGCTCGATGGTGCGGCGCTAGCGCCAACCCGCGCGGTCGAACGCCTTCTGCGCGGCGGGCTGGTTGGCGCCGAGCGCGGCGACGTTGAGCGCATCGGACTTGAACGGCCCCAGCGCGCGCAGCGCCGGATTGTCCGTTTTCGAGCCGGCGACCGCGGGGAATTCGTTGTTGCCGTCGGCGAAGTAGCGCTGCGCCTCGTCGCTTGCCAGGTATTCGAGGAACTTCACCGCCTCTTCGCGGTGCGGCGCGTTCTTCAATATGCCGGCGCCGGAAATGTTCACGTGCGCGCCGCGCCCGTCCTGGTTCGGCCAGACGACGCCGGTCTTGCCGGCCGCCTCGCGCTCGTCGGGTTTCTGCGAGTTCGCGAGGCGCGCATAGTAGTAGGTGTTGGCAAGAGTGAGCGCGCATTCGCCGGCCGCAACCGCCTTGATCTGGTCGGTGTCGCCTCCTTTCGGGGCACGCGCGAAGTTGGCGACAACAGCGCGCGCCCAACTCTCGGCCTTCTCCTCCCCGTGATGAGCGATCAGGCTGCCCATCAGTGAGAGGTTGTAGATGCTGGCGCTCGAGCGCATGCAGACCTTGCCTTTCCATTTCGGGTCGGCGAGGTCCTCGTAGCTCCGGATCGAGCCGGCCTTGATCGCGTCCTTGCTGAAGACGATCACGCGCGCGCGCGTCGAGAAACCGAACCACAGCCCGCCGGGATGGCGAAGGTGGGTGGGAATCCGGGCTTCGAGCAGCGCTGATTTGACCGGCTGGAAAAGCCCCATCTGCTCGGCGCGCCACAGCCGTCCCGCATCCACCGTGACCAGCACGTCGGCCGGGCTTGCCGCGCCCTCGTTGCGCAGGCGCTCGATCAGCGCGTCTTCGGGTGCTTCGATACGGTGAATCCGGATCCCGGTCTGCCGCGTGAAATTCGCGTACAGCGCCTCATCGGTCTGGTAGTGGCGGGACGAGTAGAGGTTGAGCGCCTTTTCCTGCGCTGCAACAGAAAAGGTTGCGGCGGCGAAAGCCGCCGTGATGACCATTTTCGGAAAGAAAGCAAGCACTTGGAGGCGCAGGGGAAGTTGAAAGGCAGATGATAATAATTCTCAAATGTGCAGTCAACACAAATGGGAACAACTATCATTTAAGTTGATCCCGATCAAACTTGCCGGATGCAACTAGAAGAGAGCGGGCTCGATCCGGCGCGCGCCGTTGAAACGCGTCGTCCAATAGCTGCTTCGGAGGCTCTCCACGCGAACGCGCGAGCCCGCTTTCGGCGCGTGCACGAACTTTCCCTCGCCGAGATAGATCCCGACGTGCGAATACGGCCGTCCAAGCGTGTTGTAAAAGACAAGATCTCCCGGTTCGAGCGCGTCCGGACTCACCGCAAGTCCTGTCTCGCTCTGCGCGAGAGCGTCGCGCGGGAGGCGGATGCCGTAAGCTTCCTGGAAAACATGTGCTACGAGCCCGCTGCAATCGAATCCCGATTGGGGCGAGGTGCCGGCACTCTGGTAATCGATGCCCAACGCGAGCAGTGCGACGAGCAGCGCCTCGGAGCGCTTGGCGCGAGCCTGCTCCATCGGCGCGGAACTGATCGAGGATCGAGCCGCCGGCGGTGGCACAGACGAACGCCCCGCGCAACCAGTGATCGCGCAAGAAATTACCATCATATACAGAAGCTTGTGGTGCACAGTTAATCTAATCTAGTGGAACATAGCGCGAAAGTAAAGAATCGCAACCGGGCAGCACAGGGTTGAACCGATGGCGAAATCGAAGATCGAGCGCTCGGTCAGAAGTGCCTTTGCCGCCGGCGGGCCGTTGGCCGCTGCGATTCCGGATTTCCGCGAGCGGCCGCAGCAGCTCGAAATGGCGCTCGAGATCCTGGGCGCGATCGAACGCAACGCAGTCTTTTGCGCCGAGGCGGGAACCGGGACCGGCAAGACCGTCGCGTATCTCGTGCCGGCGCTCCTTTCCGGCGGCAAGCTGATCGTCTCCACCGGCACCAAGACCCTGCAGAACCAGCTCTACGATCGCGACCTGCCCGCGGTGCGCGATGCGCTTCGCCTCGGCGCCACCACCGCGCTGCTCAAGGGACGTTCGAATTACGTGTGCCTGTATCGCCTCGATCGTGCGCTCGGCGAGGCGCGCCTGGCCTCTGCCGAGGAGGCGGCGCACCTGCGCACGATCGCGCGCTTCGCGGCGACCAGCGCGAGCGGCGATCGGGCCGACCTTGCGAGCGTGCCGGAAGACGCCCAAGTGTGGCTGCACGCCACCTCGACGCGCGACAACTGCCTCGGCCAGAACTGCCCGCGCTATAGCGAGTGTTTCGTGATGCGCGCCCGCAAAGACGCGCAGTCCGCCGACGTCGTGGTGATCAACCACCACCTGTTCTTCGCCGACGCGGTGCTGCGGGACGGCGGCGTGGCCGAACTGCTTCCGGCATGCAACACGCTGGTGTTCGACGAAGCGCACCAGCTTCCGGAAACGGCGCGCAATTTCTTCGGCGAGAGCATCTCGACTGCCCAGGTGGTCGAGCTTGCGCGCGACATCCGACTCGAGCTGCGCGCGGCGGGCGGCGCATCGCCCGAGGTGGAACGCCTCGCGCAGCGCCTTGAACGCAGCGCGCGCGACCTGCGGCTTGCGCTTGGGGCCGAGCCGTCGCGGCTGGCATGGGCGCAGGCGCTGCGGCGCGATCGGTTCGGCGCGTCGCTCGAAGGACTCGGCAAAGTGCTCGATGCGTTGTCTTCACCGCTCGCAGCACAGGCGCAGCGCTCCGAAGGGCTCGCGTCCTGCACGCGCCGCGCAGGCGAGATGCGCGCCACGCTCGCGAGGCTGCTGGAGGAGGGTGACACGGCGGAAGTGCGCTGGGTCGAGGTCTTCAGCCACGCCGCGCAGCTGCGCGTCACGCCGCTTTCGTCGGCGGAGCTTTTCCGCCGCCAGATGAGCGACCATCCGCGGGCGTGGATCTTCACGTCGGCGACGCTTGCCGTGGGGAGCGACTTCTCCCACTTCCAGCGCGAGCTCGGCATCGAGGGATCCGCTTCCCGCGCCTGGGCGAGCCCGTTCGCGTACGAACGGCAGGCGCTGCTCTACGCGCCGCGCGGCCTGCCGGATAATCCGAACGATCCGGCCTTCACGGAGGCGGTGCTCGATGCCGCGCTGCCCGTGCTGCGCGCAAGCGGCGGGCGCGCGTTCCTGCTTTTCACCACGCTGCGCGCGCTGCGCCGCGCCCACGAGTTGCTTGCGGATCGGCTGCGCAAGGAGAAGCTCGAATTGCCGCTTCTCGTGCAGGGCACCGGATCGCGCAGCGAGCTGCTGGAGCGGTTCCGGCGTCTGCGCAACGCCGTGCTTCTCGGCGCGGCGTCGTTCTGGGAGGGCGTGGATGTGCGCGGCGAGGCGCTCTCGGTCGTCGTGATCGACAAGCTGCCGTTCGCGCCACCGGAAGATCCGGTGCTCGCCGCGCGGATCGAAGCGCTGCGCGCGCGCGGCGGCAATCCGTTCCGCGAGGTCCAGCTTCCGCAGGCGATCCTCGCGCTCAAGCAGGGCGCGGGACGCCTGATCCGCGACGAGTCGGACCGCGGCGTGCTCGTGCTGTGCGATCCGCGGCTTTTTTTCAGACCCTATGGCAGGACGATTCTCGCCAGCCTGCCGCCGATGAAGCGCACGCGCGCTCTCGCCGAAGTGGAATCGTTCTTCGCTAGAATGCCGCGATGAAAGTCGTCATTACCGGAGGCGGCGGGTTTCTCGGCTTCAAGCTCGCCAAGGCGCTTCTCGCACGGGGCGAACTCGCCGCGGCCGACGGGCGCGCCAGGGAAATCCAGCGGATCGTGCTGCTCGATGCGGCGTTTCCCCCGGCGATGCCGACCGATCGGCGGCTCGAGGCGGTGGCGGGGGATGTCTCCGACGTTGCCACGCTCGCGCGCGTGGTCACGCCCGACACGGCATCGGTGTTTCATCTCGCGGCGGTCGTGAGCGGCGCGGCGGAAGCAGATTTCGATCTCGGCATGCGCGTCAACATGGAAGGCACGCGCCTGCTGCTGGAGCGGCTGCGGCGCTGCGCGGCGCCGCCGCGGGTCGTGTTCGCGAGCTCGGTCGCGGCGTTCGGCGGCGACCTTCCGGCCGAGCTCGACGATTCGACGACGCCTGCGCCGCAGACGTCGTACGGCAGCCAGAAGGTGATCGGCGAATACCTGGTCTCGGATTACACGCGCCGCGGATTCATCGACGGCCGTTCGCTGCGCCTGCCGACCATCGTGGTGCGCGCGGGCGCGCCGAACGCCGCCGCCTCGTCGTTTGCGAGCAGCATCATCCGCGAGCCGCTCAATGGCGTTGCGACCGCCTGCCCGGTGGATCCGCAGACCGGCGTGTGGCTGCTGTCGCCGCGGCGCGTCACCGAGGCGTTCGTGCACGCGCACGAACTGCCCGCCTCCGCGTGGGGGAGCAAACGGGTGGTGAATCTCCCCGGCATCGCGGTGAGCGTGGCGCGGATGCTGGAGGCGCTCGCGCGCGTGGCCGGCGCTGAAGTCGCGAGCCGGGTGAGCTGGACGC
This sequence comes from uncultured Enterobacteriaceae bacterium, assembly GCA_964638135.1. Lineage (GTDB taxonomy): Bacteria > Pseudomonadota > Gammaproteobacteria > Burkholderiales > SG8-39 > 2-02-FULL-66-14. The sequence continues at coordinate 12,687 of CAZXAR010000051.1, read as the reverse complement.
CCGACGAACGCATCCGCGCGATCGTGAAAACCTGGCCGGTGCGCTTCAGGACGCCGCGCGCGCTTGCGATGGGCTTCAAGCCGGACGCCGATGTCGACTCGGTGATTCGCAACTACATCGCGGACGAGGGCATCGCGCTCGCGCGCTAGTCCGAGGGCGCGAGCAGGGCCGCGGGCCGGTTCCAGGCGCCTACCAGTTGGGGTCCCAGAGCTTCCACCACGGCGCGTCGCGCCTGTAGCCCTTCGGCTGCAGGTACTTGCTCTGCGGGAAATTGGTGCGCATCACGCGGTCGGCGGCGTCGCGCAGGTCATCCATTCCCAGCGCGTCATAGGCCTTCACCATGATGAATACCGCCTCCTCGATCGCCGGGGCGCGCGCGTAATTCTGCACCGCGTACTGCGCGCGATTCGCCGCGGCGACGAACGCGCCGCGCCTCATGTAGTAGCGCGCGACGTGCACTTCGTGCTGTGCGAGCGAATTCACCAGAAAGCGCATGCGCGCGGCGGAATCGTCGGTGTACTTGGAATCCGGAAAGCGCGTCACCACTTCCTTGAACGATTCGAACGCCTCGCGCGAGGCCTTCGGATCGCGCTCGGTCATGTCCGGACTGTCGAATACGGTGAGCAGCCCCAGGTTCTCGTTGAAGTTGACCAGCCCTTTCAGGTAGTAGGCGTAGTCCACGTTGGGGTGGTTCGGGTACAGCTTGATGAAGCGGTCGGCCGCCGAGATCGCGGAAGCGCGCTCGCCGCTCTTCCAGTAGGCGTATGCGACGTCGAGCTGGGCCTGCTGCGCGAAGCGGCCGTACGGATAGCGCGCCTCCAGCTTCTCGAGGTGCTTGATCGCCTTTTCCCAGTTGCGCGAGGCCATTTCGTCCTTCGCCTCGCCGTAGAGCTTCTGCGCCGACCAGTTGGCGGTTTCGTCCCTCTCGGCCGGCATCAGGCCGCAGCCGCCGGCGGCGATGAGGGCGAGCAGAGCAAGTACACTTCTTCTCATGGCGAAGAATTATAGCGCCGCCCCCGGGACGGACTGGGAGGACGCGTTCGTCGCGCCGCTGTCCGCACAGGTGCCCCAGGGGCTCGGCGGGCTGCGGCTGGACCAGGCGCTCGCCCGCATGTTCCCGCAGTACTCGCGCAACCGGCTGCAGGCGTGGCTGCGCGCGGGCCACGTCCGCGTGAACGGTGCGCGCTGCGAGCCGCGCCGCCCCGTCGCCGGCGGCGAGAGAATCGATCTTGCCCCGCCGCGCATGCCCGATGCCGCGGCGCCCGCGGCGCAGCGCATGCCGCTCAAGATCGTGTACGAGGATCGCGACCTGATCGTGATCGACAAGCCTGCCGGTCTGGTCGTGCACCCGGGCGCCGGGGTTCCGGATCGAACGCTCCTCAACGCATTGCTTGCGCACGCGCCGGAACTGGTGTCGGTGCCCCGCGCCGGGATCGTGCACCGGCTCGACAGGGATACGAGCGGCCTTCTCGTCGTGGCGAAGAACGTGACTGCGCAGGCGAAGCTCGCCGAGCAACTGGCGACGCGCACGGTACGGCGCGTGTATCTGGCGCTCGTGCACGGCGACCCGCCCGCGGCCGGCATGATCGACGCGCCGGTGGGGCGCGACGCGCGCGCGCGCACGCGGATGGCAGTCACGCGGCGCGGCAAGGAGGCGCGCACGCGCTACCGCGTGCTGGAGCGATTCGGCCGTGCGGCGCTCGTCGAGTGCCGGCTCGAGACCGGCCGCACGCACCAGATCCGGGTGCACTTCCAGTTCATTCGCCACCCGCTCGTCGGCGAACCCGTGTACCAGCGCGGCGCGCGCCGCGGCGTGTCGCTCGGGCGTCAGGCGCTGCATGCGGCGGAACTCGAGCTCGTGCATCCGCGCAGCGCGAAGAGGATGTCCTGGCACTCGCCGCTGCCACGCGATTTCCATGACCTGCTCGAGCGATTGCGCCGTGACGCCTGAGGTGCTCGTGCCGGACTGGCGGGCGCCGCCGGGCGTGCGCGCGCTTTTCTCCACGCGCACGCTCGGCGACATGAGCGACAGCGGCAAGGGACGCGAATCGCTGCGCGCGATGCTCCCTTCCGAGCCGCAGTGGCTGCGCCAGGTCCATGGGGCTGCGGTCGCGCGCCTGGATCGCGTGCCGCAGGCGGGCGCCGTGCCGCAAGCCGACGCGGCCGTTACGCGCGCGCGCGGCGTGGTGTGCGCGGTGCTGGTTGCCGATTGCATGCCGGTGCTGCTTGCGAGCGAAGCGGGCGATGCGATCGGACTCGCGCACGCGGGCTGGCGCGGTCTCGCCGCGGGCGTGGTCGAAGCGGCGCTGGAGGCGATGGCGGTGGATCCGCGGCGCGTGCGCGCATGGCTCGGCCCGGCAATCGGGCCGCGCGCCTACGAGGTGGGCGACGAAGTGCGCGCCGTCTTTCTCGAAAACTGTACCGGGGCGCAATCGGCGTTCCGCGCGACTCGGCCCGGCCACTGGCTCCTCGATCTTTATGCGATTGCGCGGTCACGCCTTGCGCAGGCGGGCGTGGTGCAGGTATCGGGCGGGACCCATTGCACCTATTCGGATCCCGTTCGTTTCTACTCCTTCCGGCGCGACGGGGCCCGCGAACGCATGGCTGCGCTGGCGTGGCTGGAATGAGCGCGCGCGTACAATAGCCCGATGGCCTTGACCTGGATCGTGGCGGCAAGTGTCGCGGGCGGCACGCTCTCGGCGGGCGCGGCCGCGTTTGCCCTGCTCTTGCGCGCCTCCTGGGTGCCGATGCTGGTTTCGTTTGCGATTGGCGCCCTGCTGGGGGCGGCGTTCCTGGAAGTCATTCCGCAGGCCTTCGCGCTCGGGGATCCGCACCAGGCCGCGGCGGCAATCCTCGGTGGCATCTTCGGCTTTTTCGTGCTGGAAAAACTCCTCCTGTGGCGCCATTGCCACACGGAGAACTGCGAAGTGCACGATCCGCACAATGCGGCGCACGATCACGGACGCAGCGGCGCGCTGATCGTCGTCGGAGATACGGTCCACAACTTTGTCGATGGCGTGCTGATCGCCGCAGCGTTCCTGCAAAGCACGGAACTGGGCGTCATCACCGCGGTTGCGATCGTCGCGCACGAGATTCCGCAGGAAGTGGGCGACTTCCTGATCCTGATCCATTCGGGGTACTCGAGACGACAGGCGCTCGCCCTCAACCTCGTGTCGTCGACCGCCACGCTGGGGGGCGGCATCCTCGGCTATTTTGCACTGCAGCTATTGCAGCGCTGGGAACCGGTGCTGCTCGGCATCGTTGCAGCAAGCATGATCTACGTCGCGGTGGCTGACCTCATCCCGGGCCTGCATCGGCGGCCGGAATTGCGCGATACCGTGGGCCAAGCGGCGCTCATCGCCGCCGGCATAGGGACGATCGTACTGGTGCGGATGCTCCTCGGCGCGAGTCACTGAGAACCTGTTTCCGATCATCGGGTTGATGTCGGACCTGCGAGGTGAGGACGGCGCTATTTGACGGCGCAGTTTGTGCGTCGCAAAATGCGACCTCTCATGGCAGCGCAGCAGGGTACGCCCGACGCTCTGGTCCAAGCCATCGCCTCGGCCCGCAATCAGGTGATTGAGGGCTGGATGCCGCTTGCCACGGGAGCGCGGGCGGACGCGGCCGCTCCCTGGATGAGCGAGCTCACGCGGAATACGGCGAAATTTGCTGCGCAGCAAGCCGCCTACCTCGAGCAACAAACGCGGCTGTGGAACTCCATGCTTGCCGGCAAGGCCGAGCCGATCGCCAAGCCCGACCCCGGAGACCGGCGCTTCACGGCAAAGGAGTGGCGCGACAACCCGTATTTTGATTACCTCAAGCAGTCGTATCTGATCGCGGCGCGATTCCTGTCCGAGCTCGCCGAAAGCGCCGAACTGGAAAAACCGGCGAAGGACCGGCTGCGCTTCGCCGTGAAACAGTGGATCGACGCGATGTGCCCGGCGAACTTCGCGGCGACCAACCCGCAGGCGATGCGCCAGGTGATCGAGACGCGCGGCGAAAGCCTCGTCAGCGGCCTGGCGAACCTTCTTGGCGATGCGCGCCGGGGCCGCATCAGCCAGACGGACGAGTCGGCGTTCGAAGTCGGCCGCAACATCGCGACGACGGCCGGGGACGTGGTGTACGAGAACGAGCTTGCGCAGCTCATACAGTACGCGCCCTCGACCGCGGCGGTCGGCTCGCGGCCGCTGGTGATGGTGCCCCCCTGCATCAACAAGTACTACATTCTCGACCTGCAACCGGAAAACTCATTCGTCCGCTACGCGATCGAGAACGGACACACCGTATTCATGGTGTCGTGGCGCAACGTCGGGCCGGAGCAGGGGCACTACGGCTGGGACGACTACCTGAGGCTCGGGATCTTCGAGCCGTTCCGGGTGGCGCGCGAAATCACAGGCGCAGACCGCGTCAACGCGCTCGGGTTCTGCGTGGGGGGGACGCTGCTCGGCGCCGCGCTTGCGGTGCTTGCCGCCAACGGTGACGACAGCGTCGAAAGCGTGACCTACCTCGCCACGATGCACGATTTTTCCGAACCGGGGCCGATCGGCGTGTTCGTCGACGAGGCGGGGATGGCCCTGCGCGAGTCGACGATCGGAAAGGGCGGCATCCTTCCCGGGTCGGATCTGGCATTCGTCTTTTCGGCGCTGCGCGCAAACGACCTGGTGTGGCCCTACGTCGTGAACAACTACCTGATGGGCGGCACGCCGGCGGCGTTCGATCTCCTGTACTGGAACGCCGACAGCACCAACCTTCCGGGACAGATGTACTGCTACTACGTGCGCAATACCTACCTCGAGAACAAGCTGCGCGTGCCCGGGGCGCTCACGAACTGCGGGGTGGCGGTGGATCTCGGCAAGGTCGATCGGCCGAGCTTCATCCTGGCGACGCGCGAAGACCACATCGTGCCGTGGCGCGCGGCCTACCGTTCGCTGGCATTGCTCGGGGGACGCAAACAGTTCGTGCTCGGCGCGAGCGGCCATATCGCGGGGGTGATCAATCCCGCGGCGAAGAACCGGCGCAGCTACTGGGCCGGGGAGCCGTATCCGGAGGATCCGGAGGCATGGCTCGCCGGAGCAATCGAGCATCCCGGCAGCTGGTGGCCGCGCTGGTCGCAGTGGCTCGAGCAATTCAAGGGGAGCAAACGCCGGGCGCCGAAGAAGACGGGCAATGCCAAGTACCGCGCGATCGAGCCGGCGCCCGGTCGCTACGTCAGGCAGAAAGCGAAACAGGAGGACGCATGGATGAAATCGTGATCGTAGGCGCGGTGCGCACCGCAATCGGCAAGTTCGGCGGCACGCTCGCCAAGGTTCCGGCATCGGACCTCGGCGCGCACGTCATCCGCAGCGTGCTCGAGCGCGCCGGACTCAAGCCCGAGCAGGTGTCCGAAGTCATCATGGGCCAGGTGCTGACCGCCGGCACCGGGCAGAACCCGGCGCGCCAGGCCGCCATTCGTGCCGGGCTGCCGGAGATGGTCCCCGCCATGACGATCAACAAGGTGTGCGGTTCGGGCCTGAAGGCGGCGATGCTGGGTGCGCAGTCGATCGCCAATGGCGATTCCGACATCGTGGTCGCGGGCGGGCAGGAATCGATGAGCCTCGCGCCGCACGTGCTCGCGGGGTCGCGCGACGGCTTTCGCATGGGCGACGCCAAGATGGTCGATTCGATGATCGTCGACGGCCTGTGGGACGTCTACAACCAGTACCACATGGGCGTGACCGCCGAGAACGTGGCCAAGGAGTATGCGGTGACGCGCGAGGAGCAGGATGAATTCGCCGTCGCCTCGCAGAACAAGACCGAAGCGGCGCAGAAAGCGGGCAGGTTCAGGGACGAGATCGTCGCCTACGAGGTGCCCTCGCGCAAGGGGCCGATCCGGTTCGCCGACGACGAGTATCCGCGCCATGGCGCGACGCTGGAGGCGATGAAGAGCCTCAAGCCCGCGTTCGACAAGGCGGGCACCGTTACTGCGGGCAACGCCTCGGGAATCAACGACGGTGCGGCCGCAGTCGTGCTCTGCTCGGCGAAAAGGGCGAAGGAACTGGGGCTCGAGCCGCTCGCGCGGATCAAGGCCTTTGCCTCGGCGGGAGTGGATCCGCGCTACATGGGGATGGGTCCGGTGCCGGCCTCCAAGCGCTGCCTGGCGCGGGCCGGGTGGGAGACGAAGGACCTCGACTTGATGGAAATCAACGAAGCGTTCGCGGCGCAGGCTATAGCGGTCAACCGTCAGATGGGCTGGGATACGAAGAAGGTGAACGTGAACGGCGGCGCGATCGCCCTGGGGCACCCGATCGGTGCATCGGGGTGCCGCATCCTCGTCACGCTGCTGCATGAAATGCGGAAGCGCGACGCGAAAAAGGGGCTCGCCTCGCTTTGCATCGGCGGCGGGATGGGCGTCGCGCTCGCGGTCGAACGCTAGCGGGCGTTGCCGGTCGTGTGCAAATAACAATTCAGGGAGAACCAGCATGACAGTCCAACTGATGCAGCGCTCGAGCGAAGCGCAGGAGTCGAGCGATGCGGCCCCGTTCGCGGCCCTCCGGCGGGTGGTGTTCGTCACCGGCGGCATGGGCGGGATCGGCAGCGCGATCTGCCGGCGCCTGGGACGCGCCGGGCACACGATCGTCGCCGGCTGCCTGCCCGATTACGATCGGAAGGACGAGTGGCTTGCCTCCATGCGCGAGCAGGGATTCAAGGCGCACGCCGCGGAAGGCGACGTTTCGGATTTCGACTCCTGCGCCGAGATGTTCTACAACGTGCGCTCCGTCGTCGGCAACGTGGACATCCTGGTCAACAACGCCGGAATCACGCGCGATTCGCTGTTCCGGCGCATGACCGAGCTCGACTGGCGCGCGGTGATCAACACCAACCTCAACAGCGTGTTCAACGTCACGCGGCAAGTCATCGACGGCATGGTGGAGCGGGGCTGGGGCAGGATCATCAACATCTCCTCGGTGAACGCGATCAAGGGCCAGTTCGGGCAGACCAACTATTCGGCGGCCAAGGCCGGCATGGCCGGCTTCTCCAAGGCGCTCGCCCAGGAGGTGGTGAGAAAAGGGGTCACCGTCAACACGGTGTCGCCCGGATACGTCGAGACCGACATGGTGCTCGCGATCCGCAAGGAAGTGCGGGAGCAGATCATCGCCTCGATCCCGATGGGGCGCCTCGCCAAGCCGGAGGAAATCGCGGCAGTAGTAGCGTTTCTCGCTTCGGAGGAAGCGGGCTACATCACCGGCGCCAACATCTCGGTCAACGGCGGAATGCACATGATGTGATGGTGTAAACTGGCTTCGACCGGGGGCCGGATTCGAACGAGGAGGATTCGTGGAACAGAAGAGAACGGCCGTAGTGACCGGCGGCATGGGCGGCCTGGGCGAATCGATTTCGACCAAGATGGCCGATGCGGGCTACAAGGTGGTCGTGACCTATTCGCCGTCGAACACCAAGTACAAGGCGTGGCTCGAGGAGATGAAGGGCCGCGGCTACACCTTCGGCGCCTATCCCGTGGACGTCGCCGACTTCGACGACTGCGCGGCGAAGTGCGTGCAGATGCAGAAGGAGTGCGGGCCGATCGACATCCTGGTGAACAACGCCGGCATCACGCGCGACATGACGTTCAAGAAGATGACCAAGGCGGACTGGGACGCGGTGATGCGCACCAACCTCGACTCCTGCTTCAACATGACCAAGCAGGTGATGGACGGCATGCTCGAGCGCGGCTGGGGACGCGTGATCAACGTCTCCTCGGTGAACGGCCAGAAGGGCGCCTTCGGGCAGACCAACTATTCCGCCGCCAAGGCCGGCATCCACGGCTTCACCAAGGCGCTCGCCCTGGAAGTGGCGCGCAAGGGCGTCACCATCAACACCATCTCGCCCGGGTACATCGGCACCAAGATGGTCACGGCGATCCCGAAGGAGATCCTGGACTCGAAGATCCTGCCGCAGATCCCGCTCGGGCGCCTGGGCAAGCCCGACGAGGTGGCGGGGCTCATCATCTATCTGTGCTCCGAGGAGGCGGCGTTCGTGACCGGCGCCAACATTTCGATCAACGGCGGCCAGCACATGTACTGAAGGCACGGCACGACGCCACAGAGAAGGCACATCATGGAAAGCCAGGTCCGACTGATCAAGAAATATCCGAATCGCCGTCTGTACGACACCAAGACCTCGAGCTACATCACGCTCGCGGACGTCAAGCAGATGGTCCTCAAACACGAGGACTTTCAGGTGGTGGACGCGAAATCGAGCGAGGACCTGACCCGCCAGATCCTGCTGCAGATCATTCTGGACGAGGAATCGGGCGGCGTGCCGATGTTCTCCTCCGACCTGCTCTCGCAGATGATCCGCTCCTACGGCAGCGCGATGCAGGGGTTCATGGGGACCTACCTGGAAAAGAACATCCAGGCCTTCCACCAGATGCAGAAGGCGCTGCAGGAGCAGTCGCAGAAGATCTACGGCGACAACTCGCGCGCCTCGCAGGACCTGTGGGCGCAGTTCATGAACCTGCAGGGCCCCGCGATGCAGAGCCTGATGCAGGCCTACATGGAGCAGAGCCAGAAGATGTTCGCGCAATTCCAGGAGCAGATGCAGAACCAGGCGCGCAACATGTTCTCCGGGTTCACGTTTCCCGGATTCCCGCCGGCGCAGGGCAAGAACGACGCGGACAAGAAGTAGATCGGGCACGGACCGGATACGCTCTACGGGAGACGGGCATGGGCAAGCGCGAGGTGGTGGTGGTTTCGGGAACGCGCACCGCGATCGGCGACTATGGCGGGTCGCTCAAGGACTTCGCGCCGACAAAGCTCGGCGCGATCGCGATCCGCGAGGCGGTGGCACGCGCGAGAATCGACCCGGCGACGGTGGGGCACGTGGTCATGGGAAGCGTCATCCATGGCGAGTCGAAGGACATGTACCTGTCGCGGGTCGCCGCGATCGAGGCCGGGCTCGCAGTCGGAACGCCCTGCCTGACCGTGAACCGCCTGTGCGGCTCGGGGCTGCAGGCGATCGTGTCGGCCGCGCAGCACATCCTGCTCGGGGACATCGACTGCGCGGTCGGCGGGGGCGCCGAGAGCATGAGCCGCGCGGCCTATTTCCTGCCCGCGGGACGCTGGGGTCAGAGGATGGGAGATGCGGCGATCGTGGACGCAATGACCGGTGCGCTGCACGACCCCTTCGGTCACGGCCACATGGGCGTCACGGCGGAAAACGTCGCCGCGAAGTACGGCTTCACGCGCGAGCAGCAGGACGCGTTCGCGCTCGAGTCGCATCGCCGCGCGGCGAACGCGCTGGCGAACGGCTACTTCCGGAGCCAGATCGTGCCGGTCGAAATCAGGACGAGAAAGGGCCCGGAACAGTTCGCGACCGACGAGCACGTGCGCAAGGATGCCAAGCCCGAGGACATGGCCAAATTGAAGGCGGTATTCAAGAAGGACGGGACCGTGACTGCGGGCAATGCGTCGGGGCTCAACGATGCGGCGGCGGCGATCGTGTTGATGGAGGCCGGCGCGGCGCAGAAGGCGGGCGTGAAACCGCTGGCGCGGCTGGTCGCCTACGCGCACGCTGCGGTGGAGCCGCAGGTGATGGGTCTCGGGCCGATTCCCGCCGTGAAGCGCGTGTTCGAGAAATCGGGCCTCACGCCCTCTGACATCGATGTGACCGAATCGAACGAGGCCTTCGCGGCGCAGGCCATGGCGGTCACCAAGGACCTCGGCCTCGACCCCGCGAGGGTAAACCCGAACGGCGGCGCGGTGGCGCTCGGCCACCCGATCGGCGCGACCGGCTGCATTCTCACGGTGAAGGCGCTGTACGAGCTGGAGCGCACGCAGAAGCGCTACGGGCTCGTCACCATGTGCATCGGCGGCGGGCAAGGGATCGCCGCGATATTCGAGCGGCTGCACTGAAGCTTCCGCTGGAGCAGCCCGCTTCGCCCCCGCCTGCCTCGCGGCAGGTGCTCGCGGATTTCGGCGGCGTTTACCTGGTCAATGCGATCGTCGCGTTCATCTTCGCGGCGTCCGGCCCGGTCGCGATCATCCTTGCCGTGGGCACGCGCGGGGGACTTGGCGCGTCGGACCTCTCGTCGTGGATATTCGGTTGTTTTTTCCTCAACGGGCTGATCAGCATCGCCTTCTGCTGGTTCTACCGCCAGCCGCTGGTCTTTTTCTGGACCATTCCGGGCACCGTGCTCGTCGGGCCGGCGCTGGGGCACCTCTCCTTCCCCGAGGTGATCGGTGCGTTCCACGCCACCGGCGTGCTGATGCTGCTGCTCGGGCTGAGCGGCTGGGTGCGCCGGGCGATGGACGCGGTGCCGATGCCGATCGTCATGGGAATGGTGGCGGGCGTGTTCCTGCGCTTCGGGATCGACCTCGTGTTCGCCGTGCGCGACGATTTCTGGATCGCCGCGCCGATGACGGCGACGTTCGTCGTGCTCGCGGCGTTGCCGGTGCTCGGGCGGCGGCTGCCGCCGCTGATCGGCGCGCTGATCGTGGGAGCCGCGCTCGTCGCGGCGCTCGGCAAATTCGATCCCGCCGGCGCGCAGATCTTCGGCTTTGCCCGGCCTAACCTCTACGCGCCGGATTTTTCCTGGCGCGCGATGGTCGAGCTGGTGGTGCCGCTCGCGATTACCGTGCTCGTGGTGCAGAACGGGCAGGGGACCGCGGTGCTGCGCGCTGCGGGCCACAACCCGCCGATCAACGCGGTCACCGCCGCCTGTGGCGCGGGTGCGATCGCGAGCGCAGTGGTCGGCGCCGTGTCCACCTGTCTCACCGGGCCGGTGAATGCCATCATCTCCGCCTCGGGCGAGAGGCAGCGGCATTACAGCGCGGGAATCTTCGTCGGGCTGTTGGCGCTCGCGTTCGGCCTGTTCGCGCCTGTTTTCACCCATCTCCTGCTTGCCACGCCCAAGGCATTCATCGCCGCGCTGGCAGGGCTTGCCATGCTGCGGGTGCTGCAAACCGCGTTCGTGATCTCGTTCAAGGACCGCTTTACGCTCGGCGCTCTGGTGACCTTTCTGGTTACGGTGGCGGACGTGCCGATCCTCAATATCGGCGCCCCGTTCTGGGGATTGATGATCGGTTTTGCGACCTCCTGCTTCTTGGAGCGAGGGGACTTTGCGGCATCGCGGCAGGCGTAGACGCCGGCATGGCTTGATCTCTTGAATTCGTAAGTCAGGTAAGGCGCAATCGGCGTGCCGCGGCCAATAGGCCGCCCAGCCATTCACGCGTTTGGCATCAGGGTCATCTGAACCAAAACGCGACGTTCGTCGCCTGGCAACCTCCCAAGAAATGATCCTGGTCATTTGACGCCAGTCAACAGCGCTGGTTTGCAGTCGAAGTTCAAAGCGTAGAGTCGCCTGAACCCTTGTATCTCGGTCGCGCGCAATGCAACGACTCCGCTTCGACATCAACGGGGTGAAGACGTTAAGGTGGTTTGTTGCATATCTAAAGACCACCCAACCCCCGTTTGCTGCCTGTGATTCGGGAGGTTCTATGTGGGGAATTCTCTTCGCGGCAGTTCTATCTGTTGCATCAATTTCATCCTGGGCACAAAGCGAAGACATACTTCACATTACGCCTGCGGGATATTCGATCGATTACCTGGCAAGGCAAGGCAACATGGTCCTGATCGAGCAGGTGCCGGTTGGAGAGACTGTCACGAGCTGGTCAGAAATGGTGACGACGCAGATCTTCTACGGAAACAAGGTCATGACGCCGCGGCGCTTCCATGGCTTGATGCAAGAACGAGCGGCGGCTTCCTGCCCCGGTGCTGAAGTCAGTTCTCTCCTTGAGAGCGAAGAGGGTGGATATGCCGTCGGTTTTTTTGCGCGGCATTGTTCCTTGAATCCTTCGACCGGAAAGCCGGAAAAGACCTGGTTCAAAGTGCTCCGGGGGCGGGAGCATTTCTACGTCGTGCAAAAGGCGTTCAAGTTTGATCCTACGGCCGACCAGATCGCTAAATGGCAGGAGTACCTTCGATCAGTGAGAATCTGCGACACGGGCAAGGACCGACGGGCCTGCACAGTTGTGGAACGCGTTACGTTGAGCGGCGGCAAGATCCATGAAGTCGAGATAGCGCGAGCCTGGCCTGTGCGGTTCGCCAACGACCAGATCGAAGTGCTTGACCTCGTAGCGACGCTGACCGCAAAAGATGCAGACGTGGACGCGGTGAGATGGGTCTGGCACCTCAAGGCAAAATTGCTGGAACCGGTCCGCTACGTCGTCACGGTAACGACCCCGCTCGACAATGCGGCAGCTGCCACCCTTGAAGTCGACGGACCAGGAGAGATCTCGCCGGAATTCTTTCCCAGGTCGCAGCACCCGGTAATATGGGAAGGCATTGATCAGCCGGGCCCACGCTGGTTTCCGTTTCAGTTCGTTTTCGAGGACACACGCTCGAAGAAGCGTTTCGAGTTCACGCAATGGACCCGTGTGGACGGGCGGGTGTGGAAGGAGCGGCGGGACATGCTCGAAAAAGGACGGCAGCGATTGAGTAGAGACATCGGTCCGAAACCAGCCTCCGTTGCGGCTGACGCGGAGAAAGACAAGGATTGGCAGTTGATCTCCGACACCCCCGTTGCGCGTGCTTACGTGCATTCCTCCAGCATCCAGCGGAGCGGTTCCGTCACCCGGGCGTGGATGCTTCAGGATCTAAAGCGTGAAGCGAACTTCGGCCGCGGGGCGCAGCGGTCGCGGCTGGTCTTGA
>CAZXAR010000050.1:0-20304 GCA_964638135.1 uncultured Enterobacteriaceae bacterium | reverse complement strand
CAAGCCCCCAGGCAAGCGCATAGACGACGTGCAGGCGTATGCCGCGCTGCGCGGCGAGGAGCGGGTTCTGGCCCGCAGCGCGCATGCGGATGCCCCAGCGCGTGGCGCGAAGGAAGGCGAACAGCGACCCGTACGCCGCGACCGCGCACAGGACCAGCGCCAGGCCCACCGCGGAGATCCGGGCGCCGCCCGCAAGCGCAATCGAGACGTTTTCCCAGCCAAGATCGCGCAAGGGATATTGCGTCTGGGTGCCGAAGACGAGGATCATCGCGCCGCGCAGCAGGATCCCGAGCGCGATCGTCGCCAGCACGGCGGCGAGTACGGACTCCCCCGTCATGCGCCACATGAGCGCTGCGTAGACGAGGATGCCGACGAGCAGCGCGAGCAGCGCGGCGGCGACGATCGCGGCAAGCGGCTGGCCGGAGAAGAGCGACGCGGTGGCGTACAGCCCGTAGGCGCCGAGCATCATCAGCTCGCCATGCGCGAGCGAGAGCACCCGGCTGACGCGGTAAATCAGCACATAGCCGCAGCAGATCAGCGCGTAGATCGAGGCGAGGACGACGATGTTTACGGCGAGCTGCACGATGGCGGGCAAAAAAAGGGCCGGGTAGCGGCGCGCGCCCCCGGCCTTGGTTCGAGGGTTCGGCTAGCGGACGTCGAGCGCCTTCCAGTCCTGCACCCGAACGACCGCGTTCTTTCCGCCGTCCCAGTGCCAGACGCGATAATACTGCCGCGTGCGGAAATGATTGTCCTTGGTCCACTCGAGCGGGCCGCCACGCAGTCCCTTCAGATCCACCTTGAGCCGGTTCATGGCGGCGAGCGTCTTTTGCGGTGTCGGGGGCCAGGGGGTGTTCCTGAGCACCTGCTCGAGCACCAGCCCGACGACGTAGCCCTCGGTGAGATACGACACCGGATGGGACAGATTCGCGCGATGCGCCACCGCACGGATCTCGGCGTGGATCGGCAGATTGTCGTCGAGAAACGCGTTGGTGCCGATGACGTAGAACTTCGCGTCCTTGATGCGGGCGAGCTCCTCCTCGGCGTTGAGATGCGCCCAGGTGATGTAGCGCCCGTCCCAGCCGAGGCGCCGCAGGGCCTCGAACGTTCGCACCTGCGACACCCAGGGTGCCCACGACCACACCCAGTTCGGCCTGGCGTCCTTGAGCTTGGTGGCGAACGGCGTGTAATCGGGTGTCGGGGGCGGCGTGATCTGCTTGTCGACCGGCGTCATGCCCAGGGACTTCGAGAGCCCCTCGGCGTAGTCGATCTCGCCGCGCGATACCGGGATCGCCATCGCCGCGAAGCCGATGCGCACGGGCTCGCTCGTCTGCGCCTTGACGAACCCGAGCGCCGCCTGCGAATCGAGCGTCGCGCCGAAGGCGGTCGAGCAGAACTGCAGCGGATCGGCCGGCGGAAATGTCTCCTTCGGGCACACCGAGCCGGCGAAGTAGAGCGGCACGTTCGCGCGCTTGGCTTCGGCGACCATCGGTGCATAGGTGGACGACAGGCTCGTGTTGAGCAGGATCAGCACCTTGTCCTGCGCGATGAGCTGCTTCGCATTGGAGGCTGCTTTCGAGGGCTGGGCGCCGTCGTCCTGCACCAGCAGGCGCACCGGCTTGCCGTTGATGCCGCCCCTGGCATTCACGTGCTCCAGGTAGGCGCGTACGGCGTCGATCACCGGAGCGTAGGTGCCGGCCACCGGCCCGGTGAGCGCGGCCGACACCCCGATCACATAGGCATCCTGCGCCAGGGCGGGCGCCGCCACCAAGGCCGCCGCGAGACTGCACTGCGCCGTGTTGCGAATCAGCTTGAGCATCGTCGTTCCCTCCTTCCTCTGGTTGTTCCGGCGTTTCGCACTACCTTGGTTGGAGGACGTCGCCCGCACCCGCCGCAAGCAGGCGTTCCTCGCGATCGTCGTACATCGACTCGACCAGCCCCCGGAAGCGTTCGAGCATGAGCGAGCGCTTCACCTTTCGCGTCGGGGTGACCGGTTCGCCTTCCTCCTCGGGGTCGAGCGCCTTCGGCAGGATCCGGAACACCTTGACCTGCTCGACGCGCGCGAGCTCCGCGTTGACTCGCGCCACCTCGTCCCCGATCAGCTTGGCGACCTCGGGGTGGAGGGCGAGACTGCTGAATCCCGTATACGCGACGTTGCGCTCGCGCGCCCAGTCGGAGACCGTGTCGTAGTCGATTTCGATCAGCGCCGTCACGTACTTGCGTCCGTGGCCGATCGCCATCGCCTCGGCGATGTAGGGGCTGGCGCGCAGCAGGTTCTCGATCTGCGAGGGCGACAAGGTCTTGCCTCCCGAAGTGACGATGAAGTCGCGCGCCCGGTCCACGATGCGGAGCACGCCGCGCTCGAGCGCACCGACGTCACCCGTGCGCAGCCAGCCGTCTGCGCCTTTCACCTCACGCGTGGCCTCGGGCCTGCCCCAGTAGCCCTCGAAGAGATGCTCGCCGCGGATCAGGATTTCGTCGCCCTCGCCCAGCCTCAACTCCCACCCGGGCGCGGCGACCCCGACGTTGCCCGGCCTGGGAAACGGGCTCCTCTGCCCGGCGATGATCGCGCCCGCCTGTTCCGTCTGGCCATAGATCTCGACCAGATTCACCCCCCACACCTGCCACAGCGCCGCGGTCTCGGGCGGCAGCGGTGCGCCGCCCGAGAGCGCCAGTTCGAGCCGGTCGAGCCCGAGCTTTTCCAGCAGCGGCCGGAAAACGAAGCTGCGCGCGGCTCGGTAGGCGAGGGATTCGCGACGGCGGCCGTTCCAGCGCGAACGCGCCTCGCGACGGCCGACGCGCACGGCGAGGTCGTACGCGGCGCGCTTGAGTCGCGAAGTGGAGTTCATGCCCACCAGCACCTGCGCAGCGAACTTCTGCAGATAACGGGGAACGGAGAAAAGGACCGTGGGCGCGACCTCGAAGAGCGTCTGCGGAAGGTCCGCAATGTCCTCGCCAAAGTGCGGGACGAGCTTGCCAAGCAGGGGCAGGGTAATCGCCACGTCGCGTCCGAGGACGTGGCACAGCGGCAGGTAAACGACCGTGCGATGCGTGCGCTCCCCGAGCATGGGGTAATGCTCGATCAAATTGCTGGCGGCGGCCACATGCCTGCCATGGGCGATCAGTGCGCCCTTCGGCGGCCCGGTGGTACCCGAGGTGTAGACGATGAAGGCCGGGCTCTCGGGTGCGATGGCGTGCGCCAGCGGTTCGAGCGCCGCGACGTCCGCGTCGCCGCCCAGTGCCATCAGCTGTGCAAACGTCTTCAGCTTCGGATGCTCGTAGGCGAATATCGCGGAGTCATCGATCACCACGATCCAGCGCAGCGTCGCGAGCCGCTCGGCAAGCGGCAGGATCCGGTCGACGTACTCCTGATTCTCGGCGATGAAGATTGCCGCCCCGCCGTCGTTCATCTGGAACTCGACCTCGGCTGTGGACGCGGTAGGGTAGATGCCGTAGCTGATCGCGCCCGCGGCCTGTGCCCCCAGGTCGGCGAGGAACCACTCCTCGCACGCATCGCCCATGATCGCCACCCGCTCCCCCGGCGCAAGCCCGAGCGCCAGGAAACCGCGCGCGCATTGCGCGACGAGCGCGGCGTAGCGGCTCCAGGAGCGCTCCTGGTACAGGCCAAGGCGCTTGACGCGGTAGGCAACCGCGTCGGGTTCGCGGCGCGCCCGGTCGACAAGCAGATGCAGTGCGCTTCGCATGTCAGTGCGTCAGCCCGGCGCCGCCCGCGGCGTCCGCGCGGAAGGCCCGCACCAGCAGTTCGATGTAGCTCGAGGTGATCCGCTCGAACGTTGCGCCGGGCTCCCGGCCGTACCAGGCGGCAGCGGAGTTCCCCAGCCCGAGCAGCGCGAGCGTGGCCATGCGCGCATCGAGGTCGGGCCGGAATTCACGCTCGGCGATGCCCCGCTCGATGACCTGCTGGATGATGCGCTCGTAGCGGCGCTCGATGGCGCGGATGCGCTTGCGTGCCGGTTCCGGCAGGAAGCGGCGCTCCCGCAGGAATACGAGCGTGAAGTCCTGCCGCTCGACGACCGGCGAAAGGTGGTGGGACACGAGTTGGGCGACTTTGTCGGACGCGCTGCCCGGGCCGCGCAGCACCGCCAGGGCGCGCGTCACGTAATCCGCGACGCCATCGGCACACACGGCCTCCAGCGCCGCCTCCTTCGACTCGAAGTAGTAGTAAAGGCTCGCCTGGCGGATGCCGAGCACGTCCGCGATATCCTGGGTCGAGGCGCCGTGATACCCGCGGCGCGCGAACACCTTGGCCGCGGCAAACAGGATTTCCTGCGCCCGGCGTTTCGGGGTTGCCGTGGCGCTGCCGTGAGCCTGTGCGGTGCGGTTGCGCATGCGGGGCGAAACCGGTGACAATTTCATTCTATAGCACAATAGAATCGAAAGGAATGCAAATGCCGGCGACAGCCAGCGGTCGTCCCCCCTTCCGTGCCGATCACATCGGCAGTTTGCTGCGACCGCAAAAACTGCGGCACGCGTTCCGGCGGCACGCCGATGGCGAGATCACCGAGGCTGCGTTCCGCGCGATCCAGGACGAGTGTATCCGTGAAGTCGTGCGGCTCCAGGAAGACTGCGGACTCGAGGTCGTCACCGACGGGGAGTTCCGCAGGATCTCGTATTGGGAGAAGTTCGTGCGGCTGACCGAGGGACTCGTCGTCAAGGACGCGCTGTTCACGTTTCACGACGAGCACGGCCACGAGTCCGCCTTCACGGCGCCGTACGCCGAGGCCAAGGTGCGGCGGGGCGCGCCGATCACGCTGGATGAGTTTGCGTTCGTCGCTCGAATCGCGCGCGCTACCCCGAAGATCACCATGCCGGCGCCCTCGACGATGCACCTTTACCGCTATCGCGACTACGCCGACCCGAAGGCGTACCGGGACCCGGCGGAGTTCTTCGCCGACCTCGGACGCGTCTACCAGCAGGAGATCGCCGAGCTGGCGCGCGCCGGATGCCGCTACGTGCAGCTCGACGAAGTGGCGCTCGCGATGCTGTGCGACCCGGCGGCTCGCGACCGGGTGAGGGCGGACGGCTTCGATCCCGAGACGCTGGTGGACCGGTACGTCGAGGCGATCAACCGGGCCGTCGCGGATCTTCCGGCCGGGATGATCATCGGCGTGCACATGTGCCGCGGCAACTACAAGGGGATGTACCTCTCGGAGGGCGGCTACGACTCGGTGGCGGAGAAGCTCTTCGGCCGCGCCGACGTCAACCACTTCCTGCTCGAATTCGACACGCCGCGCGCGGGCGGCTTCGCGCCGCTGCGCTTCGTGCCGCGGGGAAAGGGGGTCGTGCTCGGCATGGTGAGCTCCAAGGTGCCGCAGCTCGAGTCGCTGGAAGCGCTGCAGCGCCGTGCCGAGGAGGCGGCCCGGTACGTCGATCCGGCCCGCCTTGCCATCAGTCCGCAGTGCGGCTTCGCCAGCACGATCGGGGGCAATCCGGTGACCGAGGCCGACGAACGCGCGAAACTGCGGCTGTGCGTCGAGGCCGCGCGCGCGCTCTGGGGCTAGCGCGCTGCCGCGATCACCTCCGGCGGCGGCGGGTTCTGGTGCAGCCTCGCCACCGCTTCGGCGCGCCGCTCGAGCACGGCGCGCTGGTTGATGTAGCCCTTGTCGGTGATTTCGTTGGCGTCGATCGAAGGCGGCTCGCCCAGCACCAGCGCGCGCGTCGGATAGTTCGAGCTGCCGCCTTCCGCCGCCAGCGCTCGCAGCGCTTCGGAAATCCGCGCCCGCACCGCCTCTGCGCTCATGTCCCTGGTGGCGGCCGGATTGAGGAATACGAGTGCCCCGACCTCGTCCCGGTCGTGCCCGGTGATCACCGCATCCTGGATCGCCGGATTGGCGGCGGCGATGAGCTTCACGCGCACCGCGCCCGTGTGCACCCACGTGCCGCTCGTCAGCTTGAAATCCTCGGCGACCCGGCCGTCGAACAGGAGTCCCAGCGCGGGCCGATCGGGGTCGGCAAAGCGCATCGCGTCGCCGATGCGGTAAAAGCCGTCCTCGTCGAACGCCGCGCGCGTGAGATCGTCGCGCCGGAAGTAGCCGGGCGTCACGTTCGGTCCGCGCACCCGCACTTCGAGTTTTCCTCCGGAGGGGACGAGCTTCAGCTCGCAGCCGGGCGCGGGCACGCCGACCACGCCCGCACGCTCGATCGGATAGTGCACGCAGGTGGCCATCGGCGCCGTCTCGGTCGAACCCCACGCCGAGAGCATCGCGAGCGCTCCGCCCTTTTCCTTGAGCACGAGTTTCTCGATCCGCTCCCAGAGATTCTGCGGCAGCGCGGCCCCGGCATAGAACACGAGATCGAGATCGCGGAAAAAACTTTCGCGCAGCGGGCCGTCCGATTCGAGGTACGGCAGCAGCAGATCGAACCCGCGCGGCACATTGAAGTACAGCGTCGGCGAGACGTCCCGCAGGTTTCGCACCGTGGTCTCGACCAGCCCCGGCATCGGCTTGCCGCCGTCCACGTACAGAGTGCCGCCGTTGCGCAGCACCATGTTGAAGGTCGCGTTGCCGCCGAAGGTGTGGTTCCAGGGCAGCCATTCGCACAGCACCGGCGGGCGCTCCTCGAGGAACGGCCAGACCTGCGCCCAGCTCTGCTGGTTCGAGCACAGCATCCGCTGCGTGTTGATCACGCCCTTGGGGATGCCGGTGGAGCCCGAGGTGAACAGGATCTTGGCGACCGTATCGGGTCCGACGCGGGCGAATGCTTGGTCCACGCGCGCGCTCGGCTGCGCCGCGAGCAGCTCCGCAAGCGGAGTCACGACGGCCGACACTGCCGCGAGGGCGGCGGAGAATTTCTCCGGCTGCGCGGCCCACACCAGGCCCGGACGGACGAGCTCGAAGATCGCCTTGAGCTTGGCATGATCCCTGGACATCAGGGAGTACGCCGGCGAAATCGGCGCTACCGGCACGCCGACGTGCATCGCGCCGAGGGCGAGCAGCGCATGGTCGACCGAATTGTCGGAAAGAATCGCCACCGGGCGCGACGCATCCAGTCCGCGCGCGAGCAGCGCCTGGCCGATGCGGCGTGCGGAATCGAGCGCTTCCCGATAGGTGACTCTGCGCCAGGTGTCGCCCGCGCGCTCCGCGAGGTGGACGCGGTCGGGCGCTTGCGTGGCCCATTTGACGAGCCATTCGCCCACCGCGCGCGCGTACGGCCCGAGCGGCTGCGGCGAGCGCAGCACGATGGCACCGTCCGGGCGTCGCTCGACCCGTACGTCCACCGGTGCGAATTGGAGCCGCGAATGCAAGGGCGATGCCATGAAGTGCTCTGTCGGCGGGAATACAGATTCGCATCCTATTACAGAAGGCGGAGTGACGCGGATCCCGCGCGGACGACCGCGCGGATCAGTCCAGCGCGCCGCGCAATCGCTCCGCCGGCAGGCGCACGCGGACACCCGCGCGCTCTTCCTGCAGCGTCATCGCCACGCGCGCGTCGCGCTCGCCCCATCCGCGCGCGATCGCTTCCTCCAGTTCCTCGAGCCCGATCGCACCCATGCGCATCGGCACGCCGCACTCGCGCGCGAGTTCGAGCGCGAGCACCATGTCCTTGTGCGCGAGGCGCAGCGCGAATCGCGGCGGATCGTAGCGACCCGGAAGGAAGTGCTCGACCAGGCGGTCGAAGGTGCGCTGGCGGCCGGTTGCGCCCTGGCGCAGGGCGCGAAAGAGCGCGAGGGGTTCCACGCCGGCCTTCACCCCGAGCGTGAAGACTTCGGCAAGCACCGCCTGCACCGCGAAGCTGGCGCAGTTGTGCGCGAGTTTGGCTACCGTGCCGGCGCCGATCGGCCCGACGTGGTAGGGCTGATCGCCGATCTGGCGAAGCACCGTCTCGTAACGGTCGTACACCGCGCGATCGCCTCCCACCCAGAGCGCGAGCCGGCCGCTTTCCGCACCGTGCGGGCCGCCGCTCACCGGCGCATCGAGCAGGTGTACGCCGCGCTCGGCCAGGGCCGCGTGCAGCCGCCGCACGCATTGCGGCGAATTGGTCGTGAGATCGAACCAGGCGGCGCCCCTTCCCAGCACTTCGCGCAGCTCGCCGAAGACCGTCTCCACCTCGGCAGGGCCGGGGAGCGATGTGAACACGAGTTCGCATTCCGCGGCCGCCTGCGCCGCGGAGGCCGCGCGCTGTGCGCCCATCCCGATCAACGCCGCCGCTGTTTCCTGCCGCAGGTCATGCACCCGCAATTGGTGACCGGCGCGCTGCAGGCTCGCGGCCATCGGCTGCCCCATCGCGCCCAACCCGATAAATGCGATCTTCATCCTAGCCGGTTCGGGGCTGTCCGAAGTAGCGATTCATCCAGGCGGCGGCCACCGCCGCGCCGCCGAAGCTGAACACGTGGACGCCGACGACGTTGCAGCTTTCGTGCGCGAGGCAGTAGCGCGCCACCGCCGCGAGCTGGTCGCCCGGGTCGGTGTGCGTGACCAGCTGCACCGCGCCCATGCCCTGCGCGCGCAGCGCGCGCAGCGATGCGCTCACGCCACAGCGCTGCGCAAAGCGAAGCAGCGTTCGCGCCGAGGTCGGGCCGGCGAGTCCTACATACACCGGAACGCCCGGTGCCGAGCGCGCGAGCGCCGCGCAGTGCTCGAGCACGCGCGCCGGCGCGAACGAGAACTGGGTGACGATGTAGGCGCCGAGGCCCTGCGCCGCGGCAAGGGAGAGCTTCTCCCCGAACGCGCGCTCGAGCGTCGCGCGCGGGATGCGGGGATGACCCTCCGGGTAGCTGGCGATGCCGATTTCGCGCACCCCGCAGGCGCCGAAAATTCCCTCGCGCAGGAGCGACACTGCGTCCGCGTACGGACCCCGCGGCGCAGGTTCGTCGCCACCGATCACGAGCGCCTTGCGCACTCCCGCCGCCGCAACCGCGCGTCCGAGGAAGCTGTCGAACTCGGCGCGGCTGGCGATGCGCCGCGCCGCGATGTGCGGCACCGGCTCGAGCCCTGCCTCGCGCACCGCGACGAGCGACGAAAGCGAATCGGCGAGGCTGTGCCGCGGCAGGTGGTTGACGTACACGGGCGTACCGGCAGGAAGCACGGCGGCAATGGTGCGCGCATCCTCGGGACGGTGCGCTCCCATCTCGAGCGATCCGCTGACGACAAGCTCCGCCGCGGCGGTGCCGATTTCGCTGGCGGCGGGACCGGAGCGCTCCATGGCCGTAGTCATGGCGCTCTCAGCTCCGTTTTCGGGAGACGACGTACGATTCATCGAGAAACCACAAGCCGCCGTGCGCCCGCAGCACCTCGCGCGTGGCTTCCAGGTACTTGCGTTCGCCGAGCGCCGCGGCCAGGCGCTCGTCGTCGATCTGCGCCACGTAAACGGCCGCGTTCCAGGCGGCAAACAGGGTCGAAGTGCCGATGCTCTCGGAGACTTCGCTCGGCAGGGTGTGCATTTCGTAGCGGAACACGGCCCGCGCGTCGGCGTAGGCGTTGAAATTGTAGTGGCGCGCGTCCTTGCCGAGTTCGGCCCGTACCGCGCGCAGCACGTCGTGCCGGCCGGTGCGGAACGGGTCCTCTTCGGGCCAGACCTTGCGCACGATCTCGAGGCCCGGGTCGCGCCCGCAGGAATGAATCCCGAGCAGCCGCCCGCCCGGCCCAAGTCCGCGGGCGAGCGGGGCGATCACCTTGGAGGCCTTGAACTCCGCCGGGACGCGCGCGCGATACGGCTGCGACGCGATCACGAGGTCGTATTCGGCGCGCGCCTTGCCCTGGCTCGGGATCACGTCGTCGAGCAGGAAGCGGAAGTCATCCCGGTAGAGTACCAGTGCGACGGGGCGCTCGTAGATCGGGTTCCCGGTCTTGGGGCTGTGGCGCGCTTGCCAGTGCCGGCCGAGAAACCCCTCCAGCTCGGAAATCTGCTCGCTGAATTCATGTGCCGTGGTGCCCGCGAGCGCCGCTTCGTGCCACAGGAGCGAAGTCGCCGCGGCGAGGGCGCGCGGCGCGAGCCACGGCGCTTCGCTGTAGTACATGTTGGTCACTACCAGCACGGTTGCCGGGTGTTCAAAGAAACGGTCCGCCATCTTCGATAGCGACAGCCGCACGTCTTCCAGGCTGATCTCCTTGCCGACGAAATAGAACGGCATGGTCGGAAAGCGCCGGTGCATCTCGCGCATCACGCGCGTGAGCACCGTGCCGTCCCCCATGCCGGCGTCGAACACGCGCACCGCGGGCGGCCGCGGATGAAGATGCGCCAGCTCCATGCCCACGCGCCGCGCGATGACCTCCTTTTCGCTGCAGGTACTGACGAACAGCAGATACTTCTGGCGGTTGTCGAAGAAGCGGAAATTGCGCGAGGGCGCGCCTTCCGCGCCGGCACGCGCGGCGAGCGCCGCCGCAGGGCGCTCGGCGACGCGGATGAGCGGTCGCAGCTCGCGCGGGGCGGCCGGTGCGGTCGTGCCGTGATGCGCCAGGTAGGCGCTCACGCGTTCGAGCGTCTCCGGCGTGATCCGCGCCCCGTCGCGCAGGCGCGCGACGAACTTGCCGTCGTTCACGGCGCGCCGCCCGAAGGTGGACTCCGCCATGCCGATGCGCCGGCAAAAGTCGGCGATGCTGTCGAGCAGCGCGCCGCCCTGCGGTTCGTGCAACGTTCCCATGCGCCCTCCTTGCCGTAAGGTACGGCGGCCGCGGTTGGGAAATCAACCACGGCGCAGGCGGCGGAATAGGTGGGAACCATCCCACCCTTAAGAATCAGCCGGTTGCCTTGGCCTCGGCTAGAATCAGTGCGTGAGCGAAGCGAAAAAGACCGGTCTGGCACGCGGCCTGACCAACTACGGCGACGCCGGGTTTTCGCTCTACCTGCGGCGCTCGTTCGCAAAGAGCATGGGCTATTCGGGTGCGCTGCTTGAGCGCCCGGTCGTCGGCATCGCCGATTCGCGCAGCGGCTTCAACAATTGCCACCGCCATTTCCCCGAACTGATCGAGGCGGTGAAGCGCGGGGTACTCGCCGCGGGCGGACTGCCGCTCGAGTTTCCGACCACTTCCCTTGGCGAAGTGTTCCTGCATCCGACCTCGATGATGTTCCGCAACCTGATGTCGATCGACGTCGAAGAAATGATTCGTGCCCAGCCGATGGACGCGGTGGTTCTGGTGGGCGGCTGCGACAAGACGGTCCCGGCGCAGCTGATGGGTGCGGCGTCGGCCGACGTGCCCGCGGTCCAGCTTGTCGCCGGGCCGATGATGCCGACCTCGTATCGCGGCGAGCGGCTCGGCGCGTGCACCGATTGCCGGCGCTTCTGGGCGCTGTTCCGCGCCGGGCAGGTCGATCCTGCGGGAATCGAGCAGGTCGAGGGCAATCTGGCGACGACCGCGGGCACCTGCGCCGTAATGGGCACCGCATCGACCATGGCTTCGATCGCGGAGGCGCTCGGCATGACGCTGCCCGGCACGGCCGCGATTCCGGCCGTGCACTCCGACCGGTTGCGCGCGGCCGAGGCGAGCGGCGCGCGTGCGGTGTCGCTCGCGGCCGAGCCGATCCGCCCCTCGCAGGTCATCAGCGAAAAATCGGTCGAAAACGCGCTCCGCGTACTGCTTGCGATCGGCGGCTCGACCAACGCGATCGTGCACCTTGCGGCGATCGCCGGCCGCGTCGGAATTGCGGTGCCGCTCGCGCGGTTGAACGAATTATCCGATTCGACGCCGGTGCTGATCGACCTCAAGCCGACGGGCAGGCACTACATGTCCGACCTGCACGCCGCCGGCGGCATCGGCGCGGTGCTGCGGGAACTGAAGCCCTTGCTGCACCTGGATTGCGTGACCGTTGCCGGCGAGACGCTGGGCGAGCGGCTCGAGCGCGAAGAGGGCGCCTGGGTGGACCGCGCCATCGTCAGGACGCTCTCCGACCCGCTGGCGAAAGAGGGCGGACTGGTGGCCCTGTTCGGCTCGCTGGCGCCCAACGGCGCCATCCTCAAGCGTTCGGCGGCCGACCCGAAGCTGTTCGAGAAGGAAGGCCGTGCAGTGGTATTCGCTTCGCTCGATGATCTTGCTTCGCGCGTGGACGATGCGGCGCTCGACGTCGCGGCGGACGACATCCTGGTATTGCAGAACGCCGGCCCGACCTCGGGCTATGCGATGCCGGAAGCGGGCTACCTGCCGATCCCGGCGAAGCTCGCGCGTGCCGGCGTGAAGGACATGGTGCGCGTCTCGGACGCGCGCATGAGCGGCACCGCGTTCGGCACGATCGTGCTGCACGTTTCGCCCGAGGCCGCGGCTGGCGGGCCGCTCGCGCTCGTTCGAAGCGGCGACCGCATCCGGCTCTCGGTGAAGGCCAAGACGCTCGATCTGCTCGTTTCGGGAGCGGAGCTCGCGCGGAGGAGGGCGGCCTGGACGCCTCCCGCGCGCCGCCCGGAACGCGGCTACGCGCGGCTCTACATGGACCACGTGCTCCAGGCCGAGCACGGGTGCGATTTCGACTTCCTCAGGAAGGCGTGATTACCGCGTGTAGTCGTACTTCAGCTCGAACTTGCCGTCGCTGGTGAATACGAGGGTCGCGGCTTTCCACTGCCGCTTTTCGTACTCGAGGTATTCATTGAGCGCGTAGACGCGCTCGGCCACTTCGCGTGCATTGCAGGGCACGAGAGCGACCGGATTCGCACCGCCCGGGTCGAGCGAGTAATGGAACTTGCCCTCGAAACTCCGCTCCTTGCCGTCCGCCGTGAGTTCGGTCACCACCACCCACGCGCGCTGCCAGCCCTGCGGCAGGCCCTGGGCGACGCAGGCGAAGATCGTTTCCACGTCCTTCACGCCCGGATTCTCTTCCGGCGCGGCAGGCTTGATTGGCTTCTTGGCAGCTGTCTTGGGAACGGGCTTCGCCGCCACGGGCTTCGCCGACGTCTGCGCCTGGGCAAGACCGACCGCCGCCGCGAGCAGCAGAACCGCGCCGCTTCTAATCACGATGCCGTGCATGAAAGGCCGCCACGATAGCAGATCGGCTCGCCGCCCGCATCACGCGCGTTCCATCTCCGCCCAGTAGATCGCGAACACGAACAGGAAGACGACGAATTCGAGCACGCCGATCCACCAGATCAGGCGCGCGATGCGGCGCTGGCGCGGCGTCATGTGCAGCCACATGCGCTGCACCCACCAAGCGTAGAAAGGAACGCGTCCAAACCGTTTCCAGCGTACGAGGTGGCGCCGCAGCGCGGCGATCCACGGCACGAGGCTGCGGTCGAATTCCTGCGCCGGCGCATCGCCCGGATCGGCATAGCGCTCGTAGTATTCCTTGACGCGCAGGATCGACCCCGCGCGCCCCGGCTCGATGCGGAACTCGGTCGCGCGCTTGAAGCCGCAATCGTACGCGTAGCGCCACCCCAGAGCGCCATCCTCGAGCGGCGAGCGCTCTACCGTAACGTCATACCGCATGCCGTTCGATTCGTTCAGCGCCCGCAGCCGGAATCGCCGCGCGTCGGCAGAGCTCACTTCGAGGATCTCGATTTCGAGCGACGGATTGAGGCGATAGAGCGCCACGGGATCGGACAGGAACGCCGCGAGCGCCTGCGGCGCGACCGGAATCTCGGCGTCGACCCAGGCCGCGTTTTCCGGCCCCGTACCCGCCGCGCCGTTCGCCCCGCCTGCTTCGCTCACGCGCCGCAGGCGACGAGCAGCGGGCAGCGCAGCGCGCGCACCAGCCGCTCGAGATCGATGCGCGACTTCAGGCCGGGCTCGCCCTTGGGTCGTGGCGGCCCGATCGCAACGAGATCGGCGCCCACCTCGGCAGCGGCTGCGGCGAGGCAAGCGGTCGGCTCGCCATAGCGCAGCAGCGCCCGGTAGGCAAGGCCGCGCTCCGCGCAACGCTTTTCCACCGCCGCGAACTCGCGCGCGGCATCGCGTCCGAGCAGGTCCTCGACATAGCGGCCGAAGGCGTCGCGCGTGGATGCGTTATTGAGCCAGTCGTCGCCCTGCATGCCGGCCCAGAGATCGGGAACGACCAGGCAGTGGACCACGGTGGTCCGCCCCGGCCTCGCCAGTTCGAGCACGGCCGCGACGGCGCGCGCCGCGCCCGCGCTGCCGTGGCAGCCGAGGACGACGGTCGCCGGCGCGAGCGCCCCGGCGACCCCGGGCGCTTCAGTTGCCGACGAACAGGACGACGCCAAGCGCGATCAGAAACGCCGCCACCAGCGCGCCGACGTCTTCCGTGCGGTCGGAGATGAAGATCGAAAGGCTCGTGCCGCGATCGAATTTTTTCTCTTCCATGGCGCGCTCCTCAGACGAATTCACGCACGAACAGCAGCACGACGATGAGCGAGCCCACCGCCTTGATGGTACCGACCACGCCGCCGATGATGAGCGGCTTGCCCCCCGCCTGCTCCAGCGCGGCGCGCGTGATCTGCATCCCCAGCCCGATCAGGCCGAAGGCGAACAGCCAGGCGATCCAGTCGCGGTAGGCGCGGATAATCTTGGAATCGTGCCAGGCGACGCGGTTTGCCGCGGTGATCGCATCGCGCGCTTCCTTCGACACGCCCGGGAGCTTCGCCACGCCGCGCAGCGCAGTGTCCTGGTCGCGGCTGGTGAGCTTCTTGCTGACGATCAGGTCGGCGAGCGCCTTCTTGTCGGCTGCCTCCTTCACTTTCTCCTGCGCCGCCTGCAGCGCGGCGATGTCCTTCTCCTTGAGCAGTTGCTCCGCCTTAACGCGGCCGCTATCGAAGTAGCGCCCCTGGTAGTGGCCGGCCGGCGCGAACACGCCGATCGACGACAGCACGAACATCAGGATGAATCCCAGCACGAAGAGGGGAAACTTGCTGACGAGGACCTGCGTCAGGTCGACCTTCATGTCCTGCGCGGACTCCTCGTTCTTCACGTACCAGGCGGCAAGCCAGACGACGATCAACGGCAGGAACAGCACCCGCGTGATGTTGAAGATCTCGGCCACTTTCAGCGTCTGGATGCCCTGGGGGTCGAACGCCAGCGCGGCGCCCGCCACCTGCGCGGAGTTGAGGATGCCGGTTCCGGCCCACGCGCCGAACTGCACCGGCCCCATGCCGAGCAGCTGCCCGATCGTCGGGAAGATGAACATGCAGCCCACGCCCCAGAGCAGGATGGTGCCGATCGTGTAGGCGATCTCCACCGCGCGCGCCTGCACCACCGGCGCCGCGGCGACCGCGGCGGATACCCCGCACACGCCCACGCCCGAGGCGAGAACCCCGGTCATCGAGTTGCCCGCGTCCATGCGCCGGCCCATGATCAGCACCAGCCACACCGAGCCGAGTACGAACACGCCGATCATCACGACGGAGAGCGCCCCCAGCTGCGCCAGCTCCGCGGCGCTATACAGCGTGCCAAGGAGAATGACGCCGGTCTTGAGGAAGAAACGCGCGGTGCGCACGCCGTTGGCCGCCCAGTCCGGGATCTTGAACACGTTCACCGTGATGATCCCGATCACGATCCCGAGGACGACGTAGTTCAGATTGAAGATGCTGGCGAAGTTCCAGGTCAGGATTTTCGCGTCCATCACCGCCCTGCCCCAGTTCGCGAACATCGGGTCGAGCACCCAGCGCACGATGAGCGCGATGATCAGGATGAAGGCGATGCCCGGGAACACCGAGAGGTAGTAATCGAGGTCTCCCTCGCGCGACGGCAGTGCGAACACCAGCAGCCCCAGCACGGTAAGGATTCCACCGAAGATCGTCGCCAGGCGCGCCTGATCCGCCTTGAGGCTGTCCAGCCGGCTCGACCCCTTCTTGACCGCGGGCGCCTCCTTGCCCTCGGCCTTCGCCTTCTCGGCCGCCTTCTGGTCGTCCTGGTACTTCTTCGCGACCTTCTGATGGTCCGCGGCGGCGCTCGGATGCAGCCAGGCCTGCAGTCCGTCGATCGTGGTTGTGGTGTTGAGCCAGCCCCAGAGAAGAATCAACAGGCCAATGATGAGAAGCGCGGGGGATTTCTTTGTATAGACCATGGTTTCTCCCTTGCGAGATGAAGGGCCGCTCCCAACGACCCTACTGGCAGGTCGAATAATGACCCAAGGTGGGGTCGGGAAGGCAATAGAACTTGCTGATCAGTTGATTCGACCAGCCTTTTCGCTGCGCGGCCGGACCACGGTGACGGAGCAGGACGCCTCGGCAACGACCTGCGACGAAACGCTTCCCATGTAGCGGCGCAGCCCGGAACTTCCGCGCGCGCCCAGGATGATGAGATCGGCGTGCGCGGCGCGGGCGTATCGCAGGATCGCGGCAGCGGCATCGCTGCCCACGAGGACGTGAAATCGCACCCGTCCGGTCGGCAGGGCGAGCGGCTGCGCCCAGTGGTGGAGCTGCATCAGCCGCTCGGTATGCAGCGAGCGCTCGAGCGACTCGTCGCCTTCGGCGACTCCGCCCAGCGGCGGCTCCAGCACATTGAGGCACGTCAGCAGGACCTGCGCATCCACGCTGATCACCCGGCGCACCGCCTCGCGCAGCGCTTGCGCCAGAGCCTCATCCGGGTCATTGGCGTCGATCGCGGCGAGCACGTGGGGTGCCCGTGCAAGGTGGGCGGAGGGTGCGGCGTTCGCCTCCGGCTCACGGCTCCAGAGCGCGCCAAGCCAGCGCGCCAGCGCGCGCACGGTGCCGCTGCGCTGAAGTTTCCTGCCGCGCTCCGTCACGCTCACCTGGTCCGGATGCCGCAGGTCATAGGCAACCTGCGCCGCGGTGGGGTAGCGGTCGGCCGCGCGTGGCTCGAGGCAGCGCAGCACGATCTCCTGGAACCAATCGGGCAGATCCGGCCGGATCGAGCGCGGCGGCTGCGGCTCGAAATGGAGTCGCCGGCGCATGCCCGCGACGGTCGCCGGAGTGCCGAACGGCAGTCTGCCGCAGGCGAGCGCATACAGCAGAACCCCGAGCGCGAACAGATCGCTGCGCGGGTCGCCGCGGTGGCCACGCACCTGCTCGGGCGAGAGGTACGCCGCGGCGCCGAGCGGCAGGTGGAACTGCTCCTCCACGAGGTCCGGGTGATGCGCCGAGAAGGCGAGCCCGTAATCCACCAGCACGACTTCGCCGCCCGGCTTGAGCAGCACGTTTCCCGGCCGCAGATCGTGGTGCACCACGTCCTGGTAGTGGAGCGCCTGCAATGCCGACGCGATGCGCTCTCCCAGCGTCCGCACTTCGTCGAGCGGGAGCGGCGAGCGCTCGAGAATTCCCTCCAGCGAGGCCCCCGCGATGCGCTCCATCACGATGTAGGGGCCGTATTCGCACTCGCCGCTCGCGACGAGCCTCGGCACGTGCGGCCCGGCGAGCGTTGCGAGAATCATCTGTTCGGCTTCGAAGCCGACATAGCAGGCCGGGTGTTCGCCGAGTCCAAGCCGCGGCACCTTGAGGAGCAGTCGATCCGGCCCCTGGCCGCTCGCCTCGTACAGCTCGGCCATGCCGCCCTGGTAGATCTTTTCGCCGATGCGAAATCCGGCGACTTCGATCCCCGGCTGGATCGGCCGCAGCTCGCCCATCGCTAGCGCCCGGTCTCCAGCCGCAGCGCCAGCCGCTCGGGCAGGCCGGCGGCGCGGATCTTGCGGGCCGCTTCGCGATAATCGTACGGCACGCGGTGGAACGTGAGCGTGCGCCGCTCGAGGTCGAGCACGGCGTACGCCGCGGCGCGGTTGCCGTCGCGCGGTTGCCCGACCGAACCGCAGACGGCGAGCCAGCGCCGGCGCGCCGCCAGCACGATCGATCGTCCGGCGGTGGGGCGGAATGCGCCCGCGCCACCGTTGCTCGCAGCGAAATAGAGCGTCTGGTGATGCACATGGCCCACGACCGTGATCGGCGCGTCGGCCGCCGCGATCGCGCGCACTGCATCGCGGCCGCTCATGATGTAGCCCCAGCGCTCCGGCGCCGCGGGGGTGGCGTGCGCAAAACAAACCCCGTCGCGACGCGC
Source organism: uncultured Enterobacteriaceae bacterium (assembly GCA_964638135.1). Taxonomy (GTDB): domain Bacteria; phylum Pseudomonadota; class Gammaproteobacteria; order Burkholderiales; family SG8-39; genus 2-02-FULL-66-14. The sequence goes on along the minus strand of CAZXAR010000050.1, from coordinate 2,470 downwards.
AACGAACGGCAATCCGGCAAGGAACGCGCACTGCGCGTCGTCAAGGCGGCGGCGGGTCCAGAGAATCGCCTCGCGCGCGACGTCGTTCATGCCCTCCACCGATCCGCCCCGCGCCGCTTCGTCGTGGTTGCCGCGCAGCACCAGCGCGCCCCGCGCCGCGTACGCCTGCACGGTCTCCAGGCAGGGCACCGGATCCGCGCCGTAGCCGACCAGGTCGCCCGGGAAGACGAATTCCCCGGCGCGCTCGCGGCCGGCGTGCTCGAGGCAGGCGTGCAGGGCCTCCAGGTTGGCGTGAATGTCGGAAAGGATCGCCAGGCGCATGATGTCGGGTAGCGCGAACGCAGCCCTGTCCTGTGCGAGCTTAACCCAACCACGCGGACCGCCGCGCGCCGTCGCATCGGTCGCCGGCCTTAAGGATGTGCTATGATACTGACCGGTAACTCACAAGTCAGGCGATCGATGGCGATGGCCAGGAAACGGGGCGTTGCACGTCCGAGCGCGCGCAAGCGCATCTTCGACACTGCTTCCGAGCTTTTTTATCGGAGGGGAATTCGCGCCGTAGGCATCGAGGCGATCGCCGCCCAGGCCGATACCACCAAGATGAGCCTGTACCGGAGTTTTCCTTCCAAGGACGAGCTGGTGGCCGAGTGGCTGCGCGATCACGACGCGAAGTTCTGGCAGACGTGGGATTCGATGTCGCAGAAGCATCCCGGCGAGACCCGCAAGCAGCTTCAGGCGGCGTTCGCTCTGCTCACCAAGCACGTATCCGATCCCGCCGCTCGAGGCTGCCCCATGGCGAATGCGGCGGTCGAGCTGACGGACAAGGATCACCCTGCGCGGAGGGTGATCGAGACTCACAAGGCCAAGTTGCGCGCGCGACTTGCCGAGTTGTGCCAGCGAATGGGAGCCCGGGAACCGGCCTTGCTGGCCGACGAGCTCTTTCTCCTGATGGAAGGCGCGCAGGTCAGCACCGTTCTGGGAGTCCGCGGCCCGGCGCGCAACGTCGGGCGCGCCGCCGATACGTTGATCGATTCCCACTTGCCGGGCGGGCGCCGCGCGTAGCGCTTAGATTCCGGTTGACGCGTGAGTTACCGGTCAGTATCATACTGTCTGCTTCGGATAGTGACCAGTCAGTATCAACCCGCCTTGGCTGGAAGTCCGAGAGGTGGCGGCACCGGGGCAAAGCGGGATCCCTTAACTTCTGCATTGAGAGTACTCATGACAAAGTCATTCATCAGGAAGCAGGCCGGGCTGGCCGTGGCGGTTGCGCTGGCGGCGATGGCCGTTGGGTGTTCGCCGCAGCCGACCGCCGTAGCGGCAGTCATCTCCGATAAGGTCTACACGGTGACGCCGGACGCAGTGACGGTGAACGCCGGGATCATGACCGGCGAGATCACGGAAATGAAAATCACCGAGCGCGTCGAACAGGGTTCGGGCCGCATCGCCACTCCGGCGAAACTCACCGGCAAGCTCACCTTGAAGAACGTCTCCGCGGACCAGGCTGTCCGGCTGATCGGAGCGAAGATCCTGTACATCGATGCCCAGGGGCAGCCGATGAAGCTCGAGGACAACCGGATCGAGCCGACCATCAAGGTCGCCTCCTCGTACGGCTCGTCCGAGCGGCTCGATCCCGGGCAGGACGCTACGCAGGCCGTGGACGCGGAATTCCCGGTCGAGGCCTTGAAGGCAAAGAAGCTGAAGGAAATCCGCCTCGAGCTCTCGTACATCCCGTCGCCCTACAAGGAAGAGAAACTGAACTTCACCGTATCGATTGGCGGGCAGTAGGCGCCGTCCGAAGACCGAGACGCAGTTTTCTCGCTTCGCTGGACCAGGCGCCCTTTCAAGGAGGCAATCTCATCATGAAAATCCGGCCATTGCATGACCGCGTGATCGTCAAGCGTCTCGACGAGGAGCGCAAGACCGCGTCCGGCATCGTCATTCCGGACACCGCTGCCGAAAAGCCCGATCAGGGCGAAATCATGTCCGTAGGCAAGGGCAAGAAAACCGACGAGGGCAAGATCATTGCCCTGGACGTCAAGGTCGGCGACAGGGTGTTGTTCGGCAAATTTTCCGGCCAGACCGTAAGAGTGAAAGGCGAAGAGCTGCTCGTGATGCGCGAGGAAGACATCATGGGTGTGGTAGAGGGTGCCTGAACCGGCACCGCGAACAGTATTCAACAACAGGAGCCAGGCAATGCCTGCTAAAGAAGTACGGTTTCACGAGAACGCCCGCGCCAAGATGGTCCATGGCGTGAACATCCTGGCCGACGCGGTGAAGGTGACGCTGGGGCCCAAGGGCCGCAACGTCGTGCTCGAGCGCTCGTTCGGCGCGCCGACCGTGACCAAGGACGGCGTTTCGGTCGCCAAGGAGATCGAGCTCAAGGACAAGTTCGAGAACATGGGCGCGCAGATGGTGAAGGAAGTGGCGTCCAAGACTTCGGACGTCGCCGGCGACGGTACGACGACCGCAA
>CAZXAR010000049.1:0-21127 GCA_964638135.1 uncultured Enterobacteriaceae bacterium | reverse complement strand
GCGGTCGCCTGCCCCACGCTCGTGCTGCGCGGCGAGCATTCGGACCTGCTGTTAGGTGAGACGGTTGCGCAGATGCGCGAGCGCGGCCCGCGCGCCAAGGCGGTCGAAATCCCCGGCGTCGGCCACGCGCCTACTTTGTTGCACGACGACCAGATTGCGGTGGTGCACGAGTTTCTCCTGGCGGGCTGAAGCGGCGGGCTGCCTCGTACCATCCTTTTGAGCGGTTCACGACGCGCACCACGAGCAGCATCACCGGCACTTCGATCAGCACTCCCACCACGGTCGCGAGCGCGGCGCCCGACTCGAAGCCGAACAGGCTGATTGCCGCGGCCACCGCAAGCTCGAAAAAGTTCGACGCTCCGATGAGCGCGGACGGACAGGCGACGTTGTGTCTTTCGCCGAGCACGCGGTTGCCAAGGTAGGCGAGCGTGGCATTGAAAAAGACCTGGATGAGGATCGGCACCGCCAGCATGGCGATCACCAGGGGTTGCTTCCGGATTGCCTCACCCTGAAAGGCGAACAGCAGCACCAGCGTGGCGAGCAGCGCAAACACCGACCAGGGCTGCATCCGGTGCAGCAGCCGGTCGAGCGCTGCAGGCCCGCCCTGCGCGAGCACGCGGCGCCGCAGCCACTGCGCTCCGATCACCGGCACCACGATGTAGAGCACGACCGACGTGAACAGGGTGTCCCAGGGCACGGTGATCGCGGAGATCCCGAGCAGCAGGCCAACGATCGGCGCGAAGGCGAATATCATGATGGTGTCGTTGAGCGCCACCTGCGTCAGCGTAAAGAGCGGATCGCCGTTCGTCAGCCGGCTCCACACGAAGACCATCGCCGTGCACGGCGCGGCCGCAAGCAGGATCAGTCCGGCGATGTAGCTGTCGATCTGCTCCGGCGGAAGAAAAGGCGCGAACAGCTGCCGGATGAATAGCCAGCCGAGCAGCGCCATGGAGAACGGTTTCACCAGCCAGTTGACCGCGAGCGTGACGCCGATGCCGCGCACGTGCTCGCGGATGCGGTGCAGCGCCCCGAAATCCACCCGCACCAGCATCGGTACGATCATCACCCAGATGAGGAGCCCCACCGGAATGTTGACCCGCGCCAGTTCCAGGCGGCCGAGCCCCTGCACCAGGCCGGGCAGCAGCTGACCGAGACCGATTCCGGCGACGATGCACAGCGCGACCCAGAGCGTGAGCCAGCGCTCGAAGATGCTGAGCGGATGCGTCACGGTGGACCGCTCCCGGTTGCAGAACTGCCGATTTCCGCCAGCCGGCGCCGGAGCGCCGATCGTTCGAGCTTGTCGATCGGCAGCGCGAGCAGGAGATTGATGCGGGCCGACAGCACGGCAAACGCGCGCTGGAAGGCGGCGCGTTTCTGTTCTTCGGTTGCGACGAGCCCGGCCGGGTCTTCAACGCCCCAGTGGGCGGTGATGGGTTGTCCGGGCCAGACCGGACACATTTCGCCTGCGGCGCTGTCGCAGACCGTGAAGATCAGGTCCACCCGCGGCGCTTCCGGTCGAGCGAATTCGTCCCAGCTCTTGGAGCGCAGGCCGTCCACCGGGATGCGGTGCTCGCGCAACAGCTCGAGCGCGAACGGATTGACCGCGCCAGCCGGATGGCTGCCCGCGCTGTAGGCGGTGAAACGGCCGCCGCTCGTCGCGTTGAGGTAGGCCTCGGCGAGGATCGAGCGCGCCGAGTTGCCGGTGCAGAGGAACAGGACGTTGAGGGGGCGCACGAAGAGCGGAAAAACGCGCGAATGTTGCCGTTCTCGTGCCTCAGCCTCGGCGCGGTGCGCCGCGCCGGGGTGGCGCGGCCTCGGGCCTGCGCGGTGCCGGCTTGCACAGCGGCACGGCGCAGGCGCTGCCGCTCCCTTCGCAGCAGTTCTGGGTGAGGAAGAGCAGCAGTGCGTTCATGCGCTCGAAATCGGCCGAGTAGTAGATGAAGCGGTTTTCCTGGCGCGCTTCGACCAGGCCCGCGTGCGTCAGCTCCTTGAGATGAAAGGACAGCGTTGCCGGGGCGACCGCGAGCGCCGTGCCGATGCGGCCCGCGGCAAGGCCGGCGGGGCCCGCCTTCACGAGCAGCCGGTACACGTCGAGCCGCGTGCCCTGCGCGAGTGCGCCCAACGCCCGGACTGCCTGAACCGGTTTCATGGTTCCAGTTTCTCGAAATATTGACGCCTGTCAATAGCGGGCGGGTCTCACGATTCGATACTTTTCGAACTATTGATACGGCGCGCCTTGATCCGAGTCAAGGGGGACGTTTTCCGCTCGTGCATATTGGGCGCTGCTGCTCTATTGTTCAAATCCGGCCGTGCGCAAAGGATGCACTGAACGAGTACGCGGACCCGCGCCGGACACCGTTTCAACGGGTGCGCGAGCGTTCGGGCCGACCGCCGATGCCGGCTCCGCACGGCGCCCGGCACGAATTTTCGATTCGGATCGCGGTGAAGGAGACCTCTAAATGAAACTGACGAGACGGGAATTCATCCAGGCCTCGGCTGCAACGGCCGGATTGCTGGTCGCCGGCTGTGCGACGCAACCGGCGACCCCGGTCACGAGCGCGATGGCGCTGCGCAAGGCCAAGCCCGCGGGCCCTGCCAAGGGCGAGTGGGTGGCGACCGCATGCCAGGGCTGCACCCAATGGTGCGCGATCCAGATCTTCGTGCAGGACGGGCGCGCGGTGAGAGTGCGCGGCAACCCGCTGAGCAAGACCAACCACGGCTACGTCTGCCCCAGGGGCCACCTGATTCCGCTGCAGACTTACGACCCGGACCGGATCAAGGTGCCGATGAAGCGCACCAACTCCGCGAAGGGGCGCGGCGTCGACCCGAAGTTCGTGCCGATCACCTGGGACGAGGCGCTCGACCTCGTCGCCGACAAGATGATGGAGCTGCGCAGGGCGAAGGAAACCCACAAGCTCGTCTACATTCGCGGCCGCTATTCGCCGACCTCGACCGATCTGCTGTACGGCACGCTGCCGAAGATTTTCGGCACCGGCAACTATTTCTCGCATTCCGCGATCTGCGCCGAGGCCGAAAAGATGGGGCCGGGCCTGACGCAGGGTTACTTCGGCTATCGCGACTACGACCTCGCCAATACCCAATGCCTCGTCGCCTGGGGAACCGATCCGCTCGCCTCCAACCGGATGGTCCCCAACACCATCCACCGGTTCGGCGACATCCTTGCCCGCGGCATGGTCATCGCGGTGGACCCGCGACTTTCCAATTCAGCGGCCAAGGCTCACGAATGGCTCCCTGTCAAGCCGGGCACCGACGGCGCGCTGGCCGGTGCCATCGCTCACGTGATGCTCACCGAAGGGCTGTGGAACCGGGAGTTCGTCGGCGAATTCAAGGACGGCAAGAACCTGTTCGTCGCCGGCAAAGTGGTCGACGAGGCAGCCTTCGCCGAGAAGGAGACGCACGGCCTGGTGAAGTGGTGGAATCTCGAACTGAAGGACCGCACGCCAGCCTGGGCGGAGAAAGAGACACTGATTCCCGCCGCGCAGATCATTCGCGCCGCGCGCGCGATTGGCAAGGCTGCGCCGAAAGTCGCGGTCTGGATGGGCCCGGGCGTTGCGATGAACCCGCGCGGCACCTACGCGGCGATGGCGGTGCACGCGCTCAACGGTCTGGCCGGCTCGATCGACGTAGAGGGCGGCACGCTACAAAGCTCCAGCGTCCCGATCGGCAAGTTCCCGAGCGCGGATGCCTATGTGGACGACCTCGCCAAGGCAGCGAGCAAGGGCAAGAAGCTCGACGGCCGCGGCGAAAAGGACATGCCGGCGATGATGAACGCGCGGCCCGGCAGCGGGGTCGTGACCAACAACGTCGCCAACGGCATGCTGAAGGATCCCGGTGCGTGCAAGGTGCTGATCTCGTCGTGGACCAACTTCAATTTCTCCTGCACCGACCCGTCGCGCTGGGACAAGGCACTCGCCAGGGTGCCGTTCTTCGTCCACATGGTGACCAATGCCTCGGAGATGACGCAGTTCGCCGACGTCGTGCTCCCCTCGACGTTCAACTCCAGCGAGGGGATGTCGATCGTCACCAACATGGGCAATCTGCACGGCTACGCCACCATCCAGCAGCCGGCGGCGAAGCGCCTCTGGGACGTGAAGCAGGAGGAGACCGAAGCGATGTGGCTGCTCGCGCAGAAGCTGAAGGCGAAGGGCTTCCCGAACCTGTTCGACTACTACTCGAAGGAGTTCAAGGATCCGGAGACGGGCAAGACCCCGAGCAACGAACGCGAGTTCACCGAAATCGCGGCCAAGATCTCGAGCGCCCCGATGTGGATGCCCAAGGAGCCGCTCAAGGGCGACAAGCTCGAGGGATGGGCCGATTTCCGCAGGAAAGGCATCTACGTCGGCCAGAAGTACAGCTTGAAAAAGGGCTGGGGCGGCAAGTTCAACAGCGCGACCAGGAAATTCGAGTTCTACAGCGAGACGCTGAAAAAAGGCCTTCTCGAGCACGCCAAGAAGTACAGCACGACGGCCGACGACATCCTCGCGGTATCGGGCTATGTAGCGCGCGGCGAACTCGCGTTCGTGCCGCACTACGAACCGCCCAAGCGTCATGGCAGCCTCGCGGAGTATCCGTTCACTTTCATCGACTACAAGTCGCGCCTCAACCGCGAAGGGCGCTCGCAGAACCTCGCCTGGTACCAGGAGTTCAAGAAGGTGGACCCGGGCGACGTCTCCTGGGACGACGTGCTGAAGATGAACCCGGCCGACGGCGTGAAGCTCGGACTCAAGACCGGCGAGCTGGTCAAGGTCACTTCGCCCGCGGGCTCGATCGTCACCAGGCTCAAGCTGTGGGAGGGTGTGCGACCGGGCACTGTCACGAAGTGCTATGGCCAGGGCCACTGGGCCTATGGCCGCGTCGCCGCCAGAGACTACGCCAAGGCACTGCCGAGGGGCGGCAACAACAACGAGATCCTGGTCGATGATTACGACCGCCTGAGCGGGTCCACCGCGCGCAACGGCGGGTTCACCGGCGTCAGGATCCAGAAGGCCTGATCCTGCAACCGCGAGCGCAAGGAGAACAACATGGCAAGGTTTGGAATGGTCATCAACCTGCAGAAGTGCGTCGGTTGCGGCTGCTGCACGGTCGCCTGCAAGGCCGAAAACAACACCCGCCTGCGTGCCGACGGCCAGAGCTACAACTGGGCCGACCTCGTGGCAAAGACCGAGGGCACGTTCCCGAACGTCGTGCACCGGGTCATGCCGGTCCTTTGTAACCACTGCTCGGAGGCGCCCTGCGTTGCGGTCTGCCCGGTCACGCCGAAGGCGATGTTCAAGACCCCCGAGGGCGTCACGATGCACGAAAGCGAACGCTGCATCGGCTGCCGTCTGTGCCAGCAGGCCTGTCCCTACAGCAATATGGAACTCGACGAAAGAAGCCTTGGCGGCGAGACCTACAGCGTGATCAGCTTCAACCCATTCGACGCCGACACCCAGCCGCAGTGGAGCGACAAGAGCGCAATGATTCCGGGCGGAACCGCCACCGGGGCGGAAACCGCCGCGGCGGCCGGAGCCACGACTCCGATGATGAACCGATTCGTGGCCGGGGACGTGCAGTCCATCCGCAAGGCGGGAATCATCGAAAAATGCACGCTGTGCTATCACCGCACGAGCAACGGCATGCAGCCCGCGTGCGTCGAGATCTGCCCGGCCCGGGCGCGCGTCTTCGGCGACCAGGACGATCCGAACTCCGAGATCTCCAAATTGCTCAAAGCGGAGAAGTCGTTCCGCCTGCAGGAGGAAAAAGGGACTAAGCCGAACGTGTACTACATCCGCAAGTACAGTGCACGAGCCTGATGACGGGCTACGACCTCGAGCGCGGTGTCGCGCGCGAAAACCTGTGCCGTCTTCTCGCCGCCTGCTATTACCAGCCGGGCCCGGAGTTCGCGGAAGAAAAGGTCTTCGATTCGATGCGCGAAGCGGCCGCGCGCATCCGTCCGGACCTCGCGGCGCACGCGCGCCGGCTCGGCGAGGCGTTCGCCGCCGAGGGGCTCGAGAATCTGCTGCTCGATTACACGCGGCTCTTCCTTGGCCCCAATCAGGTCCTGGCGAAGCCGTACGGCTCGGTGTGGATGAGCACGGAAAAGACGCTCATGGGGGAATCGACGATGGCGGTCCAACGGCTCTACGCAGAGGGCGGATACGAGATCGGTGACGATTTCCGCGAGCTGCCCGATCACGTTGCGGCCGAGCTGGAGTTCCTCTACCTCCTCATCTTCCGGGAAAACCAAGCACGCCGGGCGGGCGAAAAGGACGCGGCGCAGGCGATGCTCGCTCTCCGGAAACGGTTCCTGGGGGAGCACCTGGGGCGCTGGATCGAGCCCTTCACGGCGCAGGTGAGAGCGGGTGCCCGGAGCGGTTTTTACCGCGAGCTCGGAGAACTGACGGCGCGGTTTGTCGGCATGGAACTCGCCGCAGGCGCGGCCGGCTGACCGGTGTGGCCGCCGGTTCTTTGCTGGAATAGGCGGCCATGCGTGCGGCATGTCAAGGCTCTCATGTCATCTCGTTCTCCTCATCTCGTTCTCCTCTCAAGTCGCGGGAGGCGCATCTGTGAGAGCGGTCGCATCTGGCCGGCCCGCCGCGCCTTTATGCCTTAGCCGGCGCTCGCTGGCGAGATTGAGGAATTTCTCGCCGCCGGAGTACAGGAACAGCAACAGGAACAACGCGACCCCGACGAGCAGCCACTCGGCGAACGAAGGCGTATAGGGGGCAAACCCCTGCACCCATGCGCCCCGGAACAGCGGGACGATCTGCCCGCCGACGACGAATTCATAGCGGCCAATGAAGAGGCTCGCAATCACCAGAACCGCCGAAAGAATCTGCCAGCGGGCCTGGCGCTGACGGGCCTCGGACACCATCAGGTAGAAAGAGACCGCCAGGCCAAGGAGTTCGACATGGAACAGCGGTGATCGCACGATGTGCTGGAACGCCTGCAGCCCGTCCAGATTGCTCCACAGTCCCGTGATGGTCCGCGACAGAATCGACAGGATCGTGATGCCGATCATGGTCGCAAACATCTTTGGCAGCGCCCTGCCCGAGGCGAGCGCGCGCAGCAATTCGGGCATGTTCTCCTGTCGGAACCCATACGAAAAATAGCTGAAAAACACGGCAAACGCCGCCCCGCTCAGCGCCGCCGTAATGAGGAAGTACACCGGCATCATGGGGTCATACCACAGCGGGCGCATCGCCATCATGCCGAACACGAGGCCCAGCGTGCTGTGGGCCACCACGACCGAGACAAAAGAGGCCATGCCAAGACCGCGACTCAAGGCGCTGTCCCAGTCACCGGCGTTGATGCGCAGGAACTTCACGGACAGCAGCACGAGATACACGGAGTAGAAAACGCCCATCCAGAACATCGGCGAGACGTACTGCAGCCCGGTCGGCATCGCCCACAACATGCGAAACGGGCTGCCGATCTCGAGCGCGAGCGCCGTGAAGCCGGCGACGAGCGTCACCAGCGCGAGCCAGACGCATCGCTTGGCGACGGGGTAAAAGTCGTTGAACCCGAACACGATCGAAAGCGAGGCGACAAAGGTCAGCCCGGTGGAGGTAAGCACGAAGAACACGTAGGTCGCAATGGGCAGGCCCCACGGGACATCGTTGCTGAAGTTGTAGGCGTTGTGTCCCTGAAAATACAAAAACAGCAACAACGGCGCGAGGGTCAAGACCAGGCCGATGGCCGAACCGGCAAACACCCTGTCGACGATCCGGGAACCGTTGCCATTCGCTTTTCGCAGGGTCATTGATGCAAGCATGACGGTCTCCTCAGGTCCGGGGTGTGGTGGCACGGCTGCCGGGCAAGGCGCCGGCCTCGCCGCCGGTGAGGTAGTACACCTGCGGCTTGTTGCCAAGGTGATCGAGCAGGCGCACGCCGCGCTTCTCGCTGATCAGCTGGCGCACCCTGCTCTCGGGGTTGTCGAGGTCGCCGAAGTGGCGCGCACCGGGCGCGCAGGTGACCACACAGGCCGGCGTGTAGTCGCGCAGCTTGCGATCGTTCGGATCGAGATCGGGCGTACCCTTCGGCGCCTGGCTGATGCGGTGATAGCAGAAGGTGCACTTGGACACCACGTGCCGCGGCGGGATTCCGACTCCCCATTTACTATTTTGCTTGTGCTTTGGCATTGAAAAAGGCGGGTCCCATACCTTGTGCTCGTTGCTCGGCCAGGCCGCGCGCATGTCGGGCAGCAAGGTCTGCTTCACCTCGGAGTAGAACCGCACGCCGTACGGGCACGCAATCTGGCAGTACTTGCAGCCGATGCAGCGATCCCAGTCGATGAGCACGACGCCGTCGTCGGTCTTGTACGTCGCCCTGACCGGACAAACGTCCACGCACGAAGGGTACTCGCACTGCATGCACGGACGCGGGAACCATTTCAGTTGCGCAGCCGGATACTCGCCCTCGGTGTAGAACATCACGTCCTGCCAGTTCTCTCCCGCCACGCGGCTGTTCTCCATCTGGCAGGCCGTGCTGCATGCCTGGCACCCGGTGCACTTCTCGAGATCGATCACCATTCCCCAACGGGCCATGATTCATTCTCCTGTCGTCCGGTTCATCGCGATCAGGCTTTTTCGACCCTGACCTTCACCGTGTAATAGCTGGCGAGACCGGAGATCGGCTCGGACACATTCGGCAGAATCTCGCAGCCATTGCCGGTTTTGCGGCTGCTCGCCCAGCGTCCATGCGCCCAGTGGCCGAATCCGAACGGCAGCACCACGGTATCGGGCCGCGCCGCCGGAAAGATGCGCGCCCGTGCCGTGATGGCGCCCAGCTCGTTGCTGATTCTCACCGTGTCGCCGTTGCGGATGCCGCGCCGCTTCGCGGTATCCGGATGGATCTCCAGGACCAGTTCGTCCCGGCCGCCCGAAACCGGCTGGTACCGGGCAAGGGCGGTCGGTATGTTGCCGCTGCGCCCCTCCGCGTGCATCGCCGTCTTCGGCGTGATGAAGTGCAGGTCGCCGTCGCCCGAGTACTTGGGCGGCAGCCACTGCGGAAAGCCGACTCTCGAGGGCGGAATCCCGAGCGCGCCCGAAATGAAGTCGGCATGGTGCTCGAGGTACGAAGACTTCAGCTCGAATTTTCCCGACTCGGTCGGAAACAGGAGCTTCTTGACTTCGTCGGCCGTCATCGGCCTGCGATAATCCGCGCCGTCCCATTCGTAGAATTCGCCGAGGATCTGACGGTACAGATAGGGCTTCTTGTACCACACGCCTTTCTCGACCCAGGTGTCGAAGCTGACCACCCCGTTGTCGCCCGGATTGCCCTCGAATCCCTTGGCGAGATGGCGGATCACGTTTTCGACATTGCCGACTTGCTTGTAATACTCGCCCATCGGCCCCTTGATCCGCTTGCCGATCTCGATCAGCGTGTCGCTGAACGCCTTGGTGTTGTGCAACGGCTTGACCGCGGGCACGCGCAGGCCGGCCAGAGGCCACCCCTCGAACGGATAGGTGGGCGTATCCTGCAGGCGTTCGAGGAACGTGTGATCGGGCACCAGGACATCCGCGAACACCGATGTCTCGCTCGGAAACGGCGAGGTCTCGATCACGAACACCTTCTGCAGCGCCTGTTCCCACAGTTTGGCATTCGGCGCGCTGAAGATCGGGTTCGTCAGGTAGAACATGAGGGTGTCGAGCTTGTACGGTTTTTCCTCGACGATGCTCTTCGCGATTCCCTGGATGTTGTTTGCCGCGAGCGGGATCTCCTTGCTTTTCACCCGGTCAATGCGCTGCATCTTGCGCTCGGCGGCCGCCTTGGCCGCCTCATCCACGAAATCGTCGGCCTTGAACGGCAGCTTGCCGTACGGAACGCCCATCTGGTTCATGAGGCCGCCGACCGAGTACATCGAGCCGACCAGGGCGTTCAATGCATGGATCGCCATGCCGTTGTAGAGCCCGTTCGTGTGCGTCGTCGGCCCGCGTTCGAAGATCGCCATCGCCGGCCGCGTGGTGCCGAATTCGGTCGCCACCTGCACGATGTGGTGCTCGTCGACGGTGGTGATGCCGGCCGCCCACGCCGGCGTCCGGTCCTTCAATTCGGCGTTCCACCATTCGATCAGCCCCCGCGTCCATTTCTCGGTGAAATCCTTCGGGTCGATTCTCTCGCCGGTCTTGAACTGGTTGACGCCGCCGATGAAGTCGCCCACGAACCTGCGATCCCACATGCCTTTGGTCAGGATGACGTGGGCGATGGCGAGCGCCAGCGCGCCGTCGGTACCGGGCTTCACCAGCAGCAAATGGTCGGCCGCGGTGCCGGTGGTCGTGACCCGCACATCCACCACCGTGACCCTCGTCTTGGGCGACTTGCTGCGCATGTGGCCCCATGCCTGCATGTTGTTGTTGAACGGCCGGTACGCCTCGAGGAACGCCGCGCCGAAGTTCAGCAGGTAATTGGTGTTGCGGTAGTCATAGGCGTTGTAGTTGTAGTTGCCGTCGAGCGCGGCCTTCGCCTTTTTGCTGCCGTCAGAGCAAATCGAGGAGTGGCCCAGCGTGGCGTTCGGCGTGCCGTAGAGCTTGCCGAAGTCACCGAGCAGGCCGGCATCGGAGCTCCCCCAGCCGCGGCCGTGCACGAGCGCAAAACGGTGCGGCTCGCCCTTGGCGCGCAGCGCATTCAGGCGCGCGGCGATGGTATCGAGCGCCTCATCCCAGGTGATCGGCTGCCACTTCGGGTCCTCGTTGCGCCCCTTGTTCGGATTGGTGCGCTTCATCGGCCCCTTGATCCGGTCCGGGTCATAAAGGATGTAGGTGCCCAGGTGCCCCTTCGGGCAGAGCTTGCCGTTCGAGATCGGATGATCGAGCGTGCCGTAGGTCGCGTGCACCTTGCCATCGGTCACGTAGACATCGATACCGCAGCGCGCCGGGCACTGGTGGCATACGTTCTTGACGATCTTGGTCTCCAACGACACCGCTTGCGCCTGTGCTTCTGCCTCCGGCGCTTGGGTCGACAGGAACGCGCTCGCGCCCATGCCCGCCGCGCCGGCGGCGCCGCTCACCTGCAGAAAGCGACGGCGCGAAACAGCCGTGTTGAGAACGTCGAGTGTCATGCTCGCTCCTTTCGGGTGATAGGCACTGACCCGGGTCAATCGGATCTCGCCGATGTTTCCGCGCGTGTCCGCTCGTCGTGTGGTTTGCGCGCGGGGCCGAACAATTGGGAAAAGCTTGCGCGCACGAGGTCGCGCGTCTTGCGGCAGGTCGGGCATAGGCTGCTCGACCCGGAATCCGCGAAGTCGCACCCGCAGTCGCAGCATTCGCGCAGCGTCCACCGCGTCAATGCCCTTGCGCCGCGCGGAACCTCGCCATCGCCTTGCGGGTGCAGGGTCAACACCTGTTCCGGACAGGCCCGAGTGCAGTCACCGCAGGCGATGCAGGCTGCGGCATCAAATGCGATGCCTGCCGCCGCGCCGTCTTCGCTCCGGTAAGCTTGCAGGGCGCGCGTGGGACACGTCGCTGCGCACACCTGGTGGTTGCAACACCCGTCCGCCATCCGAAGCGCGGGAAACAACTCGGCGGGAAGCGGTCGCCCGTGCCGGACGCCCAACGCTGCCGCTTGCGCAAGCAACTGCGACCGCGTCGTTGCTTCAATCTTGGCAACTCGGGCGCGGAGTGATTGCGCGGCCTCCCCAGGCTGACCACATGCAGTAGGCGCGATGGCGCGCATGGCGTTGCGCGTGATGCGGACGAAGAACCCGCGTCGGCTTAAAGGTTGCGCCACCCGCCGCTCGGGAATTTCAGCCGGCATCCGCGCGCGCAGCAGCGGTAGTGTTTCCAAACTTGGCAATGCCTGCTCCGGCACGCCGAGATTCGCGAGCAATTCGCGTGCCGCCTCCAGCGTTTTCCGCGCCGGGTGGTCGGGTCCGCAGCCGGCGCTACACCGATCGCACCAGCCGCGGTCGATCAGCACGAGGCGGCGGCCTTCGGCCGCGGCATACGATTGCACGAAATGATGCAGGGCGATTCCGCCCAAGCAGGGCACGCGGATGGCGTCGCGCGGCGAATCCGCCGCCGGGACTTTCCAGCAATCGATGTGCAGGGGAGAACCGGATGGCGCGGAAATGCTCGCCGGGTCGATCGCGAAGCCTTCCAGTTGCAGCGCACCAGTTGGACAGGTTGCGCTGCACTGTCCGCAGCGCAGGCAACCCTCGCCCACCTCGATCGCTGTCCCGGTAATCCGGACCAGATGCGCAGGACACGCTTGCGCGCAAAGCGCGCAGGTGCTGTAACGAGACCGCAGCCGAACGCAACAATCACGGTCAAACAGGACCGAATGTTCATCGCCCACAGCGATGGGATCACCGGGCACCGTTACCCCGTTTGCCAGTCACCATTGCATGAGCCGTGGGATGATGTCACGCGCATTTCCGGCTGCAACCGGGAAACCTTATTCTGGTGCAACCATTCTGCGGAAATGCCTCCGGCGGAACGTTGACGTATGTCAAGAGTCGGTGCGCCTTCACGGTTGCGCGCCAGATCTCCCTTCCCTGCACAGCTGAGGACCGGCGCGCGGAGCGCTTTCTACCGCGAACTGGCGGAAATCACGCGCGGTTCGTCGGCATGGAGACCGTCGCCGGCAAGGCCGGCCGACTGGCGTGGCCGCCGGTTCTTTGGTGGAATAGGCGGCCATGCGTGTTGCGCTCCTCGCGCTTTTTCTGTTCCCCGTGCTTGCTTTCGCAAGCGCATCCGGACACGCGCCCGCGGGCACGTTCACCGACACGTTCCTGGTCGTCTCCGAGGACGTGCGCGACGCGGCGAGGGCGGGCAAGCGCCTGATCCTGTTTTTCGAACAGGAAGGGTGTCCGGCGTGCCTGAAGATGGCGCAGACCACTTTTCCCGACCGCGAGGTCGCCAAAACGCTGCAGCGCGGCTTCGTCATGGTCGCGATCGACCTCAACGGCGCGCGCGAAACCACCTGGCTCGACGGCAGGGCGCGCCCGGAAAAGGAGCTGGCGAAGCATCTGGACATTCGCGCCACGCCGACCGTGCTGATCCTGGACCCGCACGGAAAAGTGGTCCAGCGATTCGTCGGCTATCGCGATCCGGCGGCGTTCCGGGCGATTCTCGAGGCGGCGGCGCAGAAGTAGCTCCGCGGCGGCGGCGACCCTGCGGGCGCGTGTGTCAGCGGCCCCGGCGGTGTGCGTTCCAGTGCGTCTCGAGGTTGGCGATGAGGGCGGGGCTGAAGTGGCAGTGCGCCTGCTCGCGCGCATACACCGCCATGTAGCGCCGGAAAAGGTCGAGCGGTTCCTGCGCGGCGCGGAAGGCGCGGCGGTTGCTCGCCGCGCTCACGACGCCCGATCCCGTGAGCCGCGCGATCGCATCCTCGATCGCGGCATCCATCGCGTCCGCAGGAACTACCGCGTCGCAGATCAGGCGACCCTCGCGGCTGGCGCAGTCGATGCGCCGCTCGGCCATGATGGCCTGGCGCGCGATGCGATCGCCGACGAAGCGAGGCAGGCGCAGGTTCGCCGCCCCCGGCACGATGCCTTCCTTGCGCGCCGGAAGCGTCAGGTAGGCGTCGTCCGCCGCGATGGTGTAATCGACGGCGAGCAGGAGCTGGCAGTGGCCGCCGATCGCAAATCCGTCCACGGCGGCAATCCAGGGCTTCTCGACGGAAATTTCCTCGGGCGGCGCATCCGGGAGGGCGAGACCGCGATACAGCTTGTTGACGTAGCCCAGATCACGAATCAGGTACCAGAGGTAGGGGATCTTTCCCTGGTACAGGTTCGTCAGGTTGATGCCGGCGCCAAAGAGGCGCTTTCCCGCGTAGTTCGGGTGGCCGACCGGACCCCCGCGCAGCACGCAGATCTCGGTCTGCGGATCGAGGAGTGCGAGATCGACTGCCGTTTCCATGGCGTCGAGCGTCGTTTCGTCCTCGGCGTTGAGCACACCCGGATTGTTCATCGTGACGAGCGATGCCTTGCCGCGGCGCTGCAGTCGCACCGCACCGAAGTCGATCTCGCCCGCGCGCTCAAGCTCGCCCAGGCGCGCACGCGCGTCCTCCCGCGGCAGCAGCATGGCGTGGCACAGATGCAGGCCCGAGTCGGGATCCGCGAGCACGTGCGCGAGGAACAGGCCCTGGTCGATCTCCAGCCCGTCCTTGTCGCGCTGTGCCGCGCGCGCCTCACGCTCGAGTTCGGGCGCGCCGGGCACGAGGCCCGGAAACGCCTCGCTCGCGCGGCGGCACAATTCGTCCAGACGCAGGAACGCACCGCGCCCGCCGGTCAGCGCGCCATACACGCGGGCCGCGTGCGTGCGCAGGAAACGCGCGCGCGCCGCGCGCGTCGCCGCGTGCAGCGCCTCGGCGGCATCGGCTTGCGCGCGGTCTCGCCCGGCCTTCGGGGAAAGGCGTGCGAGCAATTCGCCCGAACGACGCCAGAAGGCGCCGTAGGCGGCGCAATCGGTTTCGAGGTCCCAAGTCGCCGCGGGCGCCATCCGCACGCAGTCCTCGATTTCGCTACGCGGTAACATGCGCGTTTCCAGTTTACCGCGATCATGAAAACGCTAACCGCCACCGCCCGATCGAAAGTCAGACGGCTTCCGAAGCGCGCGCACTACGACCGCGAGACGATCTACGCCATCCTCGATGCGGCCTTCATCTGTCACCTCGGCTATGTGATCGATGGCCAGCCGTTCGTGACGCCGACCGCCTACTGGAGGGAAGGCGATTCCGTCTACTGGCACGGATCGGCAAAGAGCCGCATGCTGCTTGCGCTCGAGCGGGGTCCCGAGGTCTGCCTCACCGTGACCCTGGTGGACGCGCTCGTCGCCGCCCGTTCCGCCTTTCACAAGTCGATCAACTACCGCTCCGCGATGCTCTTCGGCAGGCCGTACCTCGTCAAGGATGCGCGCGACAAGCTCGCCAGGATGCGGGCGTTTGTCGAGCGGCTGTACCCCGGCCGGTGGGATGAACTCAGGCCGGTGACGCAGCAGGAACTGAAGGCGACCTCGGTGCTGGGGATGCGAATCGAAGAGGCCTCGGCGAAGATCCGCACCGGGCCGCCGATCGACGACGAGCAGGACTACGCGCTCCCGATCTGGGCCGGGATCATCCCCATTCGGCAGGGTTTGGGAAAGCCGGTGGACGACGGCCGGCTCGCGCCCGGCGCCGGCCCTGCGCCGCGGGTTACGCTGTAACCACAAGACGAAAAAGGAGCACGGCATGGCGGCAGAGATGAAAGCGCACTGGGTTGCCGAGGCGCTTGCGGGGCAGGGGGTCGCGTTGGACGCGGAGCGCGCACGCGCGCACGCTGCGCTTCTCACGACGCTCCTCGGTGGCACTGCGCAGGCCTGTGCGCGGCTCGCGTTCGAGGAGGAACCGGCGGCGTTCACCGTGGCGCAAAGGCGGAACGCGCCGTGACGCCGGAGGAAATCCTCGAGCTTTCGGCGGTCGAGCTTGCGGGCGCGATCCGCGAGAGGCGCGTCACCTGCGTGCGCGCGATGGAGGCGGCGATTGGGCGCATGGAGGCGGTGCATCCCCTGCTCAACTGCGTCATCCGCCTCGACGACGAATTGGCGCTCGAGGCGGCGCGCGTTGCCGATCGTGAACTGGCGCGCGGCGCAGTGCGCGGCCCCTTGCATGGGGTGCCGATGGCGCACAAGGACATGTACTACCGAAAGGGCGTCGCCTCGTCCTGCGGCTCGGGGATCGCTCGCGAGCGGCCCGCGCCCTCGACCGCCACCGTGCTGGAGCGGCTCGACGTCGCCGGCTCGGTCCAGTTCGGGGTCCTCAACATGGCCGAGTTCGCCTTCGGCCCGACCGGCCACAACTGGCATTACGGACATTGCCGCAATGCCTGGGACCCGGCGCGGATCACCGGTGGCTCGTCCTCCGGCTCGGGGACCGCGCTTGCCGCCCGCGCAACCTTCGCCGCCCTGGGTTCGGACACCGGAGGCTCGATCCGGCTTCCGGCGCATTTTTGCGGCGTTTCGGGGATCAAGCCAAGCTACGGTCGCGTTTCGCGCGCGGGAGCGATGCCGCTCTCGTTCTCGCTCGACACCGTGGGCCCGCTCGCGCGCACCGTCGAGGATTGCGCGCTCCTGCTGCAGCTCCTCGCGGGCCCCGATGCGCGCGATCCGACTTGCGATTCGCGCCCGGTTCCCGACTACATGTCCGAGCTTGCGCGCCCGGTGGCGGGACTGCGGATCGGAAGGCCGCGCAATTACTTCTACGACGACTGCGATCCGGAAATCGCTGCCGCCATGGAGGCGTCGCTCGAAGTGTTCCGCCGGCTCGGGGCCACCGTGCGCGACGTCGAGTTGCCCGAAGTTGCGCCATGGAATGCCGCCGGCGCGGTGATCATCTCGGCGGAAGCAGCCGCGATTCACGGCAACTGGCTGCGCACGCGGCCGCAGGACTATTCCGAACAGGTCCGCGCGCGCCTCGAGCCGGGACTCGCGATTCCGGCGGCGTCCTATCTCGACGCGCTGCGCCTGCGGGCGGCGGCGCTGCGCGAATTCTGCGCCGGGGTCTTCCGCGAAGTGGACCTGCTGCATGCGCCGGTGACTTCGTTCCAGACGCCGACAATTGCAGAGACTGATCTCGGCGGCGGTCCCGAGGCTCTCGCCATGCTGGGCCGGACCATTCGCCTCACGCGGCTCGCCAATTTCCTCGGCGTGCCGGCCGTTTCGGCCAACGCGGGATTCACACGCTCCGGAATGCCGATCGGCATGCAGCTCATGGCGCGTCCCTTCGATGAGGCCACCGCGCTGCGCGCAGGGCACGCCTTCCAGCAGGCGACCGATTGGCACCGGAGGACTCCCGCACGCTGAGAATCCGGCGCTACACTTGAGGGGACGCGCCGCGCGTGCGCTCCCGGGAGACGCCATGGATACCCCGCAGGAACTTTCAGGCGAGCAGATCAGGCAGACGGCAAGCGAAACGGTCGGCGCGGAGGCCAGCATCCGCGACCGCGTCCACGATCTGACGCTCGAAGCGCTGCGCAGCCGGCGCTTCGATTCCAAGGGCGTGCGCGAGGTGGTGCGGGCGGTGGTCGAGGGCGTGGCGCTCGGTGCGGAATCGAGCCGCGCCGAGGTGCGCCAGTCGCTCGCAGACGCGTTCCAGGGGCTCGACGAAGCCCTGCGCAAGGCGACGCAAGCAGGGCAGACGGCGCTGCGCCAGATCGTGGCGACCGGGCGCGGCTTCAGCGACAACGAGCTCAAGGCCGCACTCGTGAGCATGAAACGGATTGAGGACGACTTTCTCGCCACGGTGGCGCAGGTCGCGGACGGTGCCGGCGCGCGGGTGCAGCCCGAACTGCGCAAGGTGCTCGACGAGGCGCGGCGCAGCGGCACCGAGACCGGCCGGCAGGTCGGCTCGATCCTCACCGAATTCGCGCAGCGCGTCTCGGTCGCCTCGCTCGATGTGACGCTTGCCGGCCTGGAGGCCGCAGGCGAGTTCGGTGCGCGCTTCGCGATGCTGGCGAGCGGGGTGCTGGGCGGCGTCGCCGACGCGCTGCGCAAGCCAGAAACCGAAACCCCCGAGAACAAGGCGCCCTGAGGGCCTGCCCATGCTGCGCGAGACGCTCGGCATCATGCGGGATCTGCCGCGCCTTCGCGAGCTCACTTCGGTCTTCATCCGCCACGGTCTGGGCGACGTGGTGCGGCGGATCGGCATCGCGGCCGCCTTCGAGCGCGCGGGCGAGATCCTGCATCTGGGCGCCTCGGCCGAGACGCTGAAGCTCGACCCCGCGGAGCGCGCCCGGCGCGCGCTCGAGGAGCTCGGTCCCACTTTCGTCAAGCTCGGACAGGTCCTCGCGACGCGCGTCGACGTGTTTCCGTACCGCTGGATCACCGAATTCGAGAAACTGCACAGCGAAGTGCCGGCAGTGCCCTTCGCGGAGCTTCTGCCCGAGCTCGAGCACGCGCTCGACAGATCGCCCTTCGAGGTGTTCCGCGATCTGGACACACGCGCGCACGGCTCGGCCTCGATCGCGCAGGTACACCGGGCGAAGCTCGCCGACGGCACCCCGGTGGTGCTCAAGATCCGCCGGCCGGGAATCCGCGACAAGGTGAGCGCCGACCTGCGCATCCTCCGGCACATCGCGGAGCTGCTCGAGTCCGAGCTGCCCGAAGCGCGGCGCTACCGGCCGACCGAGATCGCGGCGCATTTCTCGCGCTCGCTCGCGCGCGAGCTCGATTTCAGCGTCGAGGCGCGCTCGATCGAGCGTATCGCCAAGAACTTCGCCGACCATCCGCACATCGTGATTCCCAGGGTCTACCCGGAGTTCTCGAGCGAGACGCTGCTCGTGCAGCAGCACGTCGAGGGCGTGCCGGCGACCGATCTTGCCGCGGTCGAGGCGGCCGGCCTGGACAGGAAGGTAATTGCGGACCACGGCTGCGAGTCGGTGCTCAAGATGATCCTGATCGACGGTTTCTTCCACGCCGATCCGCACCCCGGGAACGTCTTCTTCCTGCCCGACAACCGCATCGTGATGATCGATTTCGGCATGGTGGGCCGGCTCTCGCCGCACCGGCGCCGGCAGGTGGTCGACCTGCTGGCAGGTTTGGCGCGAATGGAAGAGGAGCCCATGCTCGACGTGCTGCTCGACTGGGCGGGCGAGGCATACGTCGACGAAGCGAAGCTGTCCGAGGACGTGAACGAACTGGTCTACGAATACGAGGGCGTGCCGCTCAAGGACATCCGCATCGGCGCGCTGATCCGCCAGTTCGCCGCGATCGTGCGCCAGCATTCGATCCTGCTGCCGCCCGATTTGACGCTCATGTTCAAGGCGCTGATCACCATGGAGGGGCTCGGACGCCGGTACAACCCCGAGTTCAACGTCACCGAGCACCTGGCGCCGATGCTGCGGCGGGCGCTGCGCGAACGATTCCAGCCGGCGGAACTCGTGCGCCGCGGCCGCGGCGCGGTGAGCGATTTTCTCGGCCTGATCGGCAGCGTGCCGCGCGATATGGTCCGGCTGCTGCGCGAAGCGCGCCGCGGCAAGACGCGTGTCGACCTCGATCTGAAGCGCCTGGATTCGTTCGGCCGTCAGCTCGACCGGACTCTCGATCGCGTCACCATCGGAATCCTGACCGCGTCGCTGGTGATCGGCTCGGCGATCGTGCTTACTGTGGATGGCGGGCCGCGGATCCTGGGAATCCCGGTGCTGGGCGCGCTCGGCCTGCTGGGCTATGTCCTCGCCTTCTTCAACAGTCTGTGGATCTTCTACGGCATCTGGCGCTCGGGCAAGGAATAGCCGCTAAAGCGCGTCTTCACTGGGACAGCCGTGCAGCCGGGTCCTGGCGGTAGAAGGCGCTGAAGAGCCCGTAGAGGTCGGGGAATTCGCGTTTGAGCGCATTGGGCGACTCGAAGAAGGCCTCGCTCGCAACAGCGAAGAACTCGGATTCGTGTTCCGCGGCGTAGGGATCGAGCAGCGAATCGCGCCCCGCAGCGACGTCTTCGCAGAACCGGGCGTACTCGCGATCGAGGATCTCGGTCCAGCGCTGGCGCGCGCGGCGCGAGGGAAGGGCGGGCACGCCATCGGCTTCGCCGTCCGCGAGGTCGATCATGTGCGCGAATTCGTGAATGACGACGTTGACGCCGCCTTCGGCGACCGTGCCGGCTTCGTCGAGCGCTTCCCACGAAAGCACGACCGGCCCGCCGGGCCACGATTCGCCGGCGAGTTCGTCGTCCCATTCGTGCACCACGCCGTGGTCATCGGTCTCCGCCCGCTGCACGCGGAAATCGGCGGGATGGACGACGATGCCGACCCAGCCGTCGTACCAGTCCAGGCCGAGTTCCAGCACCGGGAGGCAGGCCTGCACCGCGATCGAAACCCGGTCGCGATCGGAAAGGCGCGTGCCGCGCACCGGCGTGAACTGCTTCTCGGCGAGGAACACGATCGCCATGTCCTTCAGCCGGCGCTCGTCGTTCCGCGACAGCCCGGCGAGGAACGGCAGCCGTGCGCTCACCCGCCGCCACAGGCGCTCGTCGAGCGCGTGCCGCTTCAGGATGCGCCGGCGGCGCCAGCTTCGCAGCCAGCCCATCAGCCGATCGCGCGCGCCACGATCCAGTGGCCCGCCCAGAGCATCGCGGTCAACACCAGCAGCAGGTGAGGATTCCATCGCACGCGACATACAATACCGCATGGTTTCCGTGGTCCAGCTTCATCCGCAATCGGGCGCGGCGGCGCTCGAGCCGATCGCGGAAGGCATTTCGGGCGAGGGTCGCGCGCTCATCGCCCGGGCGCTCGAATTTGCCGAGCCGCTCTATGCGGGCCAGGTGCTCTCGACCGGCGAGCCCGTCTGGCCGCACGCGCTGGGGCTCGCGGCGAGCCTCGCGACTGCGGGACTGGATCCCGCGGCGCGCGCGGCGGGCGTGCTTTTTGCCGCGCCCAAGCACCTGAAGGACGCGGACGAGCTTCGCGGGCGATTCGGCGACGAAATCGCCGCGCTCGCGCTCGGCGTCGAGCGCCTCTACCGGCTGCGCGTGCTGACGCGCGGCAAGGCGCACGAGCAGAACGAGATCCTGCGCAAGATGGTGCTCGGCATGGTCGAGGATGTGCGCGTGGTGCTGATCCGGCTCGCCTCGCGCACGCAGACCCTGCGCTGGTTCGCGAAGAACCCCTCCGAGGAGCGCGCGGCGTATGCGCGCGAGACGCTCGGCATCTACGCGCCGCTCGCCAACCGGCTCGGCGTCTGGCAGCTGAAATGGGAACTCGAGGACCTGTCGTTCCGCTTCCTCGAGCCCGATCTGTACCGGAAGACCGCGCAGATGCTGGAGGGAAAGCGCACCGAGCGCGAGCAGTACATCCGGGAGGCGATGGCGATGCTCGGCAAAGGCCTCGTCGCTGCGGGCGTGCGCGCGGAAGTCGCGGGACGGCCGAAGCACATCTATTCGATCTGCAACAAGATGCGCGTGAAGGGCCTGGACTTCTCCGAGGTCTACGACGTGCGCGCGCTGCGGGTCATCGCCGCCTCCACGCGCGACTGCTACACCGCGCTCGGCGTCGTGCACGATCTGTGGCAGCCGATCCCGAAGGAGTTCGACGATTACATCTCGCGGCCCAAGGGCAACAACTACCAGTCGCTGCACACCGCCGTGATCGGTCCCGGCGGGAAGACGGTCGAAGTGCAGATCCGCACCGAGGAGATGCACCGGCAGGCCGAGTTCGGCATCG
>CAZXAR010000048.1:15887-21589 GCA_964638135.1 uncultured Enterobacteriaceae bacterium | reverse complement strand
AGCTGTTCTCGACGCGGCGCGATCTCGCCGTCGCGCGCTACAACACGATCACCAATCACCTGCGACTCAAGGCCGCCGCAGGGAGCCTGCGCGAGGAGGACCTCGACGAGGTCAGCCGCGCGCTGGCGCCGTAGCGGGCGGCAAGCCCTCCGCGCTGCGGTCCTGCACGAGCGACTTGCAGATGGCGAGGTGCCTTTGCGTGGCGCCGCGGTGCGCAGCGCAAAGATCCAGGCCCGCGGCGCCCATGCGCGCGCGCCTCGCTGCATCCTCGAGCAACCCGAGCGCGAGCTGCACGGCCTCCTGCGCTCCGCCCGCCTGCAGCGCCGCACCCGCCTCGAGCGCGAGACGGCTCGCGTCCGAGAAGTTGTACATCGAGGGGCCGAACACGACCGCGGTTCCCGCCGCGCAGGCTTCGATCAGGTTCTGTCCGCCGAGCGGCAGGATCGACCCGCCCACGATGGCAACGTCGGCCGCCGCGTAATAGAACGCCATTTCTCCCATCGTGTCGCCGAGATAAAGCCTGTGCTCGGGGTGCGGCTCCTCGCCCTTGCTGCGCCGTGCCACGGGCAGTCCGCCGTTCAAGCGCGCCCGGTGGGCATCGAGCAGCGAGTGCACTTCCTCGAAGCGCTGCGGGTGACGGGGCACCAGGACGACGAGCATCGGCGCCGCGGCGCGGGCGAGCGCCTCGAGGAGCAGCTTCTCCTCGCCGGCACGGGTACTCGCGAGCAGCAGCACAGGCCGGGCGAGCGCGCGGCGCCAGGCGCGGCCCGCCTGCGCCTGCGACGCGTCCGGCACGACATCGAACTTGAGATTTCCGCACACGCTCACATTCGCTGTGCCGAGCGAAGCGAGCCGCCCGGCGTCCGCCTCGCCCTGCGCACAGGCTGCGGCCAGACTCGCGAAGGCGGGCCGCGCAATCGCGCGCCAGCGCCGGTAGCCGGCGGCAGACGTTTCCGACATGCGCGCGTTCGCAAGCACGACCGGCACTGCATGGGCGCGGCACGCCGCAAGCAGATTGGGCCAGATCTCGGTCTCGACGAGCACGCCGAGACGCGGCCGGAAATGCGTCACGAAGCGGGACACGGCCCCCGGAAAATCGTAGGGAATCCAGACGATCTGCGCCGCGCCGGCATGGAGCTGCGTCAGCACCTCGCGCCCCGCCGCGGTCGAGCACGTGAGCAGGAGGTCGCAGCCGGAAAACTCTTCGCGCAGCGCGCACACCAGCGGCGCACAGGCTCTTGCCTCGCCGACCGACACCGCGTGCACCCAGAGCGTCGCGCGCTCGGGGACAATCCGGTACCAGCCGAACCGCTCGCCGATCTGGCGCCGGTAGCCGCGCTCGCGGCGTCCGCGCCACCAGAGCCTGGCGAGGAACCAGGGAAGCGCAGCAACGAGCAGCGCGGTATAGAGCGTTCGCCAGATCACAGCATCGCCTCGAGCGCGGTGCTCACCGCGCCGGCGGAGGGCGCGGCGCCTTTGCCGCCGAGGTTGCGCACGCGCGACGTGCCGTACAGTCCGGTGAGCGCGGGCTCGGTGGCGCTGTAGATCCCCACCGTGGCGACATCGAGCGCCGCGCACAAATGCGTAAGTCCCGTATCCACGCCCGCGCCAGCACGCGCCTCATGCATCAGCGTTGCGATCTGCGCGAGCGAGAGCCGGGGCGGCACCCGCGCATCCGGGATCGACTGCGCGATGCGCTCGCAACGCATCCGCTCCGCATGCGTTCCCCACGGCAGCACCGACCGTATGCCGCGCCCGGCAAGCGTGCGGCCGAGCGCCACCCACCGCTCCTCCGGCCACAGTTTGTCGGCGCGGCTCGTCATGGTCAGCAGCACGACATACGCGGCACCCGGCGAAGGCAGAGGGGCGCGCGGCGGGCGCAGTCCATAGTCGCAGCCGGCGTCCGGCGTGTAACCGAGCGCCGCGGCGGCAAGCTGTCGGTTGCGCGCCACCGCGTGCCGGTCGCGCGGCACGACATGGCGGACATCGTAAAAAAGTGCCGCAAGCGGTTCGCGCAGGCTGGCGCGGTCCATCCCGTGCTTGCGGCCGGAAGCGAGCGAACAGAGCATCGCGCTCTTCAACAGTCCCTGGGTATCGATCACGGCATCGTAGACCCCGGATGCGAGAAGGCGGCGAAACGCGCGGATCTCGGACCAGACCGCCGGGCTCCACAGCGCGCCGCGCCAGCGGCGGATGGCGACCGGAAGCACGCGCCCCACGCTCGCATGCAGGGCAGCGATTCCGGCAAACGCCTCTTCCACGATCCAGTCGATTTCGGCGCCCGGCACCCCGCGCGCGGCGTCGCTCACCGCGGGGCAGTTGTGCACGACGTCGCCGAGAGAAGAAGTCTTGACGAAAAGGATGCGCGGCACGGAGGAGAGTCGCCCGGGGGCGGTAAAATACCGCGTTCTTTTGCTTCGATTCTAACCGGAAACCGCCTTGCCCCAGCCGCTGTCGGTGGTCCTCGTCACCCAGAACGCCGCGGCGCAGCTTCCCGAGTGTCTCGCCAGCGTCGCGTTTGCCGACGAAATCGTCGTCGTCGATTCGGGCAGCACCGACGGCACCGCCGCGTGCGCTGCGCAGCGCGGCGCGCGCGTGCTGCAGAAGGAATGGATGGGCTTCGGCAGGCAGAAGCAGTTCGCCGTCCAGCAGGCGCGCAACGACTGGGTGCTTTGCCTGGATGCCGATGAGCGGGTCTCGCCCGAACTTGCGCGCAGCATCCGCGCCGCGCTGGAGTCGCCGCGCGCGCCGGTGTACCGCGTCGCGCGGCGCAATCGCTTCCTCGGCCGCTGGCTGCGCCACGGCGAGGGCTATCCCGATTGGTGCACGCGCCTGTTCGAGCGCAACAGCGCCGCCTGGAGCGACGACGTCGTGCACGAGAAGGTGCTGTACGCGGTGACCCCGGGAACGCTCGAAGGCGATCTGCTGCACGAGTCCGCCGGCGATCTCGGACGCTATCTCGAGAAGCAGAACCGTTACACGGCACTCGCCGCGCAGCATCTCTACGAGCGCGGCCGGACGGCGGGCGCGCTCGAGCTGGTTCTTTCGCCGTTGGTCCGGTTCGTCAAGTTCTACGTCCTGCGCCTGGGATTTCTCGACGGCGTTGCCGGTCTGGTGCACATCTCGATCGGCTGCATGAACAGCTTCATGAAGTACGCCCGGCTGATCGAATTGCAGCGGTCGTCCTCGCTCGCCCCTGCGCGGCAAGGCGGAGCCAAGGGCGGGGATGCGAAATGAAGGTGTTGGTCAGCGGCGCGGCCGGCTTCATCGGGATGCACTGCGCCGAACGTCTCGCGGCGCGCGGCGACGACGTGATCGGCATCGACAACCTTTCGCCCTATTACTCGCTCGAGCTCAAGCAGGCGCGCCTTGCACGCCTGCGCAAGCTCGAGCAGATCCGGTTCGAGCGGCTCGATCTCGCGGACGCCGAGGCACTCGGCCATCTTTTCGCCGCGACGCGGCCCGACCGGGTGCTGCACCTCGCGGCACAGCCGGGAGTGCGCTATTCGCTCGAGAACCCGGCTTCCTACATCCAGTCGAACCTGGTCGGATTCGCGAACCTGCTCGAATGCTGCCGCGAGCATCCGCCGCAACACCTCGTCTACGCCTCCAGTTCGAGCGTGTACGGCGGCAACCGCAAGCTGCCGTCGCGCGAAGCGGACGCCGTGGACCATCCGGTGAGCCTGTATGCGGCAACCAAGAAATCAAACGAACTGCTCGCGCACGTGTACAGCCACCTGTTCGGCATCCCCGCGACCGGGCTGCGCTACTTCACGGTGTACGGACCCTGGGGCAGGCCGGACATGTCGCCGATCCTCTTTTCGCGTGCAATCATGGAGGCGCGGCCGATCCAGGTTTTCAACCACGGCGACATGCAGCGCGACTTCACCTACATCGACGACGTGGTCGAGGGCACCCTGCGGGTGCTGGACCTGCCGGCGGCGCCCACGCCGCAATTCGACGCGCGCGCACCCGATCCGGCCACGAGCTGGGCGCCGTGGACCGTGTACAACATCGGCAATCACCGCCCGGTGCCGCTCCTGGACTACATCGCCGCACTGGAACGCGCCCTTGGAAAGCAGGCGCTCATGGAAATGAAGCCAATGCAACCGGGGGAGGTTGCGGCAACCTGCGCCGACACCGGGCGCCTTGCCCGTGCGATTGCTTTTGCGCCCTCGACCCCGCTCGAGGAAGGGCTGGCAAAGTTCGCGCGCTGGTTCAAGGGCTATTACGGCTATGCTTGACGGCAGCAAACTGATTTTGCGAAGCGCTTCATGCCTTCCGCCCAGATTCCGGTAATCCTCTGCGGCGGCTCCGGCAGCCGTCTCTGGCCGATGTCGCGCCGGCTGCTGCCGAAGCAGTTCCTGCCGCTCGTGAGCGAGCACACGCTGCTGCAGGACACCGTGCTGCGGTTGCGCGGTCTGGAGGGATTCGGCGCGCCGATCGTGGTGGTCAACCACGAGCACCGCTTTTTCGCCGCCGAGCAGCTCCAGGCGATCGGCGTCACGCCGCACGCGATGCTGCTCGAGCCGTTCGGCCGCAACACCGCGCCGGCAGTCGCGGCGGCTGCGTTGTGTGCCGTGATGCGGGAACCGGACGCGCGGCTCCTCGTTCTGCCCTCCGACCACCGGATCGGTGACGTGGGGGCGTTCCAGCGCGCGGCGCAGCTGGCAATGGCGGTCGCAGGACAAGGGCTCCTCGTCACCTTCGGTGTGGCGCCGACCCACCCCGCGAGCGGTTTCGGCTACATCGAAGCCGGCGAACCGATCGAGGGGAACGCGGGCGCCTTCCGCATCCGGCGCTTCATCGAGAAGCCCACCCGGGAAGGCGCGCAGGCGCTTCTCGCCCGGGGCGGCCATCTCTGGAATGCCGGCATGTTCGCGTTCGGCGCGGCGCAGTTTCTCGCCGAACTCGAGCGCCACCGGCCCGAGATCCTCGCCGCCACCCGCCGGGCGTTCGAGTGCGCGACACGGGATCTCGACTTCCTGCGGCTGGATCGCGAGGCATTCGCCGCCTGCCCGTCCGACTCGGTGGACTACGCGGTCATGGAGCGCACCGAGCGCGGCGCGGTGGTGCGCGCCGACATGCGCTGGAGCGACGTCGGCTCCTGGTCTGCGCTGTGGGAGGTCGGCGAGAAGGACGCGGCGCAGAACGTGACGCGCGGCGATGTCTGGCTGCACGATGCGGCGCGCTGCTACGTGCGGGCCGACGGGCGCCACGTGTCGGTGCTCGGTGCCGAGGACCTGGTGGTGGTGGAAACCGACGACGCGGTGCTGGTTGCGGCGCGCGAGCGCGCGCAGGACGTGAAGGAAGTGGTCGAGCGCTTCGACCGGCTCAATCGCAACGAGCACGTGTCGCACACGCGCGTCTACCGGCCCTGGGGCTACTACGAAACGGTGGACGCCGGCGAGCGCTTCCAGGTCAAGCGCCTGATGGTCAAACCCGGGCACGCGCTTTCGCTGCAGCTGCACCGCAAGCGCGCGGAGCATTGGGTGGTGGTTTCGGGGTGCGCCCGCGTCACGCGCGGCGCCGAGACGCTGACGCTGGAAGAAAACCAGTCCACCTTCATCCCGGTGGGGACCCGGCACAGGCTGCACAACCCTGGCGATGTCCCGCTCTTCCTCATCGAGGTGCAGTCCGGCAGCTACCTCGGCGAGGACGACATCGAGCGCTTCGAGGACCAGTACGGGCGCACGTAGTGC
>CAZXAR010000048.1:0-15787 GCA_964638135.1 uncultured Enterobacteriaceae bacterium | reverse complement strand
TCCAGGAGCGAGTTGCGAGGCCGACGCGCGGCGCTCGGGTAGTCCTGCGAGCGAATTCCGACCACACGCGCG
This sequence comes from uncultured Enterobacteriaceae bacterium, assembly GCA_964638135.1. Classification (GTDB taxonomy): domain Bacteria; phylum Pseudomonadota; class Gammaproteobacteria; order Burkholderiales; family SG8-39; genus 2-02-FULL-66-14. The sequence goes on along the minus strand of CAZXAR010000048.1, from coordinate 15,715 downwards.
GGAAGCCCGGCGAGGGCCACGATCTCCTCGGCAAACCCGTGCCAGCTCGTCGCACCCGAGGCGCTCAGATGAAAAAGGCCGAGCGGGCCGGCTGAGGCGAGCAGCAACGCGGTCGCGCCGGCGATCGCCGCGGCCGAAGTCGGGGCGCCGACCTGGTCCGTCACGACGCGCAGTTCGGACTGCTCGCGGCCGCGGCGCAGGATGGTGCGCAGGAAATTGCTGCCGCGGGCGGCGTACACCCAGCTCGTGCGCAGCACCAGATGGCGACAGCCGCTCGCGAGAACCGCCCGCTCGCCCTGCAGCTTGCTCCTGCCGTACTCATTGAGCGGACGCGGCAGGTCGTCTTCGACGTAGGGCGAATCCTTCGCCCCGTCGAACACGTAATCGGTCGAGTAATGCACGAGAAGCGCGCCGAGCCGCCGCGCTTCCTCGGCAAGGACGCCCGGCGCGGCGCCGTTGATCCGCATCGCCGCCTCGGGCTCCGATTCCGCGCGGTCCACTGCAGTGTATGCGGCGGCGTTCACGATCACGTCCGGCTTTGCCTCGCGCACGATCCGCCGGATCGTCTCCGGATCGCCGAGATCGAGTCCCGCGCGGTCGGTTGCGATCACGCTCCCCAGCGGCGCAAGGGCGCGTTCGAGTTCCCAGCCGACCTGCCCGGTGCGGCCGGTGAGCAGGATCCTCACGGGTAAACATCGGCCGCCGCAAGCGGCGTGCCGCGCCGGTCCTTTTCGGCGAGGATCGGATCGCCCCCGATCGGCCACGGGATCGCGAGTGCCGGATCGTTCCACAGCAGCGTCCGGTCGTGCTCCGGCGCGTAGTACTCGGTTGTCTTGTACTGCACTTCGGCAAAATCCGATACGACGAGGAACCCGTGCGCAAATCCGGGCGGAATCCACGCCATGCGCTTGGACTCGGCCGAGAGCGCGAAAGCGACCCACTTGCCGAAAGTCGAGGACCGCCGGCGCAGGTCGACCGCCGCGTCCCAGACCTCGCCCGAGGTGACGCGCACCAGTTTCCCCTGCGCCTGCGCGATCTGGTAGTGCAGGCCGCGGAGCACGTTCCTCGCCGAGCGCGAATGGTTGTCCTGGACGAACTCGACGTCGATCCCGGTCGCTTCGCGGAAGGCGCGCCGGTTGTAGCTCTCGAGAAAGAAGCCGCGCGTGTCGGCGAACACCACGGGCTCGAGCACGAGCACGTCGGGGATTTCGGCGCGCCTGACCTGCATCAGAACAGCCGCTCGGAGAGCACGCTCAGGAGATACTGTCCGTAGCTGCTCTTCGCAAGCGGCCGCGCCAGTGCTTCGAGCTCTGCGGCCGTGATCCAGCCCTGGCGCCAGGCGATCTCTTCCGGACAGGCGATCTTCAGGCCCTGGCGGCGCTCGATGGTTTCGATGAAGTGCGACGCTTCCAGCAGCGACTCGTGCGTTCCGGTATCGAGCCAGGCGAAGCCGCGGCCCATGGGGATCACGTCCAGCTCTCCCCACGCGAGGTACCGGCCGTTCAGGTCGGTGATCTCCAGCTCGCCGCGCGCCGAGGGCTCGAGCGCGGCGGCGAGGTCGAGCACCCGGTTGTCGTAGAAATAGAGCCCGACCACCGCATAGCGCGACTTCGGCTGGCGCGGCTTTTCTTCGATGCGGATCGCGCGGCCCCCGGCGTCGAATTCGACCACGCCGTAGCGCTCCGGATCCTTGACCGGGTAGGCGAACACGGTAGCGCCCCGGGGCTTCGCCACCGCGCGCTTGAGCAGGCCCGACAGCTCGTGGCCGTAGAACAGGTTGTCACCGAGGACGAGCGCGACCGTGTCGCTGCCGACGAACCGGCGCCCGATCAGAAACGCCTGCGCAAGCCCGCCCGGCGAGGGCTGCACCGCGTACGCAAGGCGCAGGCCCCAGCGCGCGCCGTCGCCCAGGAGCTGCTCGAAGCGCGGGGTGTCCTGCGGCGTGGAGATGACGAGGATCTCGCGGATGCCGGCGAGCATCAGCGTGGAGAGCGGATAGTAGACGAGCGGCTTGTCGTACACCGGCAGGAGCTGCTTGGAAACCGCGAGCGTCGCCGGATAAAGGCGCGTGCCGGAACCGCCCGCGAGGATGATGCCCTTCATGCGGCGCCGCGCTCGGCGTAGTTGGCGTCGACCCAATTGCGGTAGGCGCCGCTCGTCACATCCGCGACCCAGCGTTCATGTTCGAGGTACCAGCGAACGGTCTTCGCCAGGCCGGACTCGAAGCTTTCCTGCGGCGCCCATCCCAGCTCGGCGCGCAGCTTCGAGCAATCCATCGCATACCGCCGGTCATGCCCGGGGCGGTCCTTGACGAACGTCACCAGGTCGGCATAGCGGCCGTGCCTTCGCGGCCGCGCTTCGTCGAGCAGTTCGCACAGCGTGTTCACCACGCCGATGTTGGCGCGCTCGCTTTCAGAGCCGATATTGTAGGTCTCGCCGATCCGCCCGCGCTCGAGCACCACGCGCACCGCCGCGCAATGATCGAGCACGTAGAGCCAGTCGCGCACGTTGCGCCCGTCGCCGTAGAGCGGAAGCGGCCGTTCCTCGAGCGCATGGTGGATCATGAGCGGAATGAGTTTCTCGGGGAACTGGTACGGGCCATAGTTGTTCGAACAGTTGGTGGTGAGGACCGGCAGGCCGTAGGTGTGGTGGTACGCGCGCACCAGGTAATCCGAGCCCGCCTTCGATGCGGCGTAGGGGCTGTTCGGCGCGTACGGCGTGCGCTCGGTGAACGCCGGATCGCCCGCACCAAGCGAGCCGTAGACTTCGTCGGTGGACACGTGCAGGAAGCGAAACGCCGCCCGCTCCGCCGGCGCGAGCTCGCTCCAGTAGGCGCGCGCCTCTTCGAGCAGGCTGAAGGTGCCCACCAGGTTGGTCTGCACGAATTCGGCCGGACCGCGGATCGAGCGATCGACGTGGCTCTCGGCCGCGAAATGCACCACCGCCCGCGGCCGATGCCGCCTCAGCAGTTCGGCGACCAGGCCGCGGTCGCCGATGTCGCCGCGCACGAAGACGTGCCGCGCGTCGCCCGCGAGCGAATCCAGATTTCTCGCGTTGCCCGCGTAGGTGAGCTTGTCGAGATTGAGGATCGCCTCGCCGGTCGCGGCGAGCGTCGAGAGCACGAAGTTGGACCCGATGAATCCGGCGCCGCCGGTGACGAACAGCATCGCGGGCCCGATTCTAGAGCACCTGCGCGACCGCCTCGACGATCCGGTCCTGGTCCGCCTCGGCGAGGTAGGGATGCATCGGCAGGCTGATGACTTCGCGCGCCAGGCGCTCGGCGTGCGGAAACGTGGCGCCGCGCGCGAACATTGCGTACGCCGGCTGCTGGTGCAGCGCGAGCGGATAGTGAATCGCCGTCGGGATGCCTTTCGCCTTGAGCGCCGACTCGAGCGCCGCCCGGTCCGGCACGCGCACCGTGTACTGCGCGTAGACGCTGGTCCGGTCCGCACGCACGCGCAGGCTGCGCAGATGCGGCGCGAGGAGCAGGTCGTAGCGCCGGCCGATCGCGATGCGCCGCGCGATCTCCCAGTCGAAGCGCTCGAGCTTGGCGAGCAGCACCGCGCACTGGATCGAGTCCATCCGCCCGCCCACGCCCAGGCGCGAGTGGTGGTAGCGGCGTTCCTGGCCGTGGACCCGGATCTCCCGCATCGCCCGGGCAAGCGCATCGTCGCTGGTGAAAACCGCGCCGCCGTCGCCATAGCAGCCGAGCGGCTTGGAAGGAAAGAAGCTGGTGCAGCCGACGGTCGAGAGGTTGCAGCTCCTGCGATCGCGGTAGGTCGCACCGAAGCTCTGCGCCGCGTCCTCGATCACCGCGAGCCCGCGCGCCGCGCCGAGGGCATTGATTTCGTCCATGTCGGCCGGCTGTCCGTAGAGGGACACCGGCAGGATCGCGCGGGTGCGCGGCGTGATCGCCGCTTCGAGGCGCGAGGCATCGATGTTCGCCGTGTCCTCTTGCACGTCGACGAACACGGGCCTTGCGCCGAGGAGCACGATCATCTCCGCGGTGGCGACGAAGGTGAACGGCGTGGTGAGCACCTCCTCGTCGCGCTTCACGCCGAGCGCCATCAGCGCGATGAGCAGCGCTTCGGTGCCCGATGCGACCGCGATGCAGTGCCGGGCGCCGGTGTAGGCCTCCAGCCGCTCCTCCAGTTCGCGGACTTCCGGCCCCAGGATGTACTGGCCATGCTCGAGCACCCGCCGGATGCGCGCGTCGACGCTTTCCTTCAGCGCGGCGTACTGGGTCTTCAGGTCGACGAAATCCATGCTCACGCCTTCACCACGTTCGGCGCGCTTTCCCGGTAGACGCCGCGGGTATCGACAATGAGCCGCGCGTGCCGGAGGATCAGCGCATAGTCGAATGCGTCGTGGTCGGTCACGAGCAGCACGGCATCGTAGGAGGCGATCGTCGCGGGGTCGAGCGCCACGCTTTGCAGGTCGAAGCGGTGCTCGCGCATCGGCGGGAACAGCGGGACGTGCGGGTCCGCGTACGCCACGCGCGCGCCGCGTGCCGCGAGCCGTTCCATCAGCTCGACCGCGGGCGATTCGCGGGTGTCGCCGATGTTCTTCTTGTAGGCGAGGCCGAGCAGCAGGCAAGCGCTGCCGGCGAGCGCCTTGCCGCGCGCGCGCAACGCCTCGCCGAGCTTGCCGAGCACCCAATCGGGCATGGCGCGATTGATCTCGCCCGCGAGTTCGATGAAGCGGGCCTCGACGCCGAACTGGCGCGCCTTCCAGGCGAGGTAGAACGGATCGATCGGGATGCAGTGCCCGCCGAACCCCGGTCCGGGCCAGTACGGCACGAAACCGAACGGCTTGGTCGCCGCGGCGCGGATCACCTCGTGCACGTCGATTCCCATGCGATCGCAGATGATCTTCATCTCGTTCGCGAGGCCGATGTTGACGGCACGGTGGATGTTCTCCAGCAGCTTGGTCATCTCGGCGACGCGGGTCGAACCGACCGGCACCAGCTCGTCGATCACGCCGCCGTAGAGCGCAAGACCGACTTCGAGGCAGGCAGCCGTCGAGCCGCTGCACACCTTCGGAATGGTGCGGGTGCGGTGCCTCGGGTTGCCCGGGTCCTCGCGCTCCGGAGAAAAGCAGAGGAACACGTCGGTCCCGATCTCGAAGCCGCGCGATTCGATGCGCGGCCTGAGCTCCTCTTCGGTCGTGCCGGGGTAGGTCGTGCTCTCGAGCGAGACCACCTGGCCGCGCCTCAGGTGCGGAAGGAGAGCCTCCACGGTGCCGAGCACGTAGCTCAGGTCCGGTGCGCGGTCCCGATCGAGCGGCGTGGGCACGCAGAGAATCAGCGCGTCCGCCCCGTTGGCGTGCACGAAATCGGTCGTCGCCTCGAACCGCCTGGCTCGCGCCGCCGCGACCGACTCATCCGGGATGTGCCCGATGTAGCTGCGTCCGCCGGCGAGCGAGCGCACCTTGGCCGGATCGATGTCGAATCCGATCACCGGGTAGCCAGCCTCTGCGTAGCGCAGCGCAAGCGGCAGGCCGACGTAGCCCAGGCCCACGATGCCGATCGTGGCGGCACGCTCCGCGAGCTTTCGCAGGAGCGCATCCTTTGCGTCCGGAGACCCTTCCCGCTTCATCCGGGCGGACCGCCCAGCCGCTCGCGCACGGCACGCCAGAGGCTCTCCACCTCGAGCGTCACGAGGCAATCGCTCACCTTGCCTCCGCCACAGCCGTCCAGGCCGCAGGGCCGGCAGCTGTAGCCTTCGCTTGCGACCACCTGGTGGCTCGCGGTTCGGGGCGTACCCCACGGCGCCCACAGAGCCTCGCCGGACGGACCGAAAAGCGCCACCGCAGGCGTGCCCACAGCCGCGGCAATGTGCATCGGCGCGGAGTCCACGCCGACGAAGAGCCGCGCGCGGGCGCTGAGCGCCGCGAGCTCCTTGAGCGAAAGCTGCCCCGCCAGGTTCGCTGCCACCGGCCGCGAAACGTGCTTGAGGATGTCGCCGATCATCTGTGCTTCGGCGGGTTCGGGCGCGGCGGTGAGCACGACCGGCCAGCCCTCTGCATGCAGGCGCTCGACGAGCTGCGCCATTTTGTCCGCCGGCCAGCACTTGAAGCGCCAGCGCGATGAAGGGTGCACCTGGACAAAGCGCCCGCTCGCCAGACCGCACTGCGCCAGAATTTGCGTAATCCGGTCCTCCGCCGCCGCGCCCGCGATCAGCGTCAGGCCGCGTTCCTCGACGCCCGGGTAGATGCCGATCCGGCGCAGCGCATCCAGATTGCGCTCGACCATATGTCGGCCACCGGCGCGCGGCTCGGAAACGAAGTGGGTGAAGCTCTCGCGCCAGAAGCGGCCGCGGCCCGCGACCACCGGCGCGACCGCCCAGCGCGCGCCGAGCGCGCGCGCAAGCCAGGCGCCGCGCCAATGTTCCGTGAGATGGATCACGAGTTCGTAGCGGCGCGCGCGCAGCGCGGCAAACAGCCGCCACTCGGCCCGCGCGCGTGCCGGTGTGCCGAGCGTTTTCCAGGCGCGGTCGATGCCATGCACGCGGCTGATGCTCGGGTGCCCGGTCAGCATCGGCGCGGTGTCCGCGTACACGAGCGCATCGAGTTGCGCCTGCGGCGCCCGGCGCTTGAGCACTGAAAACACCGGCGAGGAAAGCAGCACGTCGCCCACATGGCGCAGCTTGATGACGAGCGCGCTACCTAGCGCGGCGAGCGGAACCGGGTCCTCGACCATGGAGCCGGACGATAGCATGCGGCGCCGTGCCCTCGCGGCGCTACGCGGCGGGCGAATCGACCGGATTTCCCGCCGCGAGGCGCGCGCGCAGGCGGGCGTACGCGGCGAGCGCTTCGCGCGGCGCGATGTCCGAGACCTCGCGCGAGTCCTTCTGCAGCAGCTCGTGCGCCACACCCCAGGGACGCCAGCGCGCCGCGTCCGACCGGCCGAACAGGCACACGATCGGCTTGCCGAGCGCCGCAGCGAGGTGCATCGCGCCGCCATCGCAGCAGATCACCGCGTCGCAGTGCGCGAGCGCGGCGATCAGCACTTCGAGGCGCCGCGTCGCAAGCGGGAGCACGGGCACCGCGCCGGCCGCCTCGATCACCTCCCGCGCTTTTTCGTCGTCACCGGGGTGCGCCCGACCCTCACTTCCTCCCGGCGCCCACAGGAGCAGGAACGCTGCCCCGCTCTCCCGATGCAATGCGCGCGCCAGCGCGGCGAAATTCGCCGCCGACCAGCGCTGCGAAGGCTTGCGGGCGCTGAGGTGGAGCGCGATCAGCGAACCCGGGCGCGCCGGCCAATGCGCCGCGATCCTCGAGCCGATCGCCGCGAGTTCCCCGGGGTCCGGGACCACGCGTTGCGGCGGCGTTTCGTAGCGCAATCCCATGCGCGCGAGCAGGCTGCAGCACTGCTCGACTTCGTGCGGGCCGGCCGCCGCATCGGCGGGACCGCGCACCAGCGTGCGCTGCGCGCCGATCCAGCGCGCAAAGCGCAGCGCGCTCGCGTGCGGCCCTCCCGGCAGCAGCACCCAATCGAAGCGTTCGCGGCGCAGTTCGAGTGCGAGGCCCACGCGGCGAGCGTAGAGCGCGATCACGTTTTCACCCTCGCCGCGGTGCTTGGCCTTGGTGTACGCATAGACCGCATCCAGGTCCGGGTTGCCGGCGAGCGCGGCGGCGTTGTAGCGCGTGGCAAGCGCCGCGATGCGGGCCCGCGGCAACTGGGTGCGCAATGAGCGCAGGAGCGGCGTTGTGCACACCAGGTCGCCGATGTTGTCGCGGCGGATGACCAGGATGCGCGGCGTACGCTCGGCCGCGCTCATCGCGGCCTGAGGTAAAAGCACGCCGTGTCGCCGTCGCGCCGCGCGTTGAGTTCGGCCGCGGCGCGCTGGAATCCGCTCCATTCCGCCGCGCTGAACGCGGCCTTTTCCCTGCCCGCGTGGTAGGGACCGGCCTGCTGGAACGCCACGCCGCGCAGATAAAGTTCGCTGCCGATGAATTGCGAGCGGCTCGAGTCGTAGGTCACTTCGGCGACCTCGAATCCGGTCGCGGACGCCGCCACGTGCAGGCTTTTCACGGTGTGCAGGTACAGATGCCGCGGCGCGTCCCACGCGACCCAGTGAATGCCGTACTTGCGGCGCGCGAAGGAATCGGCCACCGGAACGCGCAGCAGCAGCGTTCCGCCCTCGCGCACGAGGCGGCGCAGCTCGCGCAGCGTGCCGAGGCAGTCCGGCATGTGCTCGAAGGAATGGTGCAGCATGAGGAAGTCGAACGGTGGCTCGAGTTCCGCGAGCGTCTTCTTCAGCACGCGCACGCCGTTTCCGTAGTCGATGTCGCGCTCGATGAAGGGGTCCACGCCGAGCAGGTCGCGAAAGCCTTCGCGCTGCAGTTTGAGCAGCAGGCCGCCGCCGCCGCAGCCGACATCAACGATACGCGAATCGAGCGTGACGCGGCCGCGGCTGAACCACTCGAAATGCTCCGGCCGCCGCGACACGAGCGCGAGCAGCGCGCCGAGCGCGCTCGGTTCGCCGAGAAAGGCGCGCGTACGCATCTGCCGCAGGCGAAGGACCCATTGCGGCTGGCGCTTGTCCTTGGGCGGCTTGTAGGAATAGTAGTCGTGCGGATAGTAGCGGCCGAGGTCCGCCGGCACCTGCGTGATCTGCAGGCAGCCGCAGTGGCCGCACTCGAGGTATTCGAAGACCTCGCCCCAGCCGAACATCATCTCGCGCGGATAATGCAGCCGGTTCGACTTTTCGTTGCCGCAGATGCCGCAGGCCGTCATTCGGCGCCGCTCGTTGGCGCGCCGCGGCGCGCCTCGCGCCACTCCTCGAGCGCAATCATGAGCCGTCTTGCGCGATGGGCATAGGTATGTTGTGAAAGGACCCGCGCATGCGCGGCTTCCGCGACGGCGCGCGCCTGCGCGAAGTGTGCCAGCCAGTACCGGATCTTCGCCACGCAATCGTCCAGGTCCGAATACTCGGCCCACTCCCGGTTGGCGGCGAAATCGTCGGCCGCATGCCGACGCGCGTCGCTCAGCAGAAATCCGCCGCAGGCCGGTATGCCGTAGCAGCGCTCCGGCAGGCCCCAACTGCGCTCGCCCGCGTCGTCCGCCGCTGCGCCCGCGCTGAGGTTGATCCGGCTTGCCTGAATGACGCGAACCTGTTCGGCGGTGCTCATCCCGGAGGATTCGAGCAACGCGAGCCGCACGGACTCGCGCGCCAGCCGCTCGCGCAAGGCGTGCAGGAACGCAACCCGCGCGCGATGTTCCGGGTACCCGTCGGCATCGAGGTTGCCGAGGAAAGAGACGTCGTGTTCATAGGCCGCGGCGGTGCGCATCGATTCGAGGGTGCGCTCCCCCAGGTGGTATGCGTCGAGCCGGGCCGCGTTCGGCAGATACAGCACCCGCTCGGCGTACCGGTCGGCTCCCTGGAGCGAATGCGAAGCATACAGGTCGAGCAGGCCGAGCTTTGCCATCAGCCACAATTTTCGCCGCCGGACGCCCTTGTGCCAGGGCGCATCGCGGTCGATCGCGACGAGCGCGATAGCACGCGCTCGCAGGAGCCGCGACAGCCGCCACGACCTGCCCAGTTGGCGCGCGGCATCGCAAAAATCGACCAGGCACGCCGTGCTCGCGCGCCAAAGCGCCTCGTCGGCGTGGGTCATCTCGCGCAGCAGCGCACACCCCGCCTCCTGCAGTGCCTCTTCCAGCGCAACGAAGGGCTTGCGGAAACGGACAATCAGGTGCATTGCGCTTGGCGCTCCGCAAGTACCCCGCGCGCTTCGAGCCAGGAAAGCAGCACCGCGATGCGGGAGCAAAAGGTTTCGAACGAGAAACGCGCCAGGTGGGGCGCGGCTGCCTCGGGGTCGATGCGGAACGGCTTCGCCGCGAGCCTCGCGAGCAGCCGCTCGAAGCCCGCGCCGCGATCGGCGCGCGGGTCCGGATAGAAAAGTCCGGTGATTTCCGGCGCCACGGTCTCGGTGAATGGCGGTGCGTCGACCGCGAGCACCGGGCAGCCGCAGGCCTGCGCCTCGAGCACGTTCAGACCGAGCGCTTCCTTCTCCGGCAACCCGGTCATCAGGTAGTCGAGGCGCCGGTAGACTGCGCCGACATGCTGCTGTCCTCCCCAGAACCGGGCCCGATCGCCGAGCGGCGCAAGCGCGCGGCGCAGGTCGCGCACCGAGGCGTAGCCGCCGGCACCGAAGATTTCCAGCCGGAACTTCGCATGGCGCGCGAGGATCGGCGCCAGGTGGCGGAATAGCAGCGCAAACTGCTTGATCGGTGTCAACCGCGAAACGATGCCGAGCGCGATGCCCGGCGCCGGCACATAAGCGCGCCGCGCCCGGCGGCGTTCGTACAGCCGGTAGCCGAGACCGAACAAACGGTCGCGCAGTTTGCGCCGGTCCCAGTCGTAGGGGCTCGCCGCAAGAACCGTCGCCTCGCCCGCGGCGCGCCCTTCGAGCTGCGCGATGCCGTAAAGCGGCTCGGGATAGACGTTCGAAAATCCTGCCGCGGCCAGGCTCGCGCGCACGTGATCCGATACGGCGAAAAGAAGCTCGTAAGGCCGTAGTGCCGCCGGATCGCGACCGTAGAGCGGCATGTGGACGAAACTGCTCAGGCGGTGGCCCGCCGCGCGCAGCGGCGCAACCGCGCTTTCCTCGCCCGGCGTGTGGAAGGCAACCCAGCACGGATGAGACGGAAGGTGCCGGCCGATCGCCTGCAGGCGCGCGACGGGAACGATCCGCGCCGTAGCGGGCAGATGCCGTTCCCACTCGCGCGCATCGGCATGCGCGAACAGCACGGTGGGCACCCCGAGCGAAGCGAGCGCGCGGGAAAAGAAAGCCGTATATACCTCGCCGCCGCCCCAGCCGCGCTGGAGGTTGACCTGATAGCAGACCGGCGCCACGGGATTCGTTCAGAGCGCCGCCAGCGCGATCAGGTAGTTGCGCGCGATGCGGCGCTTTTGCCGCAGCTCGACCGCGTTGCGCCAGAGAAGCGCGTGCAGTTTCTCGCGCCGCAGGCGGCGCTGGCATTCGCGCCAGGCCGCGAGCGAGTGGAGCTTGGCAAGCTTGTGGAAGATCGACAGCGCGCCGTCCACCAGCTGCCAGCGCAGCAGCCGCTGCAGCTCCTGATCCTCGTCCAGCCCGCGGGCGAGCGCGTCCAGGTCGCGCGCGTTGTACAGCGAACTTTCGATCACCCGCAGCAGGCGGCGATCCGACTCCTCGGCGTCGAAGCGCCGCACCCGCTTGCGGTAGTGGTAGCCCGGGGTGGGGTCGTACATGAGCCGCGCGGCGCGCAGCAGCACGCGCGTGGTCCACGGAACGTCTTCGTGCACCAGGCGGGGAATGAAACGCAGCCGCTGCGACTCGATCAGCTCGCGCCGGTAGACGTGCATCCACACCATGTGCAGCAGGCTGCGATCGCGCAAGCGGACGCGCAGGAAATCGGCCCCGCGCATCACGCTTCCCGGAAGCGCGTCGCGGTAGATCGGATGATCCTCGCGCCTGCCCTCGAAGTGGTACATCGCGTTTCCCACCGCCATGTCGAGCTCGTGCTTCACGCAAAGGTCGAGCAGCCGCTCGTAGTAGCCCGCGTCGAACCAGTCATCCGAATCGGCGAAGGCGATGAAGCGGCCCTGCGCCAGCTCGAGTCCCGTGTTGCGCGCCGCGGAGAGGCCGCCGTTTTGCCGCCGAACGACGCGCACGTGGCTGCGTCCGCGGGCGAACCCGGCGAGCAGCCGCGGACACTCGTCGGTGCCGCCGTCATCGACGAGGAGGATCTCCGCGACGGCGGGAGGGAGCGTGCCGAGGCTCTCCAGAAAGCGCGGCAGGAAGGACGCCACGTTGAAGACCGGCACGATCAGGCTGAGGAGCGGGCGCGCCCCGGCGCCGGAAGGACTCGCCGTCACGTCCCCGCCGCCTTCGCTTCGCGGTAGAAATAGAACACGTTCTTTCGCATCAGCGAGAAATCGAGCGTCAGGCCCGCGCCGACGAGGTGCGCGAGGAGTTCGCTCACCCGCGCATTGCCGAGCACGTCGGGATGGACTTCGAGGCACAGTTTCGGCAGCCTGGAAAGGTCCGCGTGCCGCAGCAGCTCGTACTCACCGCCCTCGACATCGACGATGAGAAACGTCGGCGCAACGCGGCGCAACTCGCTCGCGAGGTCGATCTGGCGCACGCGCACCGAGCGCGCCGCCGGCGAGCGGCGCACGAGCGAGGAAGCCCAGTAGTCGGGCTCGACGAAGAAGTCGCGCTCGCCTTCGCCTTCGCCGAGCAGCGCCTGGACGACGTGCGGCCGCACGCCGTTGCGCGCATGGACCTCGCCGATCAGCTCGAGCAGGGCAGGATTCGCCTCGTAGGCGAACACGCGCTCATCGCCTACGACCCTGGCGCAGTAGGCCGAGAGAAATCCGATCCCGGCGCCGATTTCCATCACGGTGTCGCCGGGCTGCAGGCGCCGTTCGATCAGGTCCAGTTCCTTGCGCTCGTAGTCGCCGAAGTAGATGTCGCGGCGGATCGGCGGCGTGATCAGCGGGTGCTTGAGCGGAAGGGCGATCCCCGCCACCTCCTGCCATGCCGGCCGGTGCACGCGGTGGAACAGCTTCTTCAGCCGCTTTTCGGTCTTGCCGCCCTTTCGCAGCATGAGGCGCATCCTCAGGCGTACGCCACGCGGTGGCGGTCCAGCCACACGAGAAGGACGAGTATTGTAAAGGCGAGCCGTCGCGAGGCGCGCCCCGCGCGCGTGCCCCGCCACAGCGCCTGCACGGCGCCCGGATCGAGGAACGGCGCGATCTCCGCCGCGCGCGAGAAATGCGCCTGCGCGACCTCGCGCCAAGCGCCGTTGAACAGTTCGCGCAGCGGCATCGAAAACCCGTGCTTGGGACGGTTCCAGGCCGACTCGGGAAGCGAACGCCGCGCGATCGCGCGCAGCAGCGCCTTGCCGCCCTCGCGATCGAAGTGCACCTCGGCGGGCCAGTGCAGAACCAGGTCGAGCACCGGGTTGCCGAGAAACGGTACCCGCACCTCGAGGCCGTGCGCCATGCTGGCGCGGTCCGTTTTCACCAGGCAATCTTCCGAGAGGTACGTCCAGAGGTCCGCCCGCATCAGCGCTGCGGTCCCGATCGGCTCGCCCCAGCGCAGCGCGAGCTGCAGCCAGTCTCGCAGCGTCGCCTCGGGCCGGCACGCCGCGAGCATCGGGGGCGCAAGATAGCGGCCCAGGCCCTTGCGCGAGGGATCGAACGGCCCCAGCTCGACGTGCCGGTAGAGCAGCATTTCGCGCCCGGCGAGACCGCGACGGAGGAGCGCCCCGGGAAGCAGGCCGCGGCGCACCCAGCGGCGCACCGTCCGGCGCAACGCCGAATCGGGAAACCGATCCTCGACGTCGCGGAAGCGCGCGTAGCCGGCGAACAATTCGTCGCCGCCGTCGCCGCTCACCGCCACCGTGACATGCATCCGCGTCAGGCGGGAAAGCATCTTGGTCGCCACGTAGGCCGGGTCGGCGAGCGGTTGATCGAGCGCATCGATGGCGGCCACGAGCGCCTCGCCGTCCATGACGGGCGCGTCCAGCACCCTGTGCTCGGCGCCCACCGCGCGCGCCACTTCCAGTGCATGCGGGGTTTCGTCGAACCCCTCCTCGTGAAACCGGACGTTGAACGTGCGCAGCGGCCGCGCCCCCGCCTGCGCCATGTAGTGCACCATGAGGCTGCTGTCGATCCCGCCCGACAGGAACGCGCCCAGGGGAACGTCCGCGACCAGCTGGCGCCGGACCGACTCGCGCAGTGCCGCGTCCACGCGCGCGACGCGCTCCTCGGGATCCGCCGGTGCCGCGGCCGGCGGCGGGATATCCCAGTAGCGGGACAGCCCGAGCCGCCGCGTGGCGGCTTCGAACCGCAGCGTGCTTGCCGGCGCAAGCTGGCGCACTCCGGCAAGAATGCTGCGCGGGGCGAGCACCGTCTGGAACGCGAGGTAATCGCGCAACGCCTCGGGGTCCAGGCGGCGCGGAAAACCTTGCAGCGCGAAAAACGGCGCCAGCGTCGAGGCAAAGGCGAAGCCCTGCGGCGTCTCGGCGTAGAAAAACGGCTTGATGCCGACGCGATCGCGCGCCGCGATCAGCACCCGTGCCTGCGCATCCCACAGCGCGAACGCGAACATGCCATCCAGCCGCTCCGCAAGCGACGCCCCCCACGCAGCGTAGCCGTGCAGCAGAACTTCGGTGTCGGATCGCGTCGTAAACGCGTGGCCCGCGTGTTCGAGTTCGGCACGCAGCGCCTGGAAATTGTAGATTTCGCCATTGAACACGATGGCGTAGCGGGCATCGGGGGTGACCATCGGCTGCGCGCCGCCGGCGAGGTCGATCACGGCGAGCCGGGTGTGCCCGAGAAACGCTTCGCCGAGATCGAGCACGTTCTCGGCGTCGGGCCCGCGCGCGCGCAGCGTGGCAAGCGCCTCGGGCGCCGAGTCGCGCCAGGCGGGTCCGATCAGGCCGAAGATGCCGCACATCGCGCGTTCTCCCGCGGCGGATTCTAGTGTGCGCGCCCGAGTCCGGGCAGCGCCTCGTACTGGGCGAGCACCGTCTCCGGGGCGAAGCGCTCGAGCGCAAGCCCGGCGTCCGGCCGAGGCGCGGACAGCGCTGCGCGCATGGCGTGCGCGAGCGCCGCGGCATCTCCGCAGGGCACGAGAAAGCGCGCGAGGTCGCCTCGCAATACCTCGCGCGGGCCCGACCGGCAGTCGGTGCTCACGACGCGGATTCCGCAGGCGAGCGCTTCGACGAGCACGTTGGGCATCCCTTCGTGGTCCGAGCACAGCACCAGCAGCTCGGCGCCGGCGATCCAGGGATACGGGTTTCCCTGAAACCCGGCGATCGTGACGCGTCCGGCAAGGCCTTGCTCGCTGACCAGGCGCTCGAGCGCCGGCGCGGGGTTCACGAGCAGCACCAGGCGGTGGGGAAGCCGCGAGCGCCGCAGCGCCTCGAAGAGCAGGTCATGCCGCTTCTGCGGCGCGAAGCGACCGACGTGAATCAGGTACGGCTCGCGCGGCAGGGCCGGTTCGGGTCTTGCGGCGAGCTCCCGGATCGCCGCCGCATCGATCGCGTTGTACGCGCGAACGATATTGGCGCGCGCCATGCCGAGCGCCGTCTTGAGGTCCTGCGCCACGCCGTCGGAGACCGCGAGCAGGTTGGCGCCATCGTAGAGCCGCCGGTAGCGCGCGAGGCGGCGCTGCGCTTTCCGCGTGCTCGTGCGCCCGAGCAGTTCGATTTCGACCGATAGCGTGTTTGCGATCCGGAACCAGACCGGAGCGAGACCGGCGAGCGTGACGACCTCGTCGCAGTAAGGCAATGTCGATACGATGAGGTCGAACGGCGCCGCGGCGCCAAGTTGCCCGAACAGGCGCCGCAAACGCGACGCCGTGATGCGCTTTCCCAGCCAGCCCTTGGTTGCCGGTTCGCCCGCCGAAGTCAGCGCATGCAGCGTCACCTCCGCCGGGGGGGCGTGTTCCATCACGTGCTCCAGCAGAACGAGGTGCACCGCGTGGCCGCGCGCCGCGAGGCCGCTCGCGACCTTGAGGACGGCCCGCTCGGCGCCGCCTCCCTGCAGGTTGGTAGTGACGAAGGCGGCCTTCACCGCGGCCCGCCGGGGCAATGGCGCTCGAGCGCCTCGGCCACCCGCGACCAGACCTGATCGACAGAGATCGCCGCCATCGGCGCCTCCGGGCTGCAGCCCGGGCCCGCCTGGGGATGATCCACCACGTACAGACAGGGATG
>CAZXAR010000047.1:0-21735 GCA_964638135.1 uncultured Enterobacteriaceae bacterium | reverse complement strand
AGGCGCCTGTCGATACCGAAGGAGGTCAGAGTAAGATTCCGTCTGACCCCGATTCTAAAGTTACTCTGACCCCGTTTACTCTGACCCCAATTACGGGGACGATCGTGCTGCTCCTGATCGTGCAGATGGCGGGGCGCGCGATTGCTGCGGATCGCGCCGATAGCCGGCTTGCCCCCGCCGAGCCGGGAACGGAACCTGCCCGCCAGATCCTGCATTCGCCTCATCTGCTCGCCAATCCCTCCACGAGCGAGCGCTATGTGGTCAGCGGGGTATGCGAACGCCAGGGCGTGCGGCAGATCGCGCGCCTCCTGAAACGCTCCGAATTCGAGGAAATGTGGGCATTCCTGCCGCGCGCGAACGCGACCCGCGGTTGTCAATGGCACGAAATCGGCCGCGAAGAGAAATCCGAAGCCGACACCGCCTATTTGCGCGTCGACATGGGCTACCTCGAGTCGCTCATGGCCGAGAACGCCGAAGTGCACCTGTACCACTTTCATCCGCTCCGATACTTCGATTGCGCGGCGCATGCGCACTGCCCGCAGGAAGCGCCGGACGGTCGAACCGGGTCGTTCGACCCGCGATGGATCACCGATCTCGTGTTTTCGATGCCGAGTCCGAGCGACATTCATTTCATGATGGACGTCACCTCGCGCTTTTTCAGGCGCAACCACGGCCACGGGACCATCCGGCACAAAGTCGTGACCCCGTACGGCGTGGTGGACTATGGGCTGACGGAGAAGGGTCTGGCCAAGTACGACGCGGAAAGGCACTCGCGAAGCGAGGGCTTGTACATCACGTGGGTGGTGGCGAGCGCGCTCGACAACGATCGCGTCGAGCAGGTGGCCAGGGAACATCCGCACGGCATCACCGCCGCCGTTCAACGGCTCGCGCAGACGCTCAACACCGAATTCCTGCGCGTTGTGCACATCCCGAACCCGGCGCGGATCAGCAGGCCGCGCCGAGCGGGCGGGCGCCGCCCCTCGATCAGGCGAGCGCCTTCCACTTCTTCATGCTGCTCGAGCCGTACAGGTTCGGCGACTGCGGATACTGCTGCGAAGGCAGCGCCCTGCGGATCGCCTTGAACCAGTCGGCGTAGGTCGCCTTCGCCGGGAGCCGGGATAAGGCACGCAGCGCGACGAACGTGAAGGCGCCGTTCGGCCGGCCGCGAAAGTACGCGTCGTAGCTGTATTCGGTGTCCTGGCAGCCGGACATGAGGAGCGCGGCGTAGCGGCCCGGCGGACTGGAACTGCGGATCGCCCGCCGCGCACCCAGCCTCGCCGCCTTGCGCGCCGAGAGGAACGCGCCGGGCGGCAGGAAACGAACCTTGCGCTGCGGCGCGCGCCTGCCGGTCGTCGTGGGCGGCGTCGTGATCGGCGCGAACCGGGCCACCGTCCCCGAATGGCACGAGTCCGAGATCATGAACACCCGCACCCCCTGCCGCCGCGCGCTGTAAAGATCGAACAGTTCGTCGTCGGTGAGCGGGCCGTTGGCGTCGACGTCATAGGGGCAGAGGCACTCGTCGGTGCCGTCGGGCTCGTCGCCATCGTCGTCGGGCACGAACGAGCCGTGGCCCGAGTACTGCACCACGACCAGATCGCCCGCCCGGGCGCTCGCCACCGTCGCCCCGATCGCTGCACGCATCGCCTTGCCTGTCGCCTGGCGATCGAACATCTGCTTCACGGCGAAGCCGCGCCTCCTGAGTTCCTTCGCCCAGTCGTTCGCGTCGTTGACGCAGCCGGCGAGATCGCTGCCGGTTCCGGGGTAGTTGTTGATCCCGATGCACAGCGCGTACCTGGTCATGTTGCCCTCCCACGCAAGCATCCTAGCCCCGGCAGGCGCTCGGCAGCAGGTCGAGCGGGGGGCCGCTGCACTTCCAGGTCACGCGCCCTTCCTTGAGCTCGGGCGTCAGGAAAAGTTTGAACTTGTACTTCCGGGCGTGGCCCGTGATCTGCCCGTCCGCAGTGACTTCGAAGTCGAGCTCGCCGAATTCCTCGTGCTTGCGCGGCGCGATCGCGACGCCCTTGCCGGCGTCGGTGAGAGCCTTGGCGCGGCCGGCACTCCTTTCGATCGCCGTGCGCGCGTCCTCGGTGGCGACGTAAAGCACGGTGGCCGCGCCGCGCCCAGGCGGGACTTCGACTCGGGCCGGGATGACGACGGCGGCAACGATGCCGCCGAGCGCGGCGATATAGATCGAATATCTCAGCCAGCGCGGCACCGGCGCCTCAGCCGAGCGCCTCGGGCGAGCGCCGGCCGCCCTGCCCAGATTCCTCGAGAAATCTTTCCGGAACTGGCGCTTGAAGGCGGCGCTGCATCAGACCGAGCATAACACCTGGTGTACATGGAGGCCGCGCGGGCGCGCGACTTCGCTACGAGCACGCCACCGGCAAGGTGTTCGCGCGCCCTTACGGCAGCAAGACCGAGCATGAGATCGAGCGCACCAGCCGCGATCTCGATGGTGCTCATGTCTCCTGTGGTCGGCACGATGCGGATCCTCCCCGTTTCCTGCAAGGCGCGCACAGGACATGGGAGATCGGCCCTTTCGTCGCGTAGCTCGCAACGTTGAAGTGAGGGTCGTCCTCTTCCGTATAGATCACCCCATTCGGAAGCGTGTGGGCCTTCTTGAAGGGACGGCTCAACGAGACGCAGAGGCTCCCTCTACTGGGGAAATCCTTCGTGGCCTCCCAGATATGGTTTCCGGCGGCGAGTTCGTCCGATAGGATAGGCGTCAACCTCGGGTCCAGCCTCTCCGCCAATTCCAGGTAAGAGAGCTTTCTCTCCGGCAGCTCCGCGTTCCGGGGGTCCAGGTGCTTTCTAGACAGCGGCATCGTAAGTCGTCTTCTCCAGCGAAAACGGCGCGCGCAGCATGTAGCCGGTGAGGCTTTTCCGGCCTTTGGCGTCGCCAGCGGAGACGCGCACCTGGTTGTGGACACTGGTGGGTCATTGGCGCTCCCACCAGCTCCGTTCGTCGACGAGGGTCCCGGTGCGGACATCGTACGTCCGCTGCGTCACCTCATCCTGCATTCCCGACTGGGGGGTCATGATCGTGGTGACAATCAGACCGGTGCTGTCTGGAGTGAACTCAAGACGGGCGGTGATATCCGAGCCGAAAGAGTGGCGGAGGCTGACCCCTTCCAAGTCCCACAATTGGACCGGCTGATAGCCGGCGGCAAGCCAGCGCCGATCTGGGGAGAGCGCATACGGCATATCCTCGCTGAGTCCGGGTAAAGAGACGATCATTTTGCCGCTCTCGGTCCGGCGGAGGGAGGCCGTTCCATCGCAATTCCTCGCCAGAAAGCGATCGCCGTCGATCATGATCGCGCGCTCCCCTTCGAGCTCATAGAGCTGCTGGCCATCGGTGGCGGCCACGGCGATCAGCAACCCACGCTCCCCGCCTTCGTTCCAGAGAATCGTCTGCTCGTCGGCGAAGATGTAGCCCTCCTCCTGGCTGGGAAGCGGGCGGTGCCAGAGCTCCGCACGGCCGTCCTGCGTCAGGGCGACCAGATCGGTACCGCGCCGCCCGACGACGCGTCCGGGACCGGCCCAGTCCAGGAACGTCACGCTTTTCGCGTCCAGCGTGTCGAAGAGGTCCATCACCGGCCTGCCTTTCGTGGCATCGGCCACTTCATCCCCCTCGATGATCCTGGGAGTCGCCGCTGTGCGATGGCCGGCTTGATCCACCTCGAATCCCGGCTGCGCCGCGCTCATCCACAGCTTGATCGTGCGATCGTCGCCTCCAGAGGCCAGCAGCCGCCCATCCGGGCTGAAGGAGACCGAGCGCACGCGCGATCCGTGTCCGCAAAGCGACTCGATCTCATCGCCGGCCAAGGCGTCCCACAGCTTGACGGCATGATCCGAACTTGCCGAGGCCAGCATTCTTCCATCCGGGCTGAACGCCAAGGAACGGACGTCGGATTCGTGGCCGGAGTGCGTGCCGATCCCATCGCCGGAATCGACGTCCCACATCCTGATCGTCGTATCGTCGCTTGCCGACGCGAGAACCTTCCCGTCCGGGCGGAAGACTACGGCATTTACCCTGCCGCCATGACCTGAGAGCGACTTGATCTCCTTTCCGGTCTCGACGTTCCAGATCTTGATCGAGTTGTCGTCGCCGCTCGAGGCGAGAGTCCTCCCGCTCGGGCTGAATGCGACCGAACGGACCGTCTTGCCATGACCCGACAACGTCTTGATCTCATTGCGAGTGGCGACGTCCCAGAGCCTGACCGTGTTGTCGTCCCCTGCCGACGCGAGGATCGACCCGTCGGGGCTGAATGCGACCGACAAGACTTCGTCTCGATGCCCGGAAAGTGTCGCGAGCTCTTTTCCGGTCGCCGCGTCCCAGAGCCTGGCCGTCTTATCGTCGCTTCCCGACGCCAGGAGCCTTCCGTCCGGGCTGAAAGAAACGCAATGGACCCAGTCCAAATGTCCGACCAAGCTCCTGATTTCCTTTTGAGCCGCCGGATTCCAAAGCTTGATGGTTTTGTCCAAGCTCGCGGAGGCCAGAGACTTGCCGTCGGGCGAGAACGCGACGCTCGTCACGCCGCTCGAGTGTCCCTCGAGCGTGCGCGGCTCGATTCCGAACTTCTGTTCGTCCTGAGAAGACCGCTCGGCTCCCGAGAGCGGATGCGCAGCCGGCTGACCGGTTTCCTGACGCGGCCGTTGCAGGACGCCAGGATCGCTGGCGTTCTCCCGGATGAAGCCGGCCAAAGCTACGCGGCGGTAGAAGTCGCGGTCCTCGGACTGGAACGTCTCCTGCTCGTACACCGCCAGCAGATTGTCGAGGTCAGCTTGCCGCTGCTCGGCGCTTGGGTCCCCGGCCTTCATCGGCATCTTGAGCGCGATCTGCCTCAGCGTCGACACCGGCAAGTCCTCGCCGGGCAGCTGCCGCATGGTCGGCTGTCGATAGGCGACGATCGCATGGCCGAGAAACATCCGCTGGCTGCTCTCGCGCTGCGCCGGGTCTGCAAGCCTCGTCTGCAACTCGTAGCTCTCGAAAAGCTGGCGCGCGGCTGAGGGGGGCATGCGAGATGAGGACGCGAGTCGACGAAGCTCAGCCTCGAGCTCCGGGACAGACTTTTCGAGGAGATCCTCTGCGCCGTCAGGCAGGCTGGCCATCGATCAGCGGACCTGCGTACCGTTCCCGGCGCCGCCTCAGTCGGCGCGCGCTCCCAAGACCTTGATCACCGCGGCGAGCTTCTCGACCTCGGCGCGGATGAAGGTGCTTCAGCTCCGCTTCGAGACGACCGGCGAGATCGGCGGTTTTCGCGTACGGATCGTCAGCCGTCATGGCGCGACCAGTATATACAGTCTGCTGTCGGGGCCGTATCGGCGGCGCCGGGAGAACCCTGGCACCCGCGAGGAGCCGGGCATAGTATGATCGCCGGCAGGATACGCAGGAGGCTGTCATGGGAACTCGACTGTTCGTCCTCCTTTGCGGCACCGTCTCGCTCGTTGCGCACAGTGTCGCGCTCGCTAACGTCGTCATCATCAACACGACAAGCGACCAATTGCTGATCGAGGTGAAGGGCGTGCCCGGCCCCGGAACGGTTCAGATCACGGTGCCGGCAAACAGCACTCGTCAGGCGACCATCAACGAAGAAACCATGAAAAGCGTGAGCGTCAGCGTGTCCATTCGAACGCCGAACGCCGACAATCCCAACAAGACGACGACGGTGGCCACCGGATCGTTTCCCAACCCTTCGAAGGTCACCGTGAAGAAATCTGGCGACGCGTATAGCATCGGGCCGTAACACGCGGGTTCAGAGCTTCGCGAGCGACACCTTGCGAATCTCGTTATTCCACCAATTGCGGCTTCACGCCCGAAGCGATCGCGCGTATCCATTCGGTGGACGGCGGCTACGTCGTCCATCTGCTCTTCGATGACCTTCTTCGAGCAGCAGGACGTCGCGCGGCGCAACACGCTCGTCCTGGTCGCCCTTTTCGCGCTGGCGGTGATCGGCGTCGTCATTGCGATGGACGCCTTCATCGTCTCGATCTTCGTGGTGGTCGAGATCGTCGACATGCCCGAAGATGCGGATTATCGACTGATCGACGTCATCCGCTCGGTGCCCGCGCCGGTGTACCTGTGGGGCGCCATCGTCACATTCGCGTTGATCATCGTCGAAAGCATCCGGCGGACCTTCAAGCTGCGGGCGGGCGGCGAGGCGATCGCGGGCGCCTTCGGCGCGCGGCGCATCGCTCCCGACACTGGCGACCCGCTCGAGCGCCGGCTCCTCAACGTCGTCGAGGAGATGGCGATCGCCTCCGGGGTGCGCGTTCCCGCCGCCTACGTCCTGGACAAGGAACTCGGCATCAACGCGTTCGCGGCCGGTTTCAATGTCTCCAACTCGGTCATCGCGGTGACGCGCGGCATGCTGGAGAAGCTCAACCGCGACGAGCTGCAGGGCGTCATCGGGCACGAGTTCAGTCACATCCTCAATGGCGACATGTCGCTCAACATCCGCATGATGGGCGTGCTCGCCGGGATCGTGTTCATCGGCTCGCTCGGCTTGTACATCATCCGCGCCGCATTCGAGGCGGAGAATATCGGCGAATTCATCGCGATCTTCACGGCCGGTGTCATCGTCTGCCTCATCGGCTTTACGGGGCTGTTTTTTGCGCGGCTGATCAAGGCCTCGGTGTCGCGAGAGCGCGAATTTCTCGCCGACTCCTCCAGCGTGCAGTTCACGCGCAACCCCGACGGCATCGCCGGGGCGCTCGACCAGATCCGCGCCGCCAAACACAGCGCGCGCATTCACCACCGTTACGCCGAAGAGGTGTCGCACATGTTCTTCGGCCAGAGCGTCGACGTCTGGTTCAGCGCGCTCTTCGCCACGCATCCGCCAATCAACGAGCGCATCCGGCGGGTGAATCCCGGCTTTCAGCCGAAGCGTTACCGCAAAGAGCGTCCCGCACAGGCCGCGGAAACCGCGCCCGCCGGACTTCCGGCTGCGGCGGCGGGCTTCGCCGCGGGCACGGCGCCGAGCTCCGCGGGCGCGCGGCGCGCCGATACCGCGCACGCCTGGGGTCGCTCGACAGCCGAGAGCGTGGCGCTCGTCGGCACGCTCGACGCGGCCAAGCTTGATGTCGCGCAGCGCCTGTTGGCGGCGCTGCCGGCGGGGTTGCGCGATCGCATGCAGACCGCCGAGGGCGCGTGCGCCATCGTCATTGCGCTGCTTCTCGCGCCCAAGGACAGCGTGATGCAAGAACAACTGGCGGCAGCCAGGGCTGCGGGGGCCGAGCGGTTCGCCGGCGCCGCCGGCGCAATCGCGAAAGATCTGCGCGGTCTCGGCCCCGCGGTCCATCTGCCGGTGATCGATCTCGCGTTGCCCGCGATCAAATCCGCCCCGGCGGACGCCCGAAGCGAGCTGCCCAAGGCACTCGAAGCGGTGATCCATGCCGATCGCCGCGTTTCGCTGCACGAGTTCGCGGTGCTGATGCTGATGCGCTCCCAGCTCGGGCAGCAACCTGCAGCCGCCATCTCCAAGTCCAAGACGATCGCCGACGCGCGCGCCGACATCGGGTTGTTGCTCTCACTGGTCGCTTACGCCGGCCGCCGGCCGGGACCCGAAGCTGATCGGGAATCCGCCGCCGCATTTCGCGCCGGCGCAACGGAGATGGGGCTGGAAGACGCAGCGCCCGTCAGCCGCAGGGCGACCCAGCTGGACGCCGTGGGTGCCGCGCTCGAAAATCTTCGCGCTCTGGCACCGTCGGCGAAGGCTGTTCTGGTGAAGGGTTTGTTCGCCGCCGTCACCGCCGACGGCACGATCCGCATCATCGAGGCCGAACTGATGCGCATGGTGGGCGCGGTGCTCGACTGCCCGCTGCCGCCGCTTCTCGACGACCTCGACCCCGCAGCCATGGCCGCCTGATCGCGCGTTGCGTCGTAGAAGGGAGGACGAATTGGATCCACAGCCCGAGCGAAAAATATTGCACGCCATCCTGGTGCCTATTGGCTGGCTGTTGGGAACGCTCATAGTTCTGTTCGGCGCCGCGGTCGCGTACTACTCTTTCGACGACGAGCTCTCGCCCGATGCAAGGGCGTTGCTCGCGGCGCCGAAGCTCGGGGAGCCGACCGATGCCAACGGATATGTCGCATTTCTCGGCATGGGCGCGCCCTCGGGCCACGATCAGATTGCGTGGGGCAGGAAAGTCCTGGCGGCGTTGCGTGCCCACGATGCCGAGGGATTCAAGAAGGATGCGGCGTGGGAGAACACGATCAAGCCGCAGCTCGCTTTGTCGAAAGGTGTCGTGGCATGGTGCTCCCCCGAGAAGCAGTCTTGCCTTGCCGTCGCCAGGGAGAAGGGCGAAGCACTCGCCAAGCTGCTCGAGGACAATCGCGAGATGCTCGCGCGTTACCGGACGATGCGCGACAAGCCGGTGTTCGACGATGCGTACTTTTCTCCGCGCGCGGACGCGCCGCTGCCGCCCTATCAACTGATGAACTCGCAGTGGCTTGCGCTGCTCGCCGTAATCCGCCAAGCGGCGGCCAGCGACCTGGACGGCGCGATCGGCGAGCTTGAACAGGAAACGGCCTTTCACGGCCGCTTGGCGGCCGGCGCCCGCCACCTGATCGGAAAATCGGTTGCGGCGGCACTGATCGCACGCGATGCGCTGGTGCTGTCGGACCTGATTGCGGCATCCAAAGGGGGAATCGCGCCCTATGGCGCGCGCATCGAAGCGATGGCCAGGCGGCTCGAGGCGGATCTCACCTTGCGGGAGGCGTGGGTCGGCTGGGAGATCTATGTCGGCGCATGGCAGGCTATGGAACTTCGCCGGCGGGCGCTTTACGGCTCTCCTGACGCTCGCGGGAACGTGTTGATCGATACGCTGGGCGCACTGATTTATCGGCCGAACGCAAGCGTGAACGATCTCGTCGCCAGCCACAAGGAACAGCTGGCCATTCTCGGCAAGGGCTCCCTGAATTTCGATGAGGCACTGGCGAAAGCCGGGCAAGCCACCCGGCGGCTCGAGAGCCCAAGCTGGATCGATGTGTTGCGCAACCCGGTCGGCAGCCTGTTACTGAGCATGGGGCCGGTCTCTTACGGCGAGTTTTTCGCGAGGACGTACAACGTCGCCGGCCTCCTGCGCTTGCTCGCGCTGCAGGCGGCGGTCGTTGCCCGGGGCATCGAGGCGCCGGAGGCGATCGCCCAGTTTCTCGCAAGCGAGGCGGCAAAGCCGTATGCCGATCCGTTTACGGGCAAGCCGATGGCCTGGGATGGATCCGCGCGCCAGCTCTACTTTCAGCCGCGCGGCAGGGAGGCGGGTTGGATCGAGGCGCTGAAAACTCGTTACGACGGGCGCATTGCAGTTGCGCTGTGATGTCCGCTGTAGACCGGGAGGGCGAGCCATGGGAACACTGGTCGTCATGCGTTATCCAACCAGACTCTTTCTCGGCGCGGCGGACCACACCTATGTCCAGTGCGATACCGGGGGAAAGGCCTGGAGCTGCTGGGGCGGCAAGACCGGCGGCACGGCGCTGCGCTCGGGCACCGGCAGCACCAGACGGGCGAACGCGATCGCCGAGCCGAATGAGCGCGGGGGGATCACCTGTTACCTCATCAACGGGGTATGCCACCAGGCTGCCAACCGCATCCTTTTCCCCGCTGGGATCCTCGTGCTCGGCGCGCGGGGGTACGGCCTTTCCTCGGCGATCTACGGGCCGTACGGTCGCACGAGCGGTCCGCTCGGCACGTGCCCGGCGCCCTTCCACCGGCATTCGGGCGTGACGGGAGACCTTCCGGAATGCGCCGCGCCGACGCCGCGCGGCGCTCGCCCGCGGGGTGGCCGTGGCCGCTCGGCGTCCGACGACAGGGAGCGCAGGTATCTTGGCGATGTCCTCGCTCTGTACGCCGGGGCGGAGCGCCGCATGGCCAGGGAACGGCGCCTTGCGCGGCCGGACCTGGAACGGTTCATGACCGCGCTCTTCGCGCGCCAGGTGGACTTTGCGCTCGGCCCGAAGGTGAAGAAAGCGGTCGCGCAAAAGCTGCGCGAGGTGCGGCTCGGCGTCGAGCGGTCCCGTGCCGAGATCGACGATGCCTTCACGCAGGGCAAGTTGAAAGCCGCCGAATTCGTAAAGGCGCTCGACGAGCGAATCAACGCGTTCCAGCGCGTCGCAGCCGAAATTCTCGAGGCGGATCAATACCAGGCCCTCTTCGACCTCGAGCCCGGAGAGCCGGTCACGCTCGCCGATCCGGACATCGTCAAGCAAGCCTATCCGGACCAATGAGCGGAGTCGCCGCGTGGCAGAATGCGGTTCCGGGTGCAGGCCGACAACTGATGCCGCCATCATTGAACTACGGGCCTCGTCTCACGGACGAGGAGTACGAGAAGCGGATCGTCGCGCTGCAGAGCGAGCTGCCCTCCAGGCCCTCGCAAGAAGAAGACCGGGCGGCGCGGCGGCGGCAGCTCGAGCTTGCGATCGACCATCGCCTGGGGCGCGACTTCCCGGCCGATCGGCGAGAGGCGCTGTGGGAAGTTCAGCAGCGCATCGAGAAACGGCGGCTGAGGCTCGCGTTGAGGTACCTGCTGCGGCGGCTCGCCCCGCGCCTCCTCGCGCGCGGCGCCCATTCGCTTGCGGGATACGCGGTGGACGAGTACGCCGCCGTGCTCACGGAGCCGGAACTCAGGCGCTTCCTCGATCTGCGCGAAGGCGAGCAGCCGGCGCTGCCGGTGGACCTGGACCAGATTCGGAAGTAGGCTCGCTCGCGGCGCGGGCAGTTGTCAGAAAACGGGCGCGCAGCGCCGCAGCACTTCGTAAGGCCCCGCAAGACTTGCCGTGACGCGCGTGCGGAGGTATTTCTTCATCGCGGCAAAATCGACCTCGCCCGCAATCGCGGGCGGCATCGGGGATTTTGCCCGTTTCCCGGGAGGCAGGTCCCACATCTGGATCCGGTAGAGCATGCGCTCGGCGCAGGCGTCGATGTTGCGAGCCGCCGTCGCCGGGCCGCCATGCAGAAAGCCGGGCGGAAAGCGCTCTTGCGCCGCGTGGCAGGCGGCGCAGGCGCTGTAGAACGGTGCGAGTCCAGCCGACGCGCTCTCGCCGCGTCCGCTTTCGGCCTGCGGCGCCGGCATGCCCTCCTCCTCCAGGCAGCACCAGTTGCGCGCCGGCATGCCGAGCTTCCCGAAGAGCGCCTTCATCACCCCGGCGCGCCTGAATGGCCGCGCGGAGAAGAGATCGCTCCTTCCTCGCAGCGTCTCCTCCGCGATCTCGGCGATCGCTTTCGCAACCGGCGCAAAATCCTCGAGCAGCCGCAGCTCCGCATGCCCGGTCGAGTTTCGCCCCGTGGAGCGCGACCAGCGCAAAGTCAATGCCGCCACGGCGTTGCCGTCCACGGGGCGCAGGCTCAGCGCCGGCGCGCTCGGCGTCAGCTCGACCTCGGCACCGCCCGCGGTGGTCACGATCGCCGCCGGGAGCACATCGATGTCGCCCGTCACCCTGCGCTCCGGCGCAAAGCGATCGAAAGCCCCGCGCAGCACGTGCGTGCCCCGGCGCTCGAGCCACCCCGAGACCGCTACATCGGGCAGGACTGCGGCGGGCGCCATGCAGGCGAACTGGACTTTCGACGCGCGCCCCGCCAATGCGTGCTCGCTCAGCCGGCACGGCACACGCAGCGCCTTCGGCTCGCCCTGGCTGCTCCTGAACTTCTCGCCCATCCGGCGATCGAGGGCGAGCAGATCGGCCTCGGCAATGAATTCCGCAAGGTTCTTCACGAAGTGCTCGATGTCCTCGCGCCTCGCGCCGAGGCGCAGGTCGATCGGCTCGCGCGGCGCGAGCGGATCGGTGTCAGGCGCGATCGCCGGCGTTTCGAGGGGGTCGCGATTGGGAATTTCCGGGCTCGGCACGGCGATCCCCTCGGGCCAGCGCCTGCGCCAGGACTCGGTGAGGACGGGAACGAAATTCTCGCCGTAACCTGGCGCTCGGCTGTCGAGCCGGCGGTCGCCGCTCAAGCGGTATTTCAGCGCAGCAGCGAACGCCTCGGCGCGGCAGCGCACTGCCGCCTCCTGCGGCCGCGAGGGTGCTTCGCAGCCTTCGCTCCACAGCCGTTGCACCATTGCGAAGCGGTTGGCGCGACTTGCCGACCTGTCGATCGAGTTCGGCGCATCGGCGCCGAGATCGACCGCAACGCCGTAGAAGTCGCGGTTCTGCTCGTGCAGAAGCTTTCGCAGATCGGGATTCGCGTTCGTCTCGTTCCATGGCGGCCGCGAGAAAATCGGCCCCGCGTTCTGATGGCACGCCAGGCACATGCGCCGGCTGGCATAGAGGACCCGTGGCTTGCCGTTCTCGCGGTAGTCCCTCACCACCTGGAACTCGAAACGACCGGCGGCCTCGTTGTAGCTGATGACCTCGAGTACGCCCGCCTTCTCGTGGTAGCCGAGGTAGAGACGGTCCTTGAGCTGCATTCCGGCGCCCGGCGCCGTGGACTCGCCGACCGCTGCCGCAACCACGCGCGGATAACGGAACGTCTCGTCAGCCGCTGCGTTGCGCTGCAGCGAGCGCCCCATCGGAATGAGGACCACGCGCAGGGCGCTGCCGGCCCCGCCTTCCACCTGCTCCCGGACTCGACTGAGCAGCGCCTGGAAGGGGAAGGGCACGCGCTGCACCTTGCGACCGTTCTCCTCCGTCGTCACGAGGAAGTCGAACAGCGAGCGGCCGGCGGGCGGGAGGTCCTCCGAGGGGGGAGGCTGCGCCGCTGCAATGCCGCTCGCCAGCAGGCTGGCGATGCAGAGGATCCTCGCTTTCATCCTCGTTGCCGCTGGTGGCGATACGCGTTATTTCGGCGCGGCGCGCCGGCCAAGCGGATAGACCAGGCGGAAGGCTTCTTGGGCGCCCGGCGGCGCCTCGGGCAGGGGTTCCAGGCTGCACCCCTCCGGCAGCGCGACTGCGCCTGCCACCGCGCCGGTGACGAGAATCTCGTCGGCCCGCGCCGTGTCCTCGCCCAGCTTGGCGGCGGCGTTGACCTCGGCGCCATAGATGTCGTCGTCGCCGATGTGCAGCACCTCGCCGTAGCCGATGCCGATGCACAGCAGCACCTGGTCCTCGGGCCGCTGCGCCTCGGCGTGTCGCTGGCAGCACTGCTGCATGGCGATCGCGCTGCGCACCGCGTCGTCGGGCTTGCGGTAGATCACCATCAGGCTGTCGCCCTCGGTCTTGAGAAGGATGCCGTTGCCGTACTGGATCACCGGCACGAGCAGCCGGTGCGACTCGTAGATCGTCTGCAGGAAGTGAATGACGCCGAACTCCGCGACCCGGCGCGAAAAACCGGAGAGATCGGAATAGAGCACCGCCCAGGTTTCCCCGAACAGGTTCCAGATGCGCCGGTCGATGCGCGCCTTGTCCGAGCCGGGCTGCAGGCGCTCTTCGATCAGGTGCTCGAGCCGGTCGGTCGAAGCGCGCGAAATGATCTGCCGAGTGAATGCCACGGGACCTCCCCCACGAGAAAACGCCAGCCTACGAGCGACCGGTCCCGGCTACAAGTAGGTGTCCCACAGCAGGTTCCGCAGCCGGTTGTCCGGGTCGAGGCGCGCCTTGAGTGCCGCAAACGCGCGCGCCTCGGGGTACGCCCGCTCGAACTGGGCGCGCGTCGCATCGAGGCGGTACGGCAAAAAATAGCGTCCGCCGCTGGCAAGCGCGGCATCGATGAGCTCGCGCGTCCATGCCCTCACGGCGGCGCTCGCCTGCCGGTTGCGGCGCTGCTTGTAGAAGAGCACGAACGAGAACACCTCGGCCGGCGCCCAGGTGAGGAGCGAAAGGGTGTCGGCGGGCGAATGACGAATCGACACGTTCAGCGCGTTCACCCGGTGCGCGTTCAGGATGCGCGCCATCTCCCGCAGGAACGGGAAGAAATTCTGCACCGGGATGAAATACTCCTGCAGCAGGTAGGTCGAGACGGCGCGGGTTCTCGGCTCGAGCGAGGCGGTGTCCTTGCTCGCCTCGTGGTTGCGCCAGACGACCATTTTCTCTTCGGCCAGCAGCCGCCTTTCGGCCGTCTCGCGCAGCCACTGCCCCACCGGCAGCTCGGTCATCGCCCAGAAGAAGTTCTGCTCCCGGGAGTAGTCGAGGCCGCGCGGCACCAGCCGCTCGCGCTCGGTGGCCGGCTTCTCGGAAACGAGCCAGCTCACCGGGCGGGGCCGGTCGAACCCCGGCGGCGCGAGATAGGCGTTGTGCAGCACCATGCGCGCGTCGGAGAGCACCTGACTGCGGTAGAAATCCGGATACCGCTCGAGCGGCACGTCGTGCACCACGCGCTCGATCAGCGTGTTCGGATCCAGTTCCAGCTCCACCTCGGTCACCACGCCGAGGCCGCCGTAGCCTCCAAACACCGCGCGGAAGGTCTCGGCATCGCGAGTGCGCGAGAGTTCCAGCACTTCGGCGCGTGCGGTCACGAGCTGCAGAGCGCGCACCGAGTTCACCAGCGGGCCGCGGCCCACGTAGCGCCCATGGCAATTCACGGACAGCGACCCGCCCACGGTGAAGTTGCTGTAGCTCTGCATGGTCCTGATCGAAAGGTCGTGGGGGTCGATGACGTCCTGGATGTCGCGCCAGGTCATTCCCGCCTGCACCCGGATCACCCGGCGCGCTGCATCGAAGCTCACCACCTGGTTCATGCCGCGCATGTCGAGATGCAGCGAATGCGGCGCCGCGATCTGCCCGCCCATGCTGAAGCGCCCGCCGCCCACCGAGACCGTGCCGCGCCACGCGCGCAACGCCGCCCGCACCTCCTCGGTCGAGCGCGGCAGCCGCTCGTCCGCGATCACCACCGGATTGAGCCGCGAAACGTCGTTGATCACCCTCTCCTTCGCCGCGGCGGGCGACGAGAGCGGCCCGAGGGTTGCGAGGCCCGACACGGCGACCGCCTCGAGGAACCGCCGGCGGCCGGGATTGACTGGAGAATCCGTCATATCCGCTTGCTCACCGGTCGCATGGCGCAAGAGTACCGGGCCATGCCCAGTGTACCAAGTCCCCCGGCAGCGGCCGACCACGGCCGGCCGTTCACGCTGCATTCATGCGCGCAAGCTGGTGCAGGAAGAAGTCGGCGCTCCATGCGCGCAGACCTTCCTGCTCGCGCAGAGGCAGGAAGCGCTGAACGTCAGTCCGCGCCGCGGCCCAATTGATACGGCGGATGACCGCCTCCATGTTTTCCTGCACCCAGCGCGTGGTCACCGAGATCGGTCTTCCGGCCCATGGGCCCTGCTGGTGCAAGGCGTGGCGCAGCAAGCCCAGTTCGGGCCTCGTCTTGCGCGCGACATACCAGACGAAGTCGTACCAGTCGCGGCCCTTGACGTAGGAGCGGCAGAGCAGCGCGTGCAGTTTTAGTGCGAAGCCCGACTCCAGGGACTGCGTCGTCATGGGCGCGGTGACGGGGAACGTGAGGTAGCTGGTCGCGAACGTCGAACCGGCGGGCGGATTGGTATCGATCTCCAGCTTGATGCGGATCCTGCGGTCTCGAACCCGCTCGAAGGGCAGGTCCGTCGCCAGGGTCGTGCCGATCGAATCGCTCTTCAGGAACGCTTTCCGAACGGCCGTTCCCGTTCGGGACTTGTCCTGTACCTCGAACGAAATGCCTTCCTGGTCACAGTCCTTTCGAACGGACTCCAGATAGCGCCGCCAGCGGAAATCCGGATCGGGCTTCTTCAGCAGGAAGTCGAGGTCCTCCGAAAACCGGTTCATCGCGTAGGCGATGCGCAGGCAGGTGCCGCCGTGAAACATGGCCTGCGCGAACAGGCCCGCACGCGAGAGGCTGGCAAGCACGTAGTGCTGCAGGAGTTCCTGCAACACGTTCTCCTGCTCGATCGAATTCGCCGGCGCGTACTCGCGGATCCTCGCGCTCAACACCCTACCGGGCATCTTCGACGGCCTCCTTCAAGCCCTCCAGGTACGCCCGCACGCGCCGGTTTCGAATGCTGTCCAGGATATCATCCAGCGCTTCGAACGAGAGCGATCGCAGATCTTCCTCCTCGATGCGCAGCGACTCGGTCAGGTAGCCGAGCCCATTCCGGTTCCAGGAAATTTCCCGGTCGAGGTAAACCGCGTCGGCAATCGCGCGCAGCGGCGAAGCAACGAACGCCCACGCGCCGCGCGCCACTTCCACCGCCTCGACGCCCGCGCGGGGCGCACGTGCCGGCACGCGACGGAAACTGAACACGCCCAGCGGCGTGGTGTGCTCCCGGCTGCGCCCCGCGGTGACGCTGCTCACCTGGTAAACCGCTTCAGGAATCAGACCGTGATGCGCGAGCGCGGACTCCAGGCTGATATGGGAGGGGGCATGCATTACTTGCGCCACCACAAACGGGTGCGGCTCGGACTTGCGGTAGAGCGCGCCGAGCACGAACAGCCCGGGTTTGAGGCGCAGAATTTCGCCCGCCTGATTCGCCCGATGCGCCAGCAGCGCGCGCGCGCCATCGCTCGCCCCCGGGAACAGGTTGCGGATGACCGTCTCGTCGAAGAAACCGCCGGGCGGCGCCAGCTTGAAGACTTTTTCGGTCAAGGTCTGCATTTATGCTCATAGATTACGCTTTTAGTAATGTAATAGCAAAATTATTCGGGACCCCCCTGCAGCGGCATCGTGACGCAGAAGCATCCTTCCTTGCCACCGATGTGCCGCGCCTCCCCCCCGTGCCGGCGCGCGATCTGGCGCACGAGCGAGAGGCCGAGGCCCGCCCCTTCGCTTGCGCCGGCGCGACGGTAGAACGGCTCGAACACCTTCTCGCGCTCGGCCTCGGGGACCCCGGACCCGTGATCGCGAATAACAATCTCGGCGCCCGCCTCCGCGCGGGACACGCGAAGCTCGATCGGCGGCGCGCCGTGGCGCCTCGCGTTTTCGAGCAGGTTGCGGATCATGCGGCGCAGGAGCCGCGCGTCGCCCCGCACGCTCACCGGCTGGCCGTCGAGTTCCGCCTCCTGGTAGCGCGCGCATTCCTCCGCCGCGAGCGCAAGCAGGTCCACCGCCTCGGCGCGGTCAAGACCGGGCGCAGCGCCAAGCCGGCTCGCAAGCAGGATCTCCTCGATCAGCACGTCCAGTTCGGCGATGTCGCGCTCGAGTTCGGCCTTGCGCGCCGGGTCGGCGTTTTCCTTCATCAATTCCACTGCCATCCGGATGCGCGCAAGCGGCGTGCGCAACTCGTGCGAGGCGTTCGCAAGAAGCGCCTTGTGCGCGCTGACCAGTTGCTCGATCCGCGCCGCCGCCCGATTGAAGCTCTCGGCGAGCCGCGCCACTTCGTCGCGCCCCTCGACCCGCACGCGCGCCGAAAGCTCTCCCGAGCCGAGCGCATCGACGCCCGATTTCAGGTTTTCGAGCCGGCGGGTGACGCGCCGCACCACCGGGTACGCGCCGACCCCCACGGCGAGCGCGATGAGTGCGAGGATCAATAGCGGCCCGGGCCGGCGCGCGCGCCAATAGTCGCGCGGCACCCGCGCCACCAGCCAGCGCCCGTCGGCAAGGCGTACCGCCCATGCTGGCGGCCCGTCGGTGCGGCGCATGAGACCGCTTCGCTCGCGCCCCGGATCGGGCGGCGGGAGCATTCGCCCGACGCGGGCGATCGGCGTCCGGTCGGCCGCGTACAGCGTTGCGTTGGAGCGCATCCGGGCCGCGAGCTCTTCGAGCGCGGCCTGCTGCGCCTCGCGCGGCGCGTCCGCATCGGGCAGCACCGACTGCGCGAGTTCGGCCGCAACCTCCACCGGGTGGCGCGGCGCGACCTGCTCGACGAAGATCCACCACAGCGCGCCCGCGATCAGGGCGAACGCAACCAGGCTCGCGACGACCGTGAGATAGATCTGCAGGTACAGGCGCTTCACGAATCCTGCGCCCGCGAAAACACGTAGCCCGCGCCGCGCACGGTGAGAATTCGGCGCGGCTTTTTCGGATCGTCCTCGATCGCCGCGCGGATGCGCGACACGTGCACGTCGATCGAGCGGTCGAAGGCGTCGATCGATTCGCCCTTGACGAAGTCCATGAGCTGATCGCGCGAAAGCACGCGTCCCGCGTTCTCGGCGAAGGCGACGAGCAGCGCGAACTGGAAGCTGGTGAGCTCGCGCTTGCGGCCATCGACCCGCACGTGACGCGCGTCGCGGTCGACTTCGAGCCGCCCGAAGCGCAGCAACGCAGTCTTCGCAGGCGCCCTGCCCCGCCTGAGCACCGCCTTCAGGCGCGCCAGCAGCTCGCGCGGCTCGAACGGTTTCGGCAGGTAGTCGTCGGCGCCGATCTCCAGGCCGACGATCCGGTCGGCGGCATCGCCGCGCGCCGTGAGCATGAGGATCGGGACGTCGTTCCTCGCGCGCACCTGCCGGCAGACTTCGAGCCCGTCGATGTCGGGAAGCATCAGGTCGAGCACCAGGGCGTCGAACGGCTCGCGCCGGAGCCTGTCGATCCCGGCCTCGCCGCGCCCCTCCACCGCCACGCGAAAGCCGGCCCCGCTCAGGTACTCGCGGAGCATCCCGGCGAGGCGGGCGTCGTCTTCGATCAGCAGGATGCGCGCCGCCATCCTCCCAGTTTAGCCGCGGCGCCGGACGTGCCTGCGCTGGAAGCGCTCGGCAAGCTGCTTTCTCTGCTCGAGCGTGAGCACTTCGGCGGTGTCGGCAAGCGCCTGCGACAGGCGCCGTGAGGCGGCGTCTGCGGTCTGGATCTGCTCGGCGCGCAGACGTTCGATCGCCGCACGGTCGATCGTCGGCGCGGCGAGCAGTTCGATGCCGCGCTTGCGCGCTTCGAACATCTTCTGGCGCAGCGGTTGCAGCTCGCGTGCCGCGGCCTTCGCGATCTCGCCGAGTTTCGCCTTCTGCTCGGCGGTCGCATCCACCTCGACCGCGAAGTGCTTCACCATGCGCTCGATGCGCTCGTCGAGCGCGGCCGGATCGAGCGGCCCGCCGAGGAACCCGCCGCCGCGGTGCCAGCCGCGGTGCCCGCCATGCGCCCAGGCTTTGCCGCCCGGTCCCGCCGCCAAGGCGCCGATCAGCGTCGCCAACGTCGCGCGGCGGAAAAACCGGCGCCTGCTCGTATCGTCCATGACCACTCCTTTCCTGAGAGTTCGTACCGGGAATTCGGTGCGCCCAGTCTGGCCGGAAGGTGTAACCCGTTTTTCTCGCCTGCGTAAAGAAATGTAAAGCCTGTGCCGCCGCCGGCGCTCTGGCGCCACGGGGAATGAAGATCGAATCGCCCGCGGTGCTGCCCTGACCTGCCTGAATTGCCCCGGGGATTCAGGCCGAGCCGGGCTTGCGCGGCCCGCCGGGCCGCCGCAGCAGGGCGCGGAACGCGGCCGGCAGCTCGACCCAGCCCGCAAACAGTACTTCCGAGCCATACCCCGCGCCGCGCGCCTCCTTGCGCGAGAGCAAGGTGAAGAGGATTCTTTTCAGGAACCGCATGCCTGTCGGTCGAACCGGGCGCCGCGCCTATACACTCACATGAACGGATTAACGTCCATCACCCAAATCGGTTGAATTCGACCGCGCATTTCCGCTTCCACGGCCCTCTGGGCGCCTTTCTCCCGCGCGAGCAGCGGGACCGGGAATTCGCATACCCCTGCGCCCGCGCCGCGACGCTCAAGAATGCGGTGGAGGCGCTGGGCGCCCCCCATACCGAGGTGGGACGGCTGCAGGTGAACGGCAGCCCGGCGACCCTGGACCGCATCGTGCGCGAGGGTGACCGGATCGAGGTGTTTCCCTGGCCGGGGGCGGCCGAACTGCTCCCGGGAGTCGAGCGGCGCTTCGTCGCCGATGCGCACCTCGGGGGGCTTGCCCGCTTCATGCGCATGCTCGGCTTCGATACGCTGCACCGCAACGCCCTTCTCGACGCCGAGATTCGGCGGCTGGCACACGACGAGTGGCGCATCGTGCTCACGCGCGACCGCGAACTGCTCAAGTGCCGGGAGATCGCCTTCGGCTGCTACGTGCACGAGCGCAA
The DNA here is from genome assembly GCA_964638135.1 of uncultured Enterobacteriaceae bacterium. Classification (GTDB taxonomy): domain Bacteria; phylum Pseudomonadota; class Gammaproteobacteria; order Burkholderiales; family SG8-39; genus 2-02-FULL-66-14. Next base: position 1,846 of record CAZXAR010000047.1, on the reverse strand, counting down.
GGCCGAGGCCCAGTTGCAGGAGGTCGCGCTGCGCTTCGACCTTGCGGCCAATGCACGACCGTTCACGCTATGCCTGCGCTGCAATGCGGCCCTGGAACCCGCGAGTGCGCGCGAAGCGCAGGCCTATGCACCGGAGGCGAATCTCGAGCACTACACCGTCTTTCGCCGCTGCGCGGGCTGCGGCCGCATCTACTGGCCGGGCACCCACTACGAGCGCATGCGCGCCACCCTCGGCCGCATGCTCGGCCGGGCGCCGGACTCAGACGCGCACGTAGGTCCAGCCGTCTCGCAGGCGCTTGACGACCTGCTCCACCGCGGAGGGAGCGACCTCGACTCCGGGTAGCAAAGCCACATCGGCGCCGCGCCGCTGCAGGCCATCCATCGTCTGGTTGCAGGCGACGAACCGGAGATTGGCATACGCGGCGCGAAGCTGCGCCACACGATCGGGAAACGGCGACGCGGCAGCGCGCAGCAGGTCGATCCCTGCGCTGTTCGCCACGATCTCGATCTGGAGCGGCCGCGCCGCGCGGCGAGCGGCGGCAAGGGCGCGCTCGACCTCGTCGAGCGCCGTGCCGATGGCGGTGCTGTCCGATCCGCCGATGTGGACCAGGATCCTGTCGCCCGGCAGATCGGCGAGCGCGCCCTGTGCCAGCAGGCGGGCATCGATCTCCGGCGCCTTGGGGGCCATGAACTCACCGCCAAGCCAGCCCGCGCCTGCGCTGAGCAGGCACAGTGCGGCGATCGCCATCCAGCCCGCCCCATGCCGGCCCGCGCCGCGATACCGCGGCCGCGGCGGTGCGCTGTAGGCCTGGCGCACCAGGTCCTTGAGCATCCGCGCGTCGCACACGGCTCTGCGCAGATCGTCGTCCGCGCGCATGCGCTCGGCCATGCGCGCCCATTCCCCCGCACCGAGCTCGCCATCGACAAACGCGCTCTGCATTTCAGGTGTCACATCGGTCTTGGTTTTCATCGCACCAGCCTCATCTTTCCTTCGCCTTCCGGCGCCGCATCGATCAGGCGCTCGCGCAGCGTCGCCCGGGCACGGCACAGCCGGCTCATCACGGTGCCGATCGGCACCGCCAGAATCTCGCTCACTTCGGCGTAGCTGCAGCCCTCGAGATCGACCAGCGTCAGCACCTGGCGCTGGCCGAGCGGCAGCCGCGCCACTTCGGAGCGCACGCGACTGCCCAGCTGCGCGCTCGCCCGGGCGCTTTCCGGCGTTTCGGTGTGTGACAGGACTGCCTCGTCCAGCTCGTCCACGTCCTCGAACCTGGAAGCGCGCCGGAAGTGGTCGCGCAAGCCGTTTGCAAGGATCGCGCACAGCCAGCCCCGCAGCCGCTGCGGGTCACGCAACTGCTGCGCCCGGTCGAGCGCCTTGACCATCGCATCCTGGACCAGGTCGTCCGCGAGCGCCGCGTCGTGGCACCACGAATAGGCGAGCCGGTACAGCGCCTCGCGGCTTGCCTCGATTCGCTTGCGGAACTCCGCCGCCGGCCGGAAGAGCGCTCTGAACCCCATCGTCAAGGTGACGCGCCAGGAAGCCCGATTATTCCACGCCGCTGATGGAATAAAGACGGCGGCCGGCCCGTCGAAGGGTTACGGTCCGCGCCGCGGCCCGTATTTCCAGAGGAGACAGGAGACATGATGAAACAGGGATTTGCGACCGCCGCGCTGGCCGCCGTTCTTGGCCTGAGCGCACTCAACGCGACGACCGGCGCCCTCGCCGCCGACGGTCCGAAGCAGAAGCTGGTTCTCCAGGTGAGCGACAACGATCCGGCGAAGTGGAACCTGGCGCTCAACAACGCGCGCAACGTCCAGACCGACCTCGGCAAGGACAAGGTCGAGA
>CAZXAR010000046.1:0-21758 GCA_964638135.1 uncultured Enterobacteriaceae bacterium | reverse complement strand
CTCCATGCGATCGAGCATGCGCTCGTAGGTGAAATTCTCGGCGCAGTGCCTGCGCGCGGCCTCGCCCAGATCGCGCCGCAGCCCAGGGTCCTCGGTGAGGCGCAGGATCGCCGCGGCGAGCGCCTCCGCGTCTCTCGGCGGCACGACAAGCGCGCTCGCCTCGTGCGTCGCGAGCTCCGAAATGCTCCCCGCCAGCGTCGTCACGCAGGGCAGGCCGCACAGCATCGCCTGCACCAGCGCCTGCGGTACGCCCTCGTTCGCGTATGACGGCAGCGCGAAGACATCCAGCGCGTGCAGCCAGGGCAGCACGTCGGCCTGGTTTCCCGCCATGAGCACGCGTTCACCCAGGGCGAGCTCGCCGATCTGCCGTTCCAGCAGCGCGCGCTGCGGACCGTCGCCGACAACGATCAGCGCAATGCTCGGCGGCAGGAGCGCCATCGCTTCGAGCAGAGTGCGATGCCCCTTCCAGCTCCGCAGCGTCGCGACGATTCCGACCAGTGTTCGCTCCGCGCCCAGCCCGAGCGCCGCACGCGCCGCCGCCTGGTTGCCGGGACGAAAGCGCGCCGCATCGATGCCGGTCGGCACCGATACGATGCGGGCGGGAGAAAATCCGTTCACTTCCACCAGCTGGCGCTTGAGCGCTTCGCCGGTCGTGACGATTCGCGTCGCCGCGCGCTCGTACAACCAGCGCGAGAGCGGGTTGCGCGGCACGGCCGCCGAAATGTGGCGCGTGCGGACCACCGGAATGCGCCGTCTGTGCATGGCAAGGGCGAGCGCGGTCAGCCACGAGTCGGTCGAGCTGTGGGTATTGACGACATCGCAGCGGTTCGCGCCGAACCAGCCCGCGAGCGCGCGCAGGCCGGCGAGACGCTTTCGCGCGATCGGCAGCGCCACCGCCGGCACGCCCCAGGCGGGGGCCTCGGCGTGGATGCGCGCCTCGCCTGGACAGAGAATTCGCGCCTCGTGCCCGCGCCGGATGAAGCCCTGCGACTCGCAGAGGATCCGGATCTCCTGTCCGCCCCAGCCGAGCGACGACTCGGTGTGGACGATCGAGAGCCGCTTCACGCCGGATGCGCGGCCGAACCGGAGCGCGCGACCGACGCCTCGCCGCCGCCGGTCGCAAACTGGATGCGATACAGCCGGGCGTACGCGCCTTCGCGCGCGAGCAGCTCGGCATGCGTACCCGCCTCCACGATCCGGCCGCGTTCGAGCACCACGATGCGGTCGGCGCGCTCGATCGTCGAAAGGCGATGCGCGATGACGATGGTGGTGCGGCCGCGCATCAGCACCTCGAGCGCGGCCTGTACCAGCCGTTCCGACTCCGAGTCGAGCGCCGAAGTGGCCTCGTCGAGTATGAGCAGCGGGGCGTTCTTGAGCAGGGCGCGTGCGATCGCCAGCCGCTGGCGCTGCCCGCCGGAAAGCCGCAGCCCGTTCTCGCCGATGAGCGTGAGCAGGCCCTGCGGCGTTTCGCGGATGAACTCGATGGCATGCGCGGCCTCGGCGGCGGCAAGGATTTCCTTCTCGCTCGCCCCGCTCATCCTCCCGTAGGCGATATTCGCCCGGATGGTGTCGTTGAAGAGCACCACGTCCTGCGATACCAGGGCGAGGTTGCCGCGCAGGCTCCCGAGCGTAAGCTCCTGCAGATCGCGGCCATCGAGCAGGATGCGCCCGCGCGTCGGCGAGTAGAACCGCGGCAGCAGATTGACCAGCGTGGTCTTGCCCCCGCCCGAGCCGCCCACCAGCGCCACCGTCTCGCCGGGCCGGACCGTGAGCGTGACGCCCGAGAGCGCGGGCTCGGTCCGCGTGGGGTAGACGAAGCTCACCTCCTCGTAGCGCACCTCGCCGCGGGCGCGCTCGAGTTTCACCGCGCCCCGGTCCTCCTCGACCGGCGCATCGATGAGGCCGAACACGCTCTCGGCCGCGGCGAGACCGCGCTGCAGCGGCGCGTTCACGTCGGTAAGGCGCTTGAGCGGCGCCAGCAGCATCAGCATCGCGGTGATGAAGGAAGCGAACTCGCCCACGGTCGTGCGGCTCGCGAGCGAATCCTCGAGCGCGATGTACACGATGATCGCGAGCGCGAGCGAAGCGAGGAACTGGGTGATCGGAACGGTCGCGGCGGCGGGCACGGTCTGGCGCATGCTGAAGCCGCGCAGGCGCTGGCTCGCGCGCTCGAAGCGCGCGCTCTCGTAGTCGTGGCCGCCGAACACCTTGACGACCTTGTGGCACTCGATCGTCTCCTCGAGCACGTGCACCAGCTCGCCCATCGCGTACTGCGCCTCGCGCGCCATGCGCCGCAACCGGCGCGAGAACAGGCGCATCGTGAGCGCGATCAGCGGCACCGCGGCGAGCGCGATCAGCGTCAGCTTCCAGTTGAGCCAGAACAGCCACGCCAGCAGCGCCAGCGCCGCCACCGAATCCTTGACCGCCACCGTGAGAACGGTGGTTGCGGCCGAGGTGACGCCGTTCACGTCGTAGGCGATCCTCGACAGGAGCGCCCCCGAGGACTGATCGTCGTAGAACGCGGTCGGCATGCGCACCAGGCGCGCAAACATCGCGCCGCGCAGATCGAGGACCACGCGGTTCGAGACCCAGGCGAGGAAGTACGAGGAGACCAGGGTGAGAAAGCCGCGCAGCACGAAGATCGCCACGAGCAGCGCGGCAAACACGATCGGCGGCCAGACGGGTCGCTGGCCGGCGGCGAACCCGCCGTCGAGGAGCGGCTTCATCAGCGCCGGAAAGAGCGGTTCGGTGACCGCCGCGGCGATCATGCAGAGCACGGCGATGCCGAACGGCGTCGCGTGCGGCCGCACATACGAGAGCAGTCTCAGATAGAGCTCGTGGCTCGCGGGTTCCGCTGTGCTCATGCCGCGTGCGAACCGAGCGTGCTGTAGAGGTCGGACAGCTTTTTCGCCATGTCGTCGATGCCCAAGCGCTCCGCGCTGGCGCGCGCCGCGGCGAGCATGCCCGCGGTCCGCGCCGGCTGCGCCGCGGCACGCAGGATCGCCGCCAGCCCCGGCGCATCGCCCGGCTCGCAGATCCAGCCGTTCTCACCCTCGCGCACCAGCTCGGCTACTCCGCAGTGGCGGCCGACGATCACCGGCACACCCATCGCGAGCGCTTCGAGCGCGGCGTTCGGAAACGGGTCGTAGAGGGTGGGAAGGATAAAGCAATCCGCGGCGGCGTAGAGCGGGCGAACGTCCTGCACGCCACCGAGGAGGCGCAGCCGCTCGCCGACGCCTGCCGCGCGCGCGCGTTCCGCAAACCGCGCCGCTGCGCGGTCCCGCCCGGCCGCCGCAAGACGCAGCCGCGCATTGCCCGCCCGCGCGAGCGCGTCGATGGCGCAGCCAAGTCCCTTGCGCTCGAAGCCCGATCCCACGAAGACAAACAGCGCGTCCTCTGGACCGGCGCCGAGCGCCGAGCGCGCCTGCGCGCGCAGCGCGTTGCGGCGTTCCGGATGGAAATGCTGCAGGTCGACCCCGTTGTGGATCACGTGGAGCTTCTCCGGCGCGACGCGGAAATGCCGCAGGATGTCCTCCCGCACCATGCGCGAATTGCAGATCACCGCGCGCAGGCGGGGATGCTCGAACAGCCGCCGCTCGGCCCAGCACGTGTAGCGATGGTACGGGTTGGCGCGTACCCGCAGCCGTTCCCAGGAGCTTGCGCGCGCAAGGCGGTACTCCAGCCATTGCCGGTGCACGCCGTCCCCGGCGCGGTACACGTCGCAGCCGGGAATGCGCTCGTGCGACTGCACCAGGTCGAAGCGCTCGCGGCGCCAGGCGGCGCGCGCGGCGCGCGCGAATCCCGCGTCGCGCCACAGGTTGCCGAGATACGGCGGATCGACCCGCAGCACGCGGCGCGCGCTCGCCTCGCGCCATTCGCGCGCGATCAGCGTGACCTCGGCGCCGCCGCGCTCCAGCGCGGTGAGCGCGTATTCGATGAAGCGCTCCGCGCCGCCGAAGGGTGTGTAGCGTTGCCTGACCAGCGCGATGCGCACGCAGCGAAGATACACCACCCGGCTCGCGCGCGCGTCCGCCCGGCCGACGCGCGTTGGGGCCTCAGTCGAGCCGCACTTCGGCCGTGAGCCCGAGCGTGCGACCCGGGAGCGGGTACACCGAATAGCGATCGGCGACGAACGCGCTGCGCACGGCGTAGGTGTAGTAGTGCCGATCGAACACGTTATTCACCGCAACCGCAAGCCGGCCCCAGCGAAACTGCCGCGCGATCTTCAGGTCCGCGACGCCGTAGCCCGGAATCCGCGCCCCGAGCGTGTTCGGCTCGTCGTTGTCCATGTACTGGCGGCTCACGGCGGTGAAGGCGCCGGACAGGCGCGTCTCCGCCGCGAGATCCCAGGAAAACGAAACGTTCAGCTTGTGCCGGGGTACGAGAGGCACTGTTCGGCCCGCCACATCCATGCCGGTAGCAATCGCAAACGGGCTGCCGGCAAGGATGCCTCCCCGGTAGCGCGCATCGGTGTAGGCGTAGGCGGTCTGCAGCCGCAGCGCGCGCGTTGCGTTCCAGTGCCCCTCGAGTTCCATGCCCTGGCGGCGCGCGGGCGGCAGGTTGGTGTTGCCCACGCCGCTGGTGAACGGATCGAGATGGATCTCGTCCGTCACGTCGGTGCGGAACAGCGCGCCGCGCAGCGCGAGCGCCCTGCCCCGCCATTCGGCGCCGGCCTCGTGGCTGCGCGCGCGCTGCGGGCGCAGGATCTGGAACTCGGCGTTGAAAAAGGCGTCGTTCTCGTACAGCTCGTCGACGTTGACGAAGCGGAAGCTGCGCCCGGTGCGCACGAACGCAGCCCAGGTCGCGGAAATTGCGTGGCGCAGGCCCAATTCCCAGGCGCGCTCGCGCTGGGTCTGCTGCACGGCCGGCGCCGCCGTGTGGAAGAAAAAGCCGGGCGCGGTGGGATCGAGCGCGTCGCTGGCGTCGAATTTCACGCGCTCGCTGCGCCAGCCCGCCACGATCTGGCTTGCGCGCCCGAGCGCCACCGTGTCCTGCAGGTACAGCGCGCGCGCATCCTGCGACACGCGAACCCGGTTGATCGGCCGCGCGCTGTTTTCCGGCGTGTCGGAGCGGCGCGAGTCGTAGCGCCACGCGTTCCAGTCGGCGCCCAGGGTGAGCCGATGTGCCATTCCGGCAAGGAGGAACGGAATCCGCGCGCGCGGGGTGAGCGAGAGCAGCTCCAGCGCGTCGGCGCGCGCAACCGGGAATCCGCTCTGGTCGAAGTACGAGCGCTGGTCCTTTCGCCGCCAATCGACGCCAAGCGAAAAATCGGCCTCGTGCCGCCGGTGCCCGAGGGTCAAGCCGGCGCGCGCGCCATCGCGGCTCGCGAAATCGAGCGGCGTCTGCGCGCCGCGCCGGTCAGAGGCGTATTCGTCCAGCCCGATCGAAGGCTGCACGCGCCGCGCACCGGGCAGGCGCAGGTCCTGCCGGTCGGTCCCCAGGCGAAGATCGATCAGGGTATCGCCCGGCCCCCAGCGCAGGTTGAGCGTGTTGTTCTGCTGCTCGTTGCGGTTGTTGACGCGGTAACCATTCGAGGCGTAGCCGTACACCGAGGCGTTGACGCCGAAATTTCCCTGCGCGGCGCTCGCGTAGAGCTGCCCCTCGTGCGTGTCGAACGTGGCGGCGCGACCGAACGCCTCGAGCGCCTTGCCCAGCTTGAGCGGCGAGCGCGTCACGATGTTGATGACCCCCGCCGTTGCGCCGTCGCCGTACAGCACCGCTCCCGCTCCGCGCAGGATCTCGATGCGCTCGATGCCGGCGAGCGGAAACGCGGCCCACTGCACGCTGGTGAGGTCGATGTCGGTGATGCGCCGTCCGTCGAGCAGGATGAGCGTGTTCTGCGGCCCGGTCACCCCGAAGCCGCGCAAGTCCACGCCCGTGACGGCGGCGTTGTTGCCGAAGAAATCCCGCGTCGCGACGCCGACCTGCCGGGAAAGCAGCTCGGGAAGCGTGCGCGCCGCGCTTGCGGCGATGTCCTCGGCGCCCAGTACGGTCACGCTGGCGGGCAGGCGGTGCACCGGTTCCGGAAAGCGCGTCGCCTCCACCACTACTGCGTCTTCGCCCTGCGCGGGCGGAGGCGACGCGGCGAGCGCGATCGCGACCGCAACCGCGGCGATGGGTCCGGTAACGGCAGGGCGCATGACGGTCCTCCTCTGGCGTCGTCCCCGACGCCGCAAGTCGGTTCACGTTCTGCTCCAAGGCCGGTCTCCGGACTCGCGAGCGGACGGAACGACTCCGCCGGGTGCACGGCCTTCCCGCGAGCAAAGCGTCGCAGTGGCCGGGCATGTGCACCCTCTCGCCTACCGTTGCGGGGGCAGTACAGGATTTGCCGCGTCCCTGCTCTTGCGGGACCGCGCACCTGTTTCCCGTTTCATCCCCGGGGAACGGATTTCCCGCGGGGACACCTTGCAGCGTGCAACGCGCTCATTATAGCGGCGTCCGCGCCCGCGCCGCCAAGTCAGGAAACACATTCAGAAACGCCCGTTATTTCTTGACGGTGCGGCGGATTTGCAACATATTGTGCGACCGTGGAGGCCGAGTTCGCATCGCTCGAAGCGAAGGTCGCGCAGATCGTCAGCCTGTGCGATCGGCTGCGCGCGGAAAACGTCGAGTTGCGCCAGCAGCTCGCCTCGGCGCAGGGCGACGCCAGGCGCCTGAACGAGCGCATCGACTCGGCCAAGGCGAAGCTCGAGCGGCTGATCGAGCGGCTGCCGGATTGACGCCGCGATGAGCGACGGCGCGAAGACCATCGACGTAACGATTCTCGGACGCTCCTACCGTGTCGCCTGCGAGGAAGGCGAGCGCGAAGCGTTGCTGCGCACGGCCGCCTATCTCGACGGCAAGATGAGCGAGATTCGCAAGGCGGGAAAAGTCAGCGGCACCGAACGCATCGCAGTCATGGCTGCGCTCAACATCGCGCATGAACTGCTCACCACCAAGTTCGGCGGCTTTGACATCGGTGAGGCGAAGCGTAGAATCGTTGCGATCGAGGCAAAGCTCGACAGCGTGCTCGCCAGGCAGGAAAAGCTGTTTTAGATTGTTCCTGGTCCCCTGCTGTGTTCGACAGGGCTCAAATTTTCCGAACCGATAGCTTCCTGAGGTTGCGGCCCCAAGCGTCACTGTTGTGATCGTCCCACGCCAGGCGTGACGGACGAACCTGATGTGACCGGAAAGCAACCACCCTGTTTGGCAGGGTTCGGGAGCCGAGCCCACCGGCACGAGCGGGGGGCACCCATCAGTACTACGATGCATTGCGGTGTGTCACTGCGTGCCGCACCGCAATGCCAACGTTCGGGAAAACCACTGCGTGAACTACTGGTTGATGAAGTCGGAGCCGGACGAGTGCTCGATCGACGATGTGCTCGCCGCGCCGGGCCGCATCACTCCGTGGACCGGCGTACGCAATTATCAGGCACGAAATTTCCTGCGCGACCGGATGCGGATCGGTGACGGCGTGCTCTATTACCACTCCGGCTGCCCCGATCCCGGCGTCGCGGGCCTCGCGGAAGTTGCCTCGGCGGCCTATCCGGACCCGGCCCAGTTCGATCGCCAAAGCGCTTACTACGACCCCAAGGCTTCGCGCGCCGCGCCGCGCTGGTTCTGCGTCGATGTGCGCGCGCTGCGCAAGACGCGGTTCCTGCCGCTCGCGCAATTACGCGCCCACCGCAAGCTCGCCCGCATGTGGGTGCTTCGCCCGGGAAACCGGCTTTCGATCACGCCTGTCAGCGCTTCGCAGTGGTCGACGATCCGAACGCTGCTCGCGTGAGCGCGCTGCAAAATGACGCGCTCCTGCGGGCGCTCGCGCGCGAGCCGGTCGATTACACGCCAATCTGGCTGATGCGCCAGGCCGGGCGCTACCTTCCCGAGTACAACCGCACCCGCGCGCGTGCCGGAAGTTTTCTCGCGCTTGCCAAGACGCCGGCGCTTGCCTGCGAAGTGACGCTGCAGCCGCTGGAGCGCTATGCGCTCGACGCGGCAATCCTGTTTTCCGACATCCTGACGGTCCCGGACGCGATGGGGCTGGGTCTGTCCTTCGCCGAGGGCGAGGGCCCACGCTTCGCGCATCCGCTGCGCGACGAGACGGCGATCCGGCGATTGGCTGCACCCGATCCGGCTGCCGAGTTGAGCTACGTCACCGACGCGGTGCGGGAAATCCGGCGTGCGCTCGCCGGGCGTGTTCCGCTGATCGGCTTTGCAGGAAGTCCCTATACGCTCGCCTGCTACATGGTCGAGGGCGCGGGAAGCGACGATTTCCACACGCTCAAATCGATGCTCTACGGGCGGCCGGATCTGCTGCACCGGATTCTGGAAGTCAATGCCACGGCAGTCACCGACTACCTGAACGCACAGATCGAGGCGGGGGTACAGGCGGTGATGCTGTTCGATACCTGGGGCGGGAACCTGAGCGCCGCCGGTTACGAGGAATTCTCTCTTGCCTATTCGCGCCGCGTGTTCGCGGGCTTGACGCGTCAAAGCGAGGGGCGGCGCGTTCCGGCCATCCTGTTCACCAAGGGAGGTGGTCAATGGCTGGAGGCAATGGCATCGTGCGGCTGCGACGCGCTTGGGCTGGATTGGAGCACCGACCTCGCCGAAGCGCGAAAGCGGCTCGGTGGTCGCGTCGCGCTGCAGGGCAACCTCGATCCTGCGGTCCTGCATGCGCCAGCAGAGCAAATCCGCAAGGAAGCGCGCAAGGTACTCGATGCGTTCGGACCCGCGCCCGGACATGTGTTCAACCTGGGGCACGGGATCGCGCCGCAGACCGCGGTCGATTCGGTATCGGTGCTCGTGGACGAAGTGCGCACTTACAGTAAACGCCTCCGCAGCGGCACGGATCGGTAGCCTCCGGAGGACGCCAGATGCGAAGGACTTATTCACAATGTCGCTCGCAGCGTACGAGACGCCTCTACAGGCTGTGCGCAGGCCCCGAATGCGAGGTAACCAGATGAGAATGAATGAAAAAGAGGCTCTCCCCAGAGAGAAGGGCCGGAACGCCCGGCCGATTTGTGAATAACAGCGGATTGGGGCGGGCGATTGTCCACAAATTTATCCACACGCATTTGCATCCGCAGAAAATGACCTTTTGCAGCAACAGGTACGCTGCATAATCCGATGCGGAAACTGAAGTCCAGGAACTAACCCGTTGCAGTTCGTAAGAAAAACTGCACCGGGAAATGCGGTTTCGCAGGCGCGATGAGGATCGTGCGCGTCGCGCTCGATGTTCCGCTCGATCGGCTGTTCGATTATCTGGTGCCGGATGCGCTCGACCCGCAGCCGGGCGACCGCCTCGCAGTCCCGTTCGGCAATCGCCAGCGCGTAGGAATCGCGGTAGAGACCGCGACCGGCAGCAAGATCGACTCCGCGCGGCTCCGACCGATCGCGCGGATATTGTCCGACGCGCCGCGGCTCTCGCCGCAATGGCTGGAGTTGATGCGCTTTGTCGCCGCCTACTACCAAAGACCGATCGGCGAAACAATGGTGGAGGCGCTGCCGCCGCGCCTGCGATCGCTCAGGCCGTTGCCGAAGCGAAGCCGCAGCGCGGCCGCGGCAGAGGCTTCCGGGACGCGATTTGTCCCTCGGCATTCGCCGTCCGAAGCGCAGGCGCGTGCCGTGGAACGGATCGCGGGCGCGCTCGGATCCTTTGCCGTCTTTCTGCTGCACGGCGTGACCGGAAGCGGCAAGACCGAGGTGTACCTGCAGCTCGCTGCCGAAGCGCTCAGGCGCGGCGGGCAGGCGCTCGTCCTGGTTCCGGAAATCAGCCTCACGCCGCAACTCGAAGCGCGGATTCGGGCCGCTTTTCCCGAGACCTGCATCGCGGTGCTGCACAGCGGCCTGCGGGACATCGCCCGCACCTCCGCCTGGCTCGCCGCCGCGAGCGGACAGGCCGGCATCGTTCTGGGAACGCGGCTGGCGGTGCTCACGCCGCTACCGTGCCTTGCCCTCGTCGTCGTCGACGAGGAGCACGACACGTCGTTCAAGCAGCAGGAAGGCCTGCGCTACTCCGGGCGCGACACAGCGGTCGCGCGCGCCAAGCTCGCTCGGTGCACTGTGGTCCTGGGAACCGCCACGCCCGCACTCGAAACCTGGCACAACTGCCTGCTCGGGCGCTACCAGAGGATCGAACTTCCCGAGCGCGCCGTGCCCGGCTCGCGGCTCCCGTCGGTCCGCACCATCGATCTGCGCCCCGAGGTCCTGCACCAGGGACTGGCGCGCGCCGTCGTGGAGGGAATTGGCGAACGCCTTGCGCGCCGCGAGCAAAGTCTGGTGTTCATCAACCGGCGCGGTTATGCACCGGTACTCGCGTGCGGCGCCTGCGGCTGGGCGGCCGGCTGCACGCGCTGCACCGCGAGACTCGTCTTGCACGCTGTGGACCGGCGCCTGCGCTGCCACCATTGCGGCGCGGAGGCCGCGATACCGCGCCATTGCCCGACGTGCGGCAACGCCGACCTGCGTCCGCTCGGGCGCGGCACGCAGCGCGTCCAGGAAACGCTCGCCGCGCTGTTTCCGTCGGCCCGCATCGTGCGCATCGACCGCGACAGCGCGCGGCGGCGCGCCGAGCTCTCGCGCACGCTGGACGCAGTGAGCCGTGGCGAGGCCGATCTGCTGGTCGGGACCCAGCTGCTCGCGAAGGGGCACGATTTTCCGCTCCTGACGCTGGTGTGCGTGCTCAATGCCGACACGGCACTGGTTTCCACCGACTATCGCGCCGCCGAGCGGCTGTTCGCCACGCTGGCGCAGGTTTCCGGCCGTGCCGGGCGGCGCGAGGAGCCGGGCGAAGTCCGGATCCAGACCCGCTATCCCGGTCATCCGCTCTTCGCCGCGCTGGAGCGCCACGACTTTGCCGGATTCGCCGCCTCGCAGCTCGCCGAGCGCAAGGCAAGCGGTTTTCCGCCATTCGTATTCGAGGTGGCGCTGCGCGCGGAAGCAACAAAGCTCGGCGCGGCACTCGGCTTCCTGCGCCGCGCAAAGACCCGCCTGCCGGTGCCCGCATCGGTGCGGGTGTACGACCCGGTGCCGCTCGTGATCACGCGGCGCGCGGGGCTCGAGCGTGCGCAGCTGCTGATGCAATCGGCATCGCGTCCGGCATTGCAGGGGTATGTTCGCGAGCTGCGCCAGGCGCTGCAGGGCGAGCCGCGAGCGAACGCACGCTGGCATCTGGACGTGGATCCGATCGAGTTCGCCTGACACGCGCCGGTTTCCCGCTGCGATCGGGATCCGGGCCCGGGGTTTATAATCCGCGCCCTTTTCCATGGACATCAAAGCTCATGTCGCGGCGCTCCTGCGCGACGCGCTCGCGCAGGTGGCGCCGGACGCCGCGGGCGTCGAGATCGTGCTCGAGCGGCCGCGCGAGCCGTCGCACGGCGACATCGCCTGCAATCTCGCGCTTCAGCTCGGCAAGCGGCTGCGCAAGAACCCGCGCGAGCTCGCGGCAAGCGTGGTCGCGGCGCTGCGCACGCTGCCCGCCTTCGCGGAGGGTTATGTGCACGAGGCACAGGTGGCAGGCCCCGGGTTCATCAACCTGCGGCTTGCGCCGCGCGCGAAGCATGCTGCAATCGCGCGTGCGCTTGCCGAGGGGGCGGAATTCGGCCGCGGACGCCCGCAGCCCGTGGAGCGCATCCAGGTGGAATTCGTATCGGCCAATCCCACCGGCCCGCTGCACGTCGGCCATGGGCGCTGCGCGGCCTACGGCGCGAGCCTCGCCAACCTGCTCGCCTTCGCCGGGCACGAGGTCGAGCGCGAGTTCTACGTCAACGATGCCGGCCGCCAGATGGATATCCTCGCGCTTTCGGTCTGGCTGCGCTACCTTCAGGCGCGCGGCGAAGAGGTGGCGTTTCCCGAGGACGGCTATCGCGGCGATTATGTGCGCGAGATCGCGTCGCAGCTGGCGCGGACGCACGGCGCGCAACTGGCGCGCGACGCGGCGCTCCTGCCCCGAGAGCGGCCCGAAGACGACCCCGATGCGGCGCTCGATGCGCTGATCGCACGCGCGAAAGAACTGCTCGCGGGGGACTGGCGGGCGATTCACGGCGCTGCGCTTTCCGCCATGCTCGCCGATCAGCGCGACGACCTCGCGGGCTTTCGCGTCACCTTCGAGCGCTGGTTCTCCGAGCAGTCGCTGTACGACTCCGGGCGGGTCGAGCAGACGGTCGCGCAACTCGCCGGGCGCGGGCATCTGTACGAAAAGGAGGGCGCGCTCTGGTTCCGCTCGAGCGCGTTCGGCGACGAAAAAGACCGCGTGGTGCGCCGGGAAAACGGCCAGTACACCTACTTCGCTTCCGACATCGCGTATCACGCCGACAAATTCGCGCGCGGCTACGGCCGCCTGATCGACGTCTGGGGCGCCGATCACCACGGGTACGTGGCGCGGGTAAAGGCCGCCCTGCAGGCGCTTGGCCTGCCCGCCGAGCGCTTCATGGTGGCGCTTTACCAGTTCGCGGTCCTGTACCGGGGCGGCGAAAAGGTGGCGATGGGCAAGCGCTCCGGGGAATTCATCACGTTGCGCGAGCTCCGGCGCGAAGTCGGCGAGGACGCGGCGCGTTTTTTCTATGTGCTGCGCAAATCCGATCAGCACCTCGAGTTCGATCTCGATCTCGCCAAGAGCGAATCCGCCGACAACCCGGTCTACTACGTCCAGTACGCGCACGCGCGCGTGTGCAGCGTGTTCGCGCAATGGGGCGGCGACCCGGCGCTCCTGAAAGGCGCATCGCTGGCGCCGCTCGCGCTGGAGCGCGAACTCGCGCTGGCGCAGCGCGTCGCGGAATTTCCGGAGCTGGTGCAGAGCGCGGCGCGCGAACTCGCGCCGCATGCGATCGCGTTCTATCTGCGCGAGCTCGCGGCGGAGTTTCACAGCTACTATAATGGCGAGCGAATTCTCGTCGAGGACGCGCCCCTGCGGACTTCGCGCCTCGCCCTGTGCGCGGCGGTGCGCCAGACCCTGGCCAACGGCCTGGCGCTGCTCGGCGTGCGCGCGCCGGAGAAGATGTGATGCGCAAGCCTGCCAAGACCGTGTCCAGAAGCCGCGCCCGCGGCGGGTTCCTGCTCGGCGTGTTCGTCGGCCTCGTGCTCGGTCTCGGCATCGCGCTCGGCGTCGCCTTCTATCTCAACCGCACGCCGATCCCGTTTCTCGCCAAGGCGAAGCCGTCGACGGCGAAGGACGCCGCGGCCGATGCCGCCCGCACGCCCGGTCTTGTCGGGCTGCCGCCGCAAGGTGCTGCCGCCTCGGGCCAGGCGCCCGAGAAGCCGAAATTCGATTTCTACAAGATCCTTCCGGGGGGCGAGGAGCCGGTCACCGACCGGGAACTCAAGGAGGCGGCGCGCGCCGCGAAGGGACCCGCAGACGCCAAGGACCTCTATTACATCCAGGCGGGTTCGTTCCAGAGCCCGGCCGATGCGGACAACCAGAAGGCGCGTCTCGCGATCCTGGGAATCGATTCGAGCGTCGAGGCGGCGAGCGTGGCGGACAAGGGCACGTTGTACCGCGTGCGCCTGGGGCCGTACCGCAGCATCGACGAACTGAACCGCGTGCGCCAGATGCTGGCGCAGAACGGGATCGACGCAAACCTGGTCAAACTGAAGACGAACTAGGAGACCGATGAACCTCAACCGCCGTGCGATTCTGGTCGCGCTCGCGGCCGCTGCGCTCGGAGCGCCGCTTGCCGCGCGGGCGCAGCAGCCCCGCCCTGGGGTCGATTACGTCACGCTCAAGCCCGAGCTTCCGGTGGATAGCCCCGGCAAGATCGAGGTGGTGGAGTTTTTCTGGTACGGCTGCCCGCACTGCTATACGCTCGAACCCCTGATCGAGACCTGGCTGCGCCGGCTGCCGCCCGATGCGCGGTTCGTGCGGATTCCGGCCGTCTTCAACGAACGCTGGGCAAAGGACGCGGCGATTTTCTACGCGTTGGAGGCGCTCGGCGTCGCCGAGCGCCTGCACCGGCCGCTCTTCGATGCGATCCATCGCGACGGGCTTCGCACCGACAGCGGGGAGGCGCTCGGCCAGTGGCTGAAAAAGCAGGGCGTGGACACCAGGAAATTCGACGAGGTGGCTCGCTCCTTCGGCGTGCAGAGCAAGGTGCGTCGTGCGGCGCAGCTTTCGGTCGCCTACCGCATCGACGGCACGCCGGCGATGGCGGTCCACGGGCGCTACACCGTTGGCGCGGAGCAGGCCCGCAGCCAGCAGACGATGCTCGCGACGGTGGATTATCTGATCGAGCTGGCGCGCAAGACGGGCGCGCCGAAGTAAAGGCTACTCGGCGGGCCGCCGCCAGCTGAGGCGCGGCGGCGCGAGCGTTCCGCCGGCGGCGATCCAGGCCTCGATCCCGCCGCGATACCAATAGACTTCCTGGTAACCCAGGGCGACCGCACGCAGCACCGCGTTGTAGGAAAGCCAGCACTGCGGTCCCTGGCAGAAGAACACCAGACGCCGTGCCCGGTCGTCCCGGGTCGCGGCGCGCAGCGTCTTCGCGAGTTGTTCCTGGATCGCGTCCTGAAACGATTGCCCGCGACCCGCCCCGGGTAGCCAGATCGCTCCCGGAAGCGAGTCGTGCGTATCGCCTCCGAGGACGTCGAAAAGCAGCGGCTGCGCGCGCGGCTCGCCGCGCAGCCAATCGCGCAGCAGCGCGGTGCCCACCGTCCGCGCGCCCGGCACTTCACGCGGTGTCGGCGCGGCGAAATCGGCCAGGCGAAGCGTCGCCACCGGCGCGAGGCCGTAATCGGCATCTTCGTCGGCGCGCGCCGGCGCGCAGGCGAGCGCCAGTGCGATCGCGAACAGAAGCGCGCGCCGCGGCATGGCCACAGGCTAGGGCTTTGACGCCGGACGCGCAATCGGGGGTAGACTTGGAGCCTCCTCAGGCGGCACGGGATTCCATGAGAGCCTCCTTTCTTCGTTTCGCGGCACTGGTTCTGCTCGCCGCGGCCTGTGCGGCAGCGCGCGCGCAGCCGGTCGCGGGCCGGGACTACACGGTGCTCGACCCTCCGCGCGCCGCCGCGAGCGGCGCGCGCGTCGAGGTGATCGAGTTCTTCTACTACGGCTGCCCCGTGTGCTACGAGGCGCAGCCGCACATCGCGCGCTGGATGCTCTCGGCCGGCAAGAGCGTGGATCTCAAGCGCGTGCCGGCGGTGTCGAGCGAGGCGTGGGCGACGTTTGCGCGCGTTTTCTACGCGCTCGAAGCGACCGGTCTGGTCGAGCGCCTGCACTGGCCCGTGTACGACAATCATCAATTCGACGGCCGGCGGTTGAACGACGAGAAAAACCTGCTCGGCTGGCTGCAATCGAACGGCGTCGACACGACGCGCTTCAAGCAGGCCTTCGATTCCGACGACGTCAAGGCAAACGTGGAGGCCGCGCGCAAATTGCTCGACACGTACAACGTGCGCGGCGTGCCGACCATGATCGTCGACGGCCGCTACCTCACCTCGGCGCGCCTGGCGGGCGGGGTGAAGGAAATGATGGACGTGGTCGAGTACCTGGTGGCACGGGCCCGCGAGGAGCGCGCCAAGAAGTAGGCGGTGAAGCGGATTTTCATCACCGGTGCCTCGTCGGGCATCGGCGCGGCGCTCGCGCTCCAGTACGCCGGCCCCGGGGTCGTGCTGGGGCTTGCCGCGCGACGCAAGGACCTCCTTGACGCCCTGGCGGCGCAATTGCCCGGCCGCGTCTCGATCTTCCCCCTCGACGTGGCGGACGTCGCCGCGGTGCAGGCGGCGGCTGAGGGCTTTGTGCAGAGGCACGGCGCGCCCGACCTGGTCATCGCCAATGCCGGAGTCTCGATCGGCACGCACGCCGACGATTGCGGCGATTTACCCAAGTTGCGCCGGCTGCTCGACATCAATGTCGCGGGGCTCGCGGCGACGCTCGCCGCGTTTGCGCCCGCGATGCGCGCCGCGCGCCAGGGCACGCTCTGTGGCATCGCGAGCGTGGCGGGGATCCGGGGGCTGCCGGGCGCGGGGGCCTATAGCGCCTCGAAGGCGGCCGCGATCGCCTGGCTCGAAGCGCTGCGCGTCGAACTTGCAGGAAGCGGCGTGGCGGTGGTGACGGTCTGTCCCGGCTTCGTCGACACGCCGATGACGCGCGTCAACCGCTACCGCATGCCCTTTCTCCTTCCCGCCGACGAGGCGGCGCGGCGCATCGCCCGCGCGATCGAGGCAAGGCGGCGCTTCGCCATCATCCCGTGGCAGATGGCGCTCGTGGGCCGCCTGCTGCGCCTCGTGCCGGCGGCGCTCTACGATCGGTTGGCCGCGCGCGCCCCTCGCAAGCCGCGCAACGTCCGCCTTTGAACCGCATCGTTTCTCTCGTTCCCTCGATCACCGAGCTGCTGTGCGATCTCGGCCTCGCGGAGCAGATCGTGGGGCGCACCGGGTTCTGCATCCACCCGCGCGAGGTGGTGCGGCGCATTCCGAAGGTGGGCGGCACGAAGTCGGTGAATGTGGAGAAGGTGCGCGCGCTCGCGCCCACGCATGTGATCGTCAACGTGGACGAGAACGAGAAACCGACCGCGGACGCGATCGCGCAGTTCGTGCCGCACCTGGTCGTTACGCATCCGCTCGGGCCGCTCGACAATCTGCGGCTCTATCGCCAGATCGGCGCGGCCTTCGCACGCGAGCGCGAAGCCGAGGCGCTGTGCGCGCGTTTTCAGAGCGCCTACGACGAAGTGGCGGCGATGCGGTTCCCGCGCCGCCGGGTGCTCTACCTCGTCTGGAAAAAGCCGTGGATGACCGTGTCGCGCAACACCTACATCTCACGCATGCTCGCGCTGTTCGGCATGCAGACGGTTCCGGCAGCCTCGAAAGTGCGCTATCCGAGGCTCAAAGACATCCGAGGCGGCCGCTTTGACCTCGTCCTGCTTCCGAGCGAACCCTACCCCTTTCGCGAGCGCGATCTGCGCGCCGTGGCGGCGATCTCCGCAAGGCCCGCCGCCCTCATCGACGGCGAAATGACGTCCTGGTACGGCGGCCGCGCGATCCGCGGCCTCGCCTACCTCGCCGAGTTCAGCGCGCGCCTGGCGAAGTCTTCGCCGCCAGGCGCTGCATGACGTAGCGGCCCGGCGCATCCTCGATCGTCGGCAGCGCGCCCTCGCCCGGCACCCGCGCCGGAACCTTGTCGCCCGCGTTCTGTGCGTCGATCCACGCCTGCCAGTCCTCCCACCACGAACCCGGGTGCTGCGTTGCGCCCTCGAACCACTGCTCGGGCGCCTCGGGCAGATCCTCGTTGGTCCAGTAGTGGTACTTGCGCCCCGCAGGCGGATTGACGATCCCGGCGATATGGCCCGAGCCGCCGAGGACGAACCGCACCGGGCCGCCGAGATAGCGCGCCCCGCGGTAGGTCGTCTTCCACGGCGCGATATGGTCCTCGACCGTCGACACGAAATACGCCGGCATGCGCACCTGCGACAGATCGATCGGCACGCCGGCGAGCGAGATCCCGCCCGGCACCCCCAGCCGGTTCGCCATGTACATGTTGCGCAGGTAGAAGCTGTGCATGCGCGCCGGCATGCGCGTCGAGTCCGAGTTCCAGTACAGCAGGTCGAACGGGAACGGGTCCTTGCCGAGCAGGTAGTTGTTGATGACGAACGACCACACCAGGTCGTTGGCGCGCAGCAGGTTGAACGTCGAGGCCATCTCCGAGCCCTCGAGGTAGCCGCGCTCGTTCATCTTCTTCTCCAGGCTCTGGACCTGCTGCTCGTCGATGAATACGCCGAGCTCGCCGGGCGCCGAAAAGTCCAGCAGGCTGACGAAGAACGTCGCGCAGCCGACCCGGTCCTCGCCGCGCGCGGCGAGGTACGCGAGCGTGCAGCCGAGCAGCGTCCCGCCCAGGCAATAGCCGATGAAGTTCACCTTGCGCTCGCCGGTCGCCTGCGCGACCGCCTCGAGCGCGGCGAGCGTGCCTTCGAGCATGTAGTCGTCGAAGCCTTTTTGCGCCAGGCGCGCGTCCGGATTCACCCAGGAGAGCACGAACACGCTGTGGCCCTGGTCGGTCGCCCACTTGATGAACGAGTTCTTTTCCCGCAGATCGAGGATGTAGTACTTGTTGATCCACGGCGGGACGATGACGAGCGGCCGCCGGTACGCCTCGCGCGTGGTCGGCGCGAACTGAATGAGCTGCATGAGGTCGGTCTGGAAGACGACCTTGCCGGGCGTGGTGGCGACGTTCCTGCCGAGCTGGAACGCGTTCTCGTCGGTCATGCTGATCTGCAGCTGCCCTTCCCCCTTTTCGATGTCGGCGAGCAGGTTGTTGAGCCCCTTCACGAGGTTCTGCCCGCCGCTCGAAACCGTCTCCCGCAGCACCTGGGGATTGGTGAGCACGAAGTTCGAAGGCGCGAGCGCGTCCACGTACTGCCGGGTGAAGAAGGCGACCTTCTTCTGCGACTCCTCGGGCAGGCCGTCCACGCTTGCCACCGCGTGCTGGATCTGGCGCGCGGCGATGAGGTAGCTCTGCTTGATGAAATCGAACAGGAAACTCGAATTCCAGTCCTCGTCCCGGAAGCGCGAATCGCTCTTGGCAGGCTCCGCGACCGGCCGGGCGTCCATGCCGAGCACCTTCATCCAGCTCGACTGCCACAGCCGCGCGTAGTCGAGCATCAGGTTGGCCGAGGCGCTCGCCAGCAGGTACGGATTGCTCAGCATGCGCGCGTACAGGTCCATGTAGGCCTTGGCGATGCCGAGTTCGTCGCTCACCGCCGCCGAGACGCTGTTGGCGACGTGTTTCTGCGCGAACTCGCCCAGGATGCGTCCCGAACGCTCCGCCACCTCGCGGAAAATGTGGTGCATCTGCTCCGGATCCACTCCCAACTTTGCCGCATCCATCCTGTTCACCTCGTCTGGGTAGCCTCGGCCGCAGCGCGCGCAAAGCGCACGACGCCGTCGGCGCCGACCGCCCGCGAGAGCCGTCCCTCGTAGTACAGCCGGTGCAGATGGGCGATCGCCTCGCCCATCGCGAAAAAAATCTGGTTGCCGTCGAGCCGCCGCCGGAACAGGACTTCGAGCACGTCGGCCGCGCAGCGCGGGCCGGCGGCGCAGGCACCGAGCAGCTCGGCAAGGCGCGCTTCGTGGTGCGCCTCGAGCGCCGCCACGCGCTCATGCGCCCCGCGGAACGGCTGGCCATGCGAAGGCAGGACCAGCGTGTCGGCGGGCAATTCACGGTAGCGGCGAATCGAACCGAGAAACACCTTCAGCGGATCGGACCACGGGTCCACCGGCCGCACCGCGACATGGGTGGAGATCTTCGGCAGCAGCATGTCGCCGGCGATCAACACCTTCGTCTGCTCGCAATAAAGCGAGACATGCTCCGGCGCGTGTCCGTAGCCCACGATCACCTGCCAGACCCTGCCGCCGATCGCGATCCGCTCGCCGTCGAGCAGCCGGCGGTGTCCGCTGGGAAACTCCGGCACCAGCTTGCGGTAGAGATCTCCGCGCCGCAGCAGCGCCACGCTGTGCGGCTCCGCGAGGCCGTGGGCGCGAAAGAGCGCCCTCTGCGCCGCCGCGGAGTAGCCCGCGGTTCCGCCGCGCGCGGCGTGCGCGGTGAGGTATTCGCCGCGGCTCATCCAGGGTACCGCGCCGAACCGTTCGCAGAGCCAGGCGCAGTTGCCTGCATGGTCCGGGTGATAGTGCGTCACGAGCACGCGGTGGACCGGCCGCCCGCCGAGCTGGTCCGCAAAGATCCGTTCCCACGCGCTGCGTGTCGCGTCGTCGGCGATTCCACAATCGACGATCGTCCAGCCGCCCTCGTCCTCGAGCAGCCAGAGGTTGATATGGTCGAGTTCGAACGGCAGCCGCATCCGGATCCAGTGGACGCCGGGGGCTGCCCGAACCGCGGCGCCGGACTCGGGAAGCGAGGCGAACGGGTACTGGTATTCGACTGGGATTGCGGCCGGCATGAGCTAGAATGAAGCGATTGTAGTTGGTTTTTTCCGCGCCGCAGCAGCCGGGCGGCCCGCGAACCGCCGACGTGACCAGCGAACCATCCGGGGGACAGCGCGAAAAGGAGCCTGCCGAGTATTCGATCGGCGAGCTGGCGCGCGAATTCGACGTCACGCCGCGCGCGATCCGCTTCTACGAGGACCAGGGATTGCTCGCCCCGCGCCGCGCCGGCCAGCGCCGCATCTACACGCTGCGCGACCGCACGCGGCTCAAGCTCACGCTGCGCGGCAAGCGGCTGGGCCTCACGCTTTCCGAAGTGCGCGAACTCATCGACATGTACGAACCCGGGCGCGACGAGCGGCCGCAGCTCGAGCGCTTCCTCGCGGTGCTCGCGCAGCACCGCTCCTCACTGGAGCAGCAGCGCACCGACATCGAGGCGCAGCTCTCGGAGATCGGCATGTTCGAAAAGCGCATCCGCCAGCGGCTCGGCGGGCGCAACCGGCGGAAGGACACCTGACGGCGTGCGAGGCGCGTTCGGATGCCCCAGGGAAATCGGGTTGGAGTTGACGCTTACGTAAACGTAAAGTAGCCTTGCCGGGCGATGAACGCCCCAGATCCCACCTCCGCAACCCGCTTCGAACCGCAGGATCCGGAATTCGCGGTCCGCGTGCGCGCGAGCTTCGCCCGCCAGCGCGCGATGACACTGATCGGCGCCACGCTCTCGCTGGTCGAACCGGGGTTGTGCGAGATCGAGCTGCCCTGGCACGAGGCGCTGACCCAGCAGAAGGGCTACGTTCATGGCGGGATCATCGGCATGATCGCGGATTCCGCCTGCGGCTACGCGGCCTATACGCTGATGCCCGCTACGGCTTCGCTCGTCACCGTCGAGTACAAGATCAATCTCCTGGCGCCGGCGCGGCAGGGCCTGCTGGTTGCGCGCGGCGCGGTCGTCAAGCCGGGGCGCACGCTGTCCATCACGAGCGGCGAAGTGTATGCGCGGCACGCGGGCCGGAGCGTGCTGGTCGCCGCCACGCAGCAGACCCTCATGATGCTGCCCGATACCCCCGATACCCCGGAGGCGGACGAAGTCCCCCGCACGGGCGCGGAGTGAACGCGATGGAGATCCCTGTCCTCAGGTTCGAGCACGGCGAGACGATCGAGATGCTGCGTGCCACGGTTCAGGAGTTCGCGCGCAACGAGATCGCGCCGCGCGCCGCCGAGATCGACCGCACGAACGAGTTTCCGGCCGACCTGTGGAGGAAACTCGGGGCGCTCGGCCTGCTCGGAATCACCGCCGAGGAGGTCTACGGCGGCACGCACATGGGCTACCTCGCGCACATCGTCGCGGTGGAGGAGATCTCCCGCGCCTCCGGCGCGATCGGGCTTTCCTACGGCGCGCATTCGAACCTGTGCGTGAACCAGATCCGCAGAAACGGCAGCGAAGCGCAGAAAGGGCGTTACCTTCCCAGGCTGATCAGCGGGGAGCACGTCGGAGCGCTCGCGATGAGCGAGCCTGGAGCCGGGTCGGACGTGGTCGGAATGCGCCTGCGCGCCGAGCGCCGCGGCGACCGCTTCGTGATGAACGGCAACAAGATGTGGATCACCAACGGTCCGGACGCCGACGTGCTGGTGGTGTACGCCAAGACCGATGCCAACGCCGGGCCGCGCGGCATCACCGCGTTCCTGGTCGAAAAAGGCATGAAAGGCTTCAGCACCGCGCAGAAACTCGACAAGCTCGGGATGCGCGGCTCTAATACCTGCGAACTGGTGTTTCGCGACTGCGAGGTGCCGGCCGAAAACCTGCTCGGGGCGGAAGGCGGCGGCGTGAACGTGCTGATGAGCGGCCTCGACTACGAGCGCGCGGTGCTGGCCGGCGGCCCCTTGGGCATCATGGCGGCCTGCCTCGACGTGGT
>CAZXAR010000045.1:0-22655 GCA_964638135.1 uncultured Enterobacteriaceae bacterium | reverse complement strand
GCTGGGGCTTGGGCTCCGGCACCAAGTACGACCCCGGCCCCTGGGAGGGCGAGCTACGCAACGTGCCGGCCGTCGGTCGGGGAGCAGGTTGCCGAAGCGCTCGCCGAGGTGCACGTGGAGCTGCTGCTGATTCATCCCTTCAGGGACGGGAACGGCAGGGTCGCGCGCGCCCTCGCGATACTCATGGCTCTGCAGGCGGGGCTGCCGCAACTCGATTTCACGCCGGTCACCGGGAGGCGACGGACGCAGTACTTCGCGGCGGTCCAGGCGGGCATCGACCGGAACTACCGGCCGATGCAGGGGATCTTCGCGGCGCTTATCGAGCGGAGCCTCGCCGCGTCCTGACGGGCAGCGGCCTGGGTTCGGCGGGGAGGCTCCTGGCGATGGTTTCGGTCCTGGCGCCGGTCTCGATCGCCGTCGAGCTGGAAACGCTCGTGATCAAGTCGCGGCGGTACCGCGCCGGGTCCTTGAGGTAAGGATTGGTCTCGATGAGCGGCTTCTTCCGCATGGTGTAATCATAGCAGGACATGAACACCGCCACGCTCGTCCGTCGTCGACTCCGGGAATCGTCGAGCGCATCGCAGCGACCTGGCTCGCCTGCACCCCTTTGCTTGACGTGATGCGAGGTGGGCGCGCGTGAAGTCATGATCACGTCATCCCGCGGGTGATTGAGTAGTGAGATTCTGGGTCGGCGTCACTGACAAAGACTGGTTCGAATCCCTGCGTGCGCGTGCGCCCGAGGAAGTCAACTTCTGGCAGCCTTCGGCGCGGCGGCTTGCCGACTTTCTGGAACCCGGCGTCCCTTTCCTTTTTAAGCTCCACTCGCCCGACAACTTCATCGTCGGCGGCGGGTTCTTCGTCCGGTTCAGCGCACTGCCGGCGCGACTCGCGTGGGAGGCGTTTCGGGAAAACAACGGTGTCGCCGATTATGCAGAATTACGGCGGCGGATCGAGCATTACCGCGGTGCTGCCAGAGGCGACCCGGAGATCGGTTGCAATGTCCTGAACGGGCCGGTTTTCTTCGAGCGCGAGGCGTGGATCGATGTGCCGAGGAGCTGGGCTCCGAATATCGTGCGCGGGCGCACGTTCGATACGGACGAGGTCGAAGGGCTCCGTCTGTGGAACGACGTGAGCGAACGGCTGCACACGACGGCGCTGGCAAGTGCCCGGGCCGACGAGTCTGCTCGGTTCGGCGCCGAGTACCTGACCCGCGCGCGGCTGGGGCAGGGCGCCTTCCGGGTTCTCGTGACCGAAGCCTACGAACGGCGCTGCGCGATCACCGGGGAGCGCACGCTTCCGGTGCTGGAGGCGGCGCACATCAAGCCGTACGCCGAGAGCGGTCCGCATCTGGTGGCGAACGGGTTGCTGCTCCGTTCGGATCTTCACATTCTTTTCGACGACGGGTACGTCACCGTGACCGACGACCTCAGGGTCGAAGTTAGCAGGCGCATCAAGGAGGAGTACGAGAACGGGCGTGAGTACTATCGGTACAACGGCAAGCGGCTGTTGATCGTGCCGAGCAGTGAGGAGGAGCGACCAGCGAAAGACTTCGTTTGCTGGCACAACGAGCACAGGTTCCTGGGTTGAGGGGCTCCGGGGGACGTGGACAGCCCGAAAGCACCCTGGCACGGCGCGCTGCTCGCGGTGCAGCCGCGCATCCGACTGACGCGTTCGTTCGATCAGCGGCACCATTCGTATCTCGGTTACGTGCTCTTCGTGCGCGGCTCGGTCGCAGGGGAGACGCGGGAGTTTTCGGTCGGGATCGGAAAGTCGGCGCAGGCAAAGCACGCATTTCGAGCTGGCGACGAGGTTTCGGGCGAAACGGCGGCGGTGGCGAACCCCGAGATGGAGCCGGCGCAGTTCTACAAGGCGAGCGCGCTGAAGGTGCTCGGGCGCGGCGCCCAGGCGCCCGAGTCGCCGCCGCCGTGGCGCGGGGCGCCGCCGGCGCTGGAAACCTTTCGCGCACGCGGGCACCGCAGGCTCGATGCGCGCACGTACGAGGCGAAATGCCGCGCCTGCATTTGGGGCTGCCGCATGCCGGTGGAGCTGATCGTCGATCAATGGAATCCCCAAGTGCGCGGGCATCGCTTCGAGACTTTCTGCTACGGGCCGAAGTCCTGCCCCGCGTACCGCGCCGGACCGACGCGCAAGGTGCCGGGCCGCAAGGGGATGCAGTGGGAGGAAGAGGACTGGGTGGACGAAGAGGCGACCGCCCACCGCGGGGGCGATGAGTGATGCTTGCAGGGTATTCCGCCGTGGTTTACCGGCGGCTCTCCTTGTAACCGTCAGGTTCACAAAACACGGAATTCGCAAACTTGCGGCTGGTTTGAAGAACTGATAATTTGTTAACTATGAGTTCTCAAACCAAGGGAAAGGCAAACCGCCTTCAGGAGCTTCTGGACGAGGGGCTCCTCGCGGAAACCTCATGGCTGGAGGCGCACGGGTATTCGCGGCCGCTGCTCGCGAAATATGTGCGCGGCGGCCGGCTGCAATCTCCTGCACGGGGGATCTATCGCCGGCCCGGCCCGCCCCTGAAGTGGCAGCACGTCGTGGCCAGCCTGCAATTGCTCGACGAAAGCTACCTTCACGTCGGCGGGCGCACGGCGCTCGTTCATCGGGGATTGGCGCATTACGTGCAGATGAGCGGCGCGCAGCCAATCGCCCTGTACGGACCCGGTGGGCCGCCGCCCTGGGTGAACAAACTCGGTTTGCGCGAGCGCTTCGTCTATCGCCCCGACGCGATGCTGGGCGTCTTGCGCGCCTGGCGCGACGAGGAAGGCGTGTTGCGCGGTTTCGACGAACGGCCGCTCGCGCCGGCTAAGCTCGATGAGTTCGGCCTGCGGGAGGACAAATGGGGTGCCTGGGACTGGCCGCTCGTGTTTTCGACCGAAGAGCGGGCGATCCTCGAGGTCTTGCAGGACGTTCCGGCGCACGAGTCGGTGTACGAAGCCGATGTGCTGATGCAGGGGCTCGCGAATCTGCGTCCGCAGCGCCTCATGGCCCTGCTCAAGGCGTGTTCGAGCGTGAAGGTGAAGCGGCTCTTCCTCGCGCTCGCGGAGCGCCACGCGCACGCGTGGTTCAGGCATCTCGACGTTAAGGGCGTCGACTTGGGCAGCGGCAAGCGCATGCTGGTGCCGGGCGGGAAATTGCATCCGAGATATCTACTGACGCTACCCGCCGATCTCGATGCTCACGCCCGATAACCCCTTCTATCCGCAGGCGCGCCTGCTCGTCGGCGTGCTGCCCTTCGTGGCGAGGGAGCGCTGCTTCGCGTTGAAGGGCGGGACCGCGATCAATCTGTTCGTGCGCGACCTGCCGCGTTTGTCGGTGGATATCGACCTTGCGTACCTCCCGGCCGGGGATCGAGAAAGCGCCCTGCGCGAAATTGACGCGGCCCTCGGACGAATCAAGGAAATGCTGGAAGGCGTGTCGCCCGCTTATCGGGCGCAGGTTTCAAAGCGACAGGACGGGCACGCATACGGCCTGCTGGTTTCGAACCACGAAGCGGAGATCAAGATCGAGGTTTCGCCGGTGTTGCGGGGATGCGTGTACCCGGAAGCCGAGCGGCGCATCGGTCCGCGCGCCGAGGCCGAGTTCGGTTTTGCGGAGGTGCGCATGCTCGCGTTCGAGGACCTGTACGCGGGCAAACTGGTCGCGGCGCTCGACCGCCAGCATCCGCGCGACCTGTTCGACGTGAAGCTGCTCTTGGAGGCTGAAGGGATTTCCGACGAGTTATTTCGTGCCTTTCTCGTCTATCTGATCAGCCACGACGGCTCGCTCGCGAGGGTGGTGAACCCGGCGCTCAGGCCGCTCGCGGAGCTATTCGAGCGGCAGTTCGCACAGATGACCGCGGAGCCGGTCTCGCTCGGTGCGCTCGAGAAGGCGCGCGCGGACCTTCTCGCTGCGTTACACGCGCGCTTCGGCGAGCGGGAGAAGGAATTCCTCCTTTCCTTCAAGCGCGGCGAACCGCGCTGGGAACTACTCGGCGTCGCACACGCGCCGGACCTTCCGGCGGTGCGCTGGAAATTGCACAATCTCGGTCGCATGGACGCGGCGAGGCGCAGGCAGGCCGTCGCCGATCTGGAACACGCGCTTGCAAACTTCTGAGGCTTCGTGAATACGGCGACCCTCGTTCAAAAGCTCTGGAACTACTGCAACGTCCTCCGGGACGACGGGATGAGCTATGGCGACTAGACAAGGCGAGCCTGGACATCTTCTGGCTGAAGGACGAGTCGCTCGCCGAATCCGACAACCTCCCTCCGCCCGAGGTCATCGCGCAGGAGATTGTCGAAGACCTGGAGGTGGCGCTGGAGCAGTTCCGGCTGATCGCCGGGGACCTGAACGGGGACAAGGCGCAGGCGTGAGGGTCGACCGCGAAAACGGGGTCTGATCCCGAGTTTTCCGGATCCGATGACATGCAGGAGGCGGAATCCCAGGCGCTGGAGTTGGCGCAGGAAGCCGCAGTGGACCTGTATGCCGCGAATCACCGGTTCACCGCGGACGATATCTGCGCGCTGCACCGGCTTTGACAGCGCTGAGCGCCGGTGGGGCGGCGAGCCGGCGCCGTCGGGCGGGAGGGTAGAATGCGCTTGCGTGACGCGTCGCGGCTGCTCACGGGGAACCCGACCGCAATCGCCGCACTGCTCTCGTCGGACCACCACCGAGTTCCGATCCTTGAAGTTCTCTCCCCGCGCGCTCGGCCTGCCCGTCATCGCGTTCTCCCTCGCGCTCGCCTACGGCATCTGGTACGCCTACAGCGTCATCCTGGTCGCGCTCCTGAACGAATACGGCTGGAGCCGCTCGGTCCTTGCCGGCGCGTTCTCGGTCTTCACCCTGGTGCACGGCGCGGCCAATCCCGTCATCGGCGCGCTCTGCGACCGCGTCCGTCCGCTCCGCCTGATGGCCATGGGCGGCGCGGCACTCGGGCTCGCTCTCTGGGCCTGCAGCGGCATCTCCTCGCCGGCGCAGCTCTACCTCGGCTTCGGCGTCCTCACCGCGCTCGCGGTGGCGGCCGCGGGGTGGATCCCGGCGCTGGTGCAGGTGCAGCGCGACTTCCAGGACCGCCTCGGCCTCGCCCTCGGCATCGTCAGCTCGGGCGTCGGCGTCGGGATGCTGCTGGTGGTTCCGCTCACGCAGCTCCTCATCGACGCGTTCGGCTGGCGCACGGCGTTCCGCGCGCTCGGTGTGATCTGCGCTGCGTGGATCGTGCCCTCCTCGCTCTATCTGCTGCGCCGGCCCCGCGCGCCCAGGGCCGCGCCGCAGCCCCCCGCCGCCAAGCGCAAGGAGGCCCCGCCCCCGCTCACGCTCGCCGAGGCGATGCGCGACCAGCCCTTCTGGCTGATGCTCGCGGCCTTTTTCTTCGGCAACCTGTGCTCGCAGACGCTGCACGTGCACCAGGTGGCCTACCTCGTCGACCAGGGCGTGGCGGCGATCGTCGCTGCCTCGGTGGTCGGCGTGGTGGGGCTCGCCAGCATCGTAGGCAAGACGGGCGGCGGCTGGCTCTCGGACCGCGTCGAGCGCGAGCTCGTGTACCTCGCCGGCATCGGCATCATGGTCGCGAGTGTGGCGGCGCTCGCCGCGCTCCCCGCTGCACCCGCGCCATGGGCGATCTACGGCTACGCGGTGCTTCTCGGCTTGGGCTACTCGGTGACCGCCTCGCTCATTCCGGCGATGGTGAGCGACCGTTTCAGCGGCCCGCACTTCGGCGCCATCGTCGGGGTCGGTTTGATGGCGAGTGCCGCGGGCAGCGCCGCCGGCCCCTGGATGGCCGGCTGGCTCTTCGATTTCACGGGGAGCTACCGGCTCGCTTTCCTGATCGCCGGCGCCTGCGGCTTCGCGGCCGGCGCCGCGGGCTGGCGCGCGCGGGTGCTGCGGGTGCGGGCAGCGCTTCGCTGAGGCGCGGCGATCGCCGGCTCGCCGAAGAGCGCAAGGTGCCGAGAACTTTGCGTCTCCCGCGGAGACCCTTCGGCCTAATGCCATCTGAGTCATGCGCACAAAATACACGAAATCCGTGTTACACTGCTTTCGTGTAATTCGGAGGCGCCGATGAAGAACGTGACGATCACGCTGGACGAGCAGACCGCCGGCTGGGCGCGGGTGCACGCGGCGCAGAAGAACATGAGCCTTTCGCGCTTCGTCGGCGAAGTGCTGCGCGAGCGCATGCGCCATTCACGCGAGTACGAAGAAGCCTACCGCGCCTGGCGCGAAGAAAAGCCTCTCGACCTGAAGGGACCCTGGAAGCCCTATCCGAAGCGTGAGGAATCGTATGACCGGCCCGTGCTTCGTAGACGCTAACGTGCTTCTCTACTCCCGGGATCCGCGCGACCGCGCAAAGCAGGAGCGCGCGAACGCCTGGCTCGATCTCCTGTGGCGCGAAGGTCGGGGACGCACCGGCATCCAGGTGCTCTCCGAGTTCTACTACAACGCGACGCGCAAGTTGAGCCCGGCGGTGCCGGCCGAGGACGCATGGCGGCGCGTAGAACGATTTCTCGCCTGGCGCCCGCAGCCGATCGACGCGCTGCTCTTGCGGCGCGGCCGCGAGATCGAGCAGCGTTGGCGTCTTTCGTGGTGGGACAGCCTGATCGTCGGTGCCGCGCAGCTGCAGGACTGCACGTTGCTCCTGACCGAAGACCTGCAGGACGGTGCGGTGTACGGGAGCGTGACGGTGCGAAGCCCGTTCACGCTCTCGGTCGAGGAGCCCGGGTCGGAATACGCTGCGGCGCCGCGCTCGAGCCTGCATCGACCGCGCGGGAGGCCGAGGCGCACTGCGATTGCCTGAGCAGGACCCGTGTCCTCAACCCGCCGCGGCCTTCGCCTTTGATTCGAGCGCTTCCCAGCGCTCCAGCTTCTCCATCAGCAGCGTCTCGATCTCGGCGATCCGGCGCTGATCGTCGCGCAGCGCCTCGGGCGGCTGGCGGTAGTAGTCGGGGCTCTCCATCTTCGCCGCGAGCGCGTGTTGTTCGGCTTCCAGCGCTTCGATCTCGCCCGGGAGCGCTTCGAGTTCGCGGGTTTCCCTGTAGGTGAGCTTGAGGCGCGGGTGGGAACTGGTCGCCGCCCCGGCGCTGGCCACCGCCCCGGCGCTGCGCGCCATCCCTCCTCGATGAGGAGGGGAAGAAATCTTGGTGTCTCGCTGCCGCAGCCAGTCGGTGTAGCCGCCGGCGTATTCGCGCCAGGCGCCGCCGCCTTCGGCCGCGAGCGTCTGCGTGACCACGTTGTCGAGGAAGGCGCGGTCGTGCGAGACGAGAAGCAGCGTCCCGTCGTAGTCCTGCAGCGCCGCCTCCAGCAGTTCGAGCGATTCGATGTCGAGGTCGTTCGTGGGCTCGTCGAGCACGAGCACGTTCGCCGGGCGTGCAAAGAGCCGCGCAAGGAGCAGCCGGTTGCGCTCGCCCCCGGAGAGCATGCGCACCGCGGCGTTGGCGCGGCGCGGCGGAAAGAGAAAATCGCCGAGGTAGCTCATGACGTGCTTCGCGCCGCCCGGAGCCTCGACCCAGTCGGAGCCCGGGCTGATCGTCTCGGCGACCGTCTTCCCGGGGTCGAGCGCCTCCCGCTTCTGGTCGAAGTAGGCGGGGCGTACGTTCGCCCCGAGGCGCACGCTTCCCGCGTCGGGCGCGAGCGCACCGAGAATGAGGTGCAGGAGCGTGGTCTTGCCGGCGCCGTTCGCGCCGATGAGGCCAAGCCGATCGCCGCGGCGGATGAGAAGGTCGAGGTTCTGGACGATCGGGCGGCCGGCAAAGCTTTTCGATACGCCCACGAGTTCGGCGACGAGCTTTCCGGAGCGCTCGCCCGCGCCGAGCGAGAGCTTCAGCGCGCCGAGCCGCTCGCGGCGCGCGGCGCGCTCGGCGCGCAGGCGCTCGAGCCGGCGCACGCGGCCTTCGTTCCTCGTGCGGCGCGCTTCGATTCCCTTGCGGATCCAGGCTTCTTCCTGCGCCCAGAACTTGTCGAAGCGGCGCTCGGCCACCGCCTCGGCGGCAAGCTCGTCCGCCTTCAGGCGCTCGTAGGCGGAAAAATTGCCCGGATAGGAGCGTAGGAGCCCGCGATCGAGTTCGGCGATGCGCGTCGCCACGCGGTCGAGAAAAGCGCGGTCGTGGGTGACGACGATGGCGGAAGGCTGCCGCAGGACGAGCGCTTCGAGCTGCACGATGCCCTCGATGTCGAGGTGGTTCGTAGGCTCGTCGAGGAGCAGCAACTCCGGTTCGAGCGCGAACGCCAGCGCGAGCGCGGCGCGCTTCGCCTCGCCCCCCGAGGCGGCATCGACGGCGAGGTTCTCGTCGACGCCGAAGCGGTCGAGGAACTCGGTGAGCCGCGCCTCCACGCGCCAGCGCTCGCGCTCGTCGTGGATCGACGGGATGTGGCCGCGAAGAACGAGGCTCGAACGGAGCGTCGCCGCGTGCGGCAGGCGCGGCTCCTGCTCGACGAGCGCGATCCGCAATGCCTCGCGCCGGCGCAGCTCGCCCTCATCGAGCGCAACCGTCCCGGCGATTACACCGAGAAGGGAAGATTTCCCGCTCCCGTTTCGCCCGATGAGGCCGATGCGCTCGCCCGGCTCCATCCCGAACGCAGCGCGATCGAGGAGCGGCAGCTCGCCGTAGGCGAGGCTCGCGGCGGCGAGCGCGAGGAGCGGCATTCGCGAACCGTCTACTGCCCCTTTTTCAGCCTGACGGCGAGGAACTCGAGCACCTTCGCCCACGCATCCTCGCTCGCCGCGTGCCGGTAGCGCTCCTCGCTGTTGAAGGACTGGAACGCATGGCCGGCGCCGTCGTAGCGGTGAAAGACATGTTCCACGCCGGCCTTGGTGAGCGCGGCGTCGTAGTCATTCACGTCCTCGGGCGAAGGGTTGGTGTCGTCGTTGCCGAAAAAGCCGATTACCGGGCAGCGGATCTGCGGCGCGAGGTCGATCGCGGGCGGCGTGCCTTCGCCCATGGGGAGCTTCACGCGCCCGCCGTAGAACACCGCGCAGGCCTTGTAGCGCGGATTGGTGCCGGCGCCGAGCCACGCCACGCGCCCGCCCCAGCAGTGCCCGACGATGCCGATGCGCCCCGCATCGACGTTGCGCGCCGAGGCGAGCAGCTCGAACGCCGCATCGAGGTCGAGCTTCGTCCGGTCGTCGCGGAATTCGTCGCGCTTGAGCTGCATCTCGGCGCTTTTCGGCCACCAGTGGAAGATGAACGGCACCGCGACGGCGTAGCCGTTCTCGGCGTAGCGCTCGGCCACCTTGAGCGTCACGGTGTCGTTCTCGACGCCGGTGTGGCCGACGGGAATGTGCTGGCAAAGCACGATTCCCGGGTGCGGCCCCGCGCCCGCGGGATCGAAGCGGAACACTTCCATCGGGCTGTTGCGTACCGATACGGTCTCGATGCGGTAGGTCATTCCGTTTTTCCTCCTCTGGCTGTGCGGCCTCGGCTGCGCCGGGTCGAGCAGATGCAGCCGTTCGAAGCAACGATACAGTTCGCGGCAGGCCCAGGCGTCGGTCGCAGCGTAGCCGATCTGCGCTGCCGAGAGGCGCGGCGCGGCCCAATTCGAGGTGCGGTTGCCCTTGGGGATGCGAATGCCGAGAAAGATCGCGGCGAGATTGCGCAGGCCCGTTTGCTTCAGGCCATGGCGGCGCGCCAGCAGGCCGAGATCGAGCATCGACGATTCGACGAACGGAAACAGGATCTTGAGCTGGCGCAGGTCGTGCGCGAGCGATACGCCTGCCTTGACGATTGCGGGCGCGGCCAGCACCGCGGCGAGCGCCGCGGAGCAGTCGAGCCGCTGCAGCGGAAAGAGCAATACCGCATTTTCGGTCGCGACCTGGACGAGCGCAGGCAGGTGGCTCTCGCCTTTCCTGAACGCGGGCCGCGTTTCGGTATCGAAGCCGAGCACGCGCTCGGCGCCGATCCCCTCCACCGCGCGCGCCAGCTCGGCGGGCGTCGTCACGAGGCGTACCTCGCCCTCGTAGCGCCGGATCGGCAGGCGCACGATCTCCTCGCTCGAAATCGCGCGCAGGTACGCGGCGGGAAGTGCGGCGGGCGGCGTCAGCGGGAATTTCCCTGATTTCCGGCATCTTACCCGGAGCACTGCGGCTGTCGCCCGACCTTACAATGCGGCGAGCATGAGATTCGAAGCGGCAAAGAATTCGCTCTTCGCCATCCTGCTGCGCTCGCCGTGGTGGATCAGCATTGCGGCCGCGGGCGGCGTGTTCGCGCTCGCGCGCTTGCTGCTCCCCGACCTGTACGCGGCGTTCGTCGCGCTGCCTTTCCTCGTGATCGGCGCCTACGCCGGCTGGCAGCAGGCGCGCGCACCGAGCAAGTCGCGGATCGCGTCCGTGCTGGAGGCGCTGCGCTCGCTTTCGTGGGAGGAATTCGCCGGGGCGATCGAGGCGGCGTACCGGCGCGAGGGCTACGAGGTGAACCGGATCGGCGGTGCGCAGGCCGATTTCGAGCTGGTGAAGGGCGGGCGCGTCGCACTCGTTGCCTGCAAGCGCTGGAAGGCGGCGCGTAGCGGCATCGAGCCGCTGCGCGAGCTGCAGGCCGCCGCACGCGCCCGCGAGGCCTACGAGAGCATCTACGTCACCGCGGGCGAGCTTACCGAGAACGCGCGCGGCTTCGCCGAGCAGAACAATATCCGCCTGCTGCAGGGCGTCGAGCTTGCCACGCTGCTACGCGACATGGGCCGCCGCAAAGCGGGAAAACCTTGATCGCGCGCCGGCAAAGCCGCGCGCCCACGGCACTCGCGACCTTCCCGGCGGGCTATCATTGGCGACTGCCGGGGCCGGGGGCACGCAACGCATGAGCCACAAACACGAAAACCTTCTGCGGACGATCTTTCGCGATCCCATCAACACCAACATCCACTTTCGCGAGGTCGAGTCGCTGCTTGTTCACCTGGGCGCGGCGGTGGAGAACCTGTCGGGGGCGCGCATCCGCGTCAAGCTCAACGGCTACGAGGACACGCTGCACCGGCCGCACCACGGCTCCACGCTCGGCCGCCAGGACGTGAAGCACCTGCGCGAAGTGCTCGCGCGCTCGCGCGTGACGCCGTCGCTGTACGCCGAGATGACGAAGGCGAAAGCGAAAGGGAAATAGCGGCGCCGCTCGATGGCGAAGTGGAGTGCGCGCGCGCCGCGCTAGCCGGCAGGCGCCAGACCGCGCACCAGCGTCGCCTGCGCGCTCGCTGCCTGCATGAGCAGCGAGAAGTCCGAGCCGGCGAGCACGAGCTGGACCCCCATGCCGATGTGGCGGCGAAGGAGTTCCGGCGTGTACATCCCGCCCATGCCCGGAAACTTGCGGTGCTTGCGGCAGGCGGCGATCACCCGGCGGTAGGCCTCGGCCACGCGCGGGTCGTCGAACTGTCCCGGAATCCCCAGCTCGAAGCACAGGTCGTTGGTGCCGACGAGAAGCGCGTCGATCCCCGGCACGGCGGCGATCGACTCGCAGTTCTCGATCCCCTGCGGCGATTCGAGCATCACCACGACGAGCGTTTCCTCGTTCACGCTTTTCGCCGCCTCCGCGACCGGGATGGCGGCGAATCCGAGCTGCTGCAGCCCGCCGCCCATCGAGCGGTGCCCGAGCGGCGGGAAGCGGCAGGCATCGGCGACGCGGCGCGCCTCGTCCCCGGTCTCGACGTGCGGCACGATGATGCCCTGCGCGCCGTTATCGAGCATGCGCGAGGCGTGGTAGTGCTCCTTGCCCGCCACGCGCACGACCGGCGTAATGCCGACCGCGAGCGACGCCGCCGCGATCTGCGCCGCGGTGTCGGTGTCCATCGAGTTGTGCTCGCAGTCGATGAACAGCCAGTCGAAGCCCGCCGTCTTCGCGATCTGCGCGATGTCCACGGTGCGTGCCTGCCGCAGGCCCAGGCCGATGGCGAGTCTTCCCGCACGCATCTGGCGCAGGGCGTGGTTGGCGACGGCACTCATGCAGGTCTCCCGCAGGCGCGGCGCTAGAGTTCGAGCCGCTCCCGCGACAGGTACTGCTGGCGCCAGGTTTCGAACGGAATCGTGTCGGCGGCCTCGATCTCCCGCTGCCGGGCGAGCGACTCGGCGGCGAGGCGCGCAAAGCGCTGCTGCACGCCCGGCTCGAGCGCCAGGCGCTGCACGGTGCGCTGGTGCTTGAGCGACTGCGCGAGCACGAACCGGATGTAGGAGTTGTCGTGGTCACGCGCCATTCTCCTGAGCACGCGCGCCGAGGGAAGCAGCGAGGGGTCGTTCACCGCGCCGAGCGCGGCGGTGAGCGCGTCGCGGTAGGCGGTGCTGCCGTTCGCTTCGTCGAGCGCCGCGGCGACGGGCGCGCACTCGTTGAGCACCTGGCTGCCCCAATCGGTAACGGTTGCTTCCGCGCCGCGGCGCTCCAGCCGCAGGCCCGCCTCTCGGCCGCGCGCGGCGACCCGATGCTGGTTGCGGGCGAGCGCCGCGATCTCGTGCGGCGTGTCCGGAGGGCTCTCGGTGAGCAGGCAGTGCAGCAGGAATAGGTCGAGAAAACACATCGTGTTCGCCTTGATGCCGACCGACGCGAACGGGTCGATGTCCATGCAGCGCACCTCGACATACTCGACCCCGCGCTCGCGCAGCGCGTGCAGCGGCCGCTCGCCCGGCCGGATGATGCGCTTGGGACGGATCGTGCCGTAGAACTCGTTCTCGATCTGCAGGAGGCTCGCGGCGAGCTGGCGGTATTCGTCGAGCACGTCGCCCGAGCCGTCACCCTGGCGGATGCCGATCGCCTCGTAGGGCGGATACGCACGCGTGAGCGCGCTCTCGAGCGAGGCGCCGTAGCTCTCGAGGCTGTTGTAGCTTACCGCGAGCGAAGCCTGCGCATCGCTCTGGTAGCCCAGGGGTCCCATGCGCAGCGACGTCGCGCCGGGCCGGTACAGCGTGCCCGGCTTCAGCTCCTGGAGGTCGTGCTCGCGGCCGGCGACGAAGCTCGCGCACACCGCGGGCGAGGCGCCGAAGAGATACAGCAGCAGCCACGAGTGGCGCCGGAAATTGCGGATGAGCGCAAAGTAGGCGTCGTTCGGCGCGCCCTGCCAGTCGAGCGCGCGCCACGCCTCCTCCGGCAGCGAGAAGTTGTAGTGGATCCCCGAGATCGTCTGCATGCGCCGGCCATAGCGATGCCCGAGGCCGATGCGGTACACGCTCTTCGCGCGCCCGATGTTCGACGTACCGTAGCGGCCGATGGGAATCGCCTCATCGGCAGGCAGCCCGCAGGGCATGCTCGCGCACCAAAGCATTTCGTCGCCGATCGCCCGGTAGACCACCTGGTGGATTTCGGTGAGTTCCTTCAGGCAGGCCTCGGCATCGGGGTGCACGCCGGTAACGAGTTCGAGCTGCGCCTCGCTGAAATCGGTGGTGATGCGGGGGTGCGTGAGCGCCGAACCGAGCGCGTTCGGGTGCGGCGTCGCGGCGAGCGCGCCGTCGGCGCGCACGCGCAGCGATTCCTTCTCGATGCCGCGGCGCAGGCTTCTCAGCACCGCGGCGGGGAGCGCGCGCAATCGGCTTTCGAGCGGGTTCAAGCGGGATTCTTCCGGTCCGTCGAAGAGCGAAGGTAACAGACAATAAAAAACCCCGCCTGGGCGGGGTCATTTGCAGCGCTGCGGGCTCAGGCCGGGACCGGTTCGCGCTCCTCGATGCCGGTCTCGGGCGCGGCGCGCTTCGCCGGAACCGCGGTCTTCGGCTGCTGCAGCCGCTCCTCGGCCTTCTTCATCTCCCTGCGCACCTCCTCGGCGCGCCGCATCCAGTACTCGCTTTCGTATTCGTAGCACATGACGCGACTCCTTTCGGTTTCGGACCGTCCGCGCCTCTCCCTGCTGCGCGTTGCAGTTGTGCGGCCATGCTACGCCCCGTGCGGCGGAAAATCAAAGCGGCGCCGGGCGCGGATCCGCAGACTGGATGAATGTACAGTAATCGCCTATAGTGCCGGGGTGCCGGGCCAGAGTCTCCCCGCGAACGCGGCCGCATTCGAGCGGCTGAACGAGGCGCAGCGCGCCGCGGCGCGCTTCGGCGCGCGCAGCGACGCGGGCTTTCGCGCCGGACCGCTTCTCATCATCGCCGGCGCGGGCACCGGCAAGACCGACACGCTTGCGCATCGCGTCGCGCACCTGGTGCTCGAAGGGGTGCGCGCGGAACGGATCCTCCTTCTCACCTTCACGCGGCGCGCGGCGCTCGAGATGACCCGGCGGGCGCAGAGAATCGTGGGCGAAGCGCTTGGCGCGCGCGCCGGCCCGCCGCAGCCACGATCCGCGGCGAAGCTGCCGTGGTCGGGAACGTTCCACTCGATTGCCAACCGGCTTCTCCGGCGCAACGCGGCGCGCGTGGGCCTCGAACCGAACTTCAGCGTGCTCGACCGCGGCGATGCGGCCGACCTGATGGACGTGGCGCGCCACGAACTGGGGTTTTCGAAGAGCGAGAAGCGCTTTCCCCGCAAGGACACCTGCCTTGCGATCTACTCGCACCGGGTGAACACGCAAGGGACGCTCGCCGACACGCTCGGCGCGCTTTTTCCCTGGTGCGCCGAGTGGGAAGCGGAGCTGGCGCGCCTGTATCGCGCCTATGTGGAGAGGAAGCTCGCCAGCCAGGCGCTCGATTACGACGACCTGCTCCTGTACTGGGACGCGATGATGGCCGAGCCGCGCCTGGCGCGGGAGATCGGGGAGGCATTCGAGCACATCCTGGTGGACGAGTACCAGGACACGAACGTGCTCCAGGCGCGCATCCTGCGCGCGCTGCGCCCCGAGGGCACGGGCGTGACGGTGGTCGGCGACGACGCGCAGTCGATCTACTCGTTCCGCGCCGCGACCGTGGAGAACATTCTGGGTTTTCCGGCGCAGTACGCGCCCGAAGCGGCGGTCGTGACGCTGGAAGAGAACTACCGGTCGACGCAAGGGGTGCTCGATGCGGCGAATGCGCTCATCGCCGAGGGCGCCCGCCAGTACCGCAAGACGCTCACCGCCCGGCGCGGACCGGGCGCGCGGCCGCGCTACGTCGCGGTGGCCGACGATCGCGGCCAGGCCGAGTATGTGGTGGCCCACGTGCTCGATGCGCGCGAGCGCGGCATGCTGCTCCGGCGCCAGGCGGTGCTCTTTCGCAGCTCGCACCACGCCGACATGCTCGAGCTGGAACTGGTGCGCCGGAACATTCCCTACGTGAAATACGGCGGCCTCAAGTTTCTCGAGGCGGCGCACGTCAAGGACCTGCTTGCGGTGCTGCGCTGGGCGGAAAATCCGAGGAACCGCGTGGCGGCGTTTCGCGCGCTGCAGCTGCAGCCGGGGATCGGGCCTGGAACCGCGGCGAGGGTCTATGAGCGCTTCGAGGCGGGCGCGTTTTCCTGGAGCGCGCTGCAGAGCCATTCGCCCGAGTTCGACCGGCTCGTGAGGGAACTCGGCGAGCCGCGCGCGCCCTGGCCCGGACAGCTGCAGCGCGTGCGCGAGTGGCTGGAGCCGATCCTCGATCAGCTCTACGCGGCCGCGGAGGCGCGCGCCGGCGACCTGGCGCAGCTCGAGCGCATTTCGCAGCAGTTCGCGACGCGCGAGGAGTTCCTCACCGAGCTTGCGCTCGATCCGCCGCGCGCGAGCGGCGATCTGTCCGGTACGCCGCTCCTCGACGAGGATTACCTCGTGCTCTCGACCGTGCATTCGGCCAAGGGCCAGGAGTGGGACGCGGTGTACCTGCTCAACGTCGCCGACGGCAACTTTCCGTCCGAATTCTCGACCGGGCGCCCGGAGCTGATCGAGGAGGAGCGGCGGCTCCTGTACGTGGCGATGACGCGCGCGAAAACGGACCTGCACCTGATTGCACCGCTCCGCTACTACGTGACGCAGCAGCCGCGCGCGGGCGATGCGCATGTCTACGGCGCGCGGAGCCGGTTCCTCAGCCGCGCGGTGATGGCCTGCTTGCAGCAGGTCACCTGGCCGGAAGCGCAAGCGAGCGCACCGGCGCCCGCAGGCGACACGGCCCGGGTCGATGTCGCGGCAAGGCTGCGCGCGATGTGGTCGCCGTAGATCGCGCGAGCGCGCAGGCAGCTTGAACTTGGGCATCGCGGCACCCATCTAACCAAGGTGAGATCGCGCGATTTCTCCACCTGGATGTGGAGCGAAGCCCTTACGCTCCTCGAGCAGGCCGACCGCCTGCAGCGCCAGTTTTTCCGTCCGCCGACGGCCGACGCGCGCGTCTGGGAGCCGCCGGTCGACGTCATCGAAACGGAAGCCGAAATCCGGGTGCAGGTGGCGCTTCCCGGCGTTGCCCCCGATTCCATTGTGGTGAGCGTCGAGCCGGACGCGATTACCGTGTGCGGGATGCGGGAATTCCCGGCGCGCGATGCGCAGGCGCGGATCCACGCCCTGGAAATTCCCTACGGACGCTTCGAGCGGCGCATTGCACTGCCGATACAGGCACTTAGGCTTGCCGGCGAGGACTTGCAGAACGGCTGCCTCACCCTCACCTTCGCCAGGAAGGAGACAGCATGAATTTCTGGCCCAGATTGCAAAAGGTCCTCTCGGCGGACGAGGCGAAAAAAGGCGCGGTCGTGCCGGACCCGAAGAAAGGCACGCACGTGAAGGCTTTGCCCGAGGACGCCTACATCCTCATCCCGCTCCGCAACGCCGTGCTCTTCCCGGGCGCGATTTCGCCGATCACGATCGGGCGCGCCTCCTCGATTGCCGCCGCGCAGGAAGCGGTGCGCACCGGCCGGCACGTCGGCTTTCTCCTGCAGCGCGATCGCGAGAAGAATGACGTCGGTCCCGCCGACCTGTACTGGGTCGGCACCTCGGGGCAGATCGCGCGCTACGTGACCGGAGGCGAAGGCGCGCACCACCTCGTGGTGCAGGGACAGTCGCGCTTCCGCGTGCTCGAATTCCTCGAAGGCTGGCCGTTCCTCGTCGCGCGCGTGGCGATTGTCGAGGTGGAAGAGGAAAGCGGGCCCGAGGTCGAGGCGCGCTTCCTGCAGCTCAAGGAGCAGGCAAGCGAGGCGATCCGGCTGCTGCCGAACGCCCCCGACGAACTCGCCGACGTGGTGCTGGCGATGACGTCGCCCGGGCAGCTCGCCGACCTCGTGGCGAACCTGCTCGACGTCAAGAACGAGGAAAAGCAGGAAGTGCTGGAATGCTTCGGCCTGCGCCGACGCCTCGACCGGGTGCTCGAACTCCTGGGGGCGCGCGTGGAAGTGCTGCGCCTTTCCAAGGAAATCGGCGACAAGACCAAGAAGGAATTCGACGAGCGGCAGCGCGAACACGTGCTGCGCGAGCAGATGCGCCAGATCCAGAAGGAGCTGGGCGAGGGCGAGGACACCGCGGCCGAAATCGAGGAACTGAAGAAGGCGATCGAAACCGCGGGCATGCCCGAGGAAACGCTCAAGTACGCGCGCAAGGAGCTGAAGCGCCTCGCGCGCATGCAGGAGGGCGGCGGCGAGTATTCGATGCTGCGCACCTGGCTCGATCTCATGGCCGAGCTGCCGTGGAAGGCCGAGCCGCAGAAGGCGATCGATCTTGCCGAGGCACGGCGCGTCCTTGACGAGGACCACTACGGTCTGGAGAAAGTCAAGCGCCGGATCCTCGAGTACCTCGCGGTGCGCAAGCTCAACCCGGAAGGCAAGAGCCCGATCCTGTGCTTTGTCGGGCCGCCGGGAGTGGGCAAGACCTCGCTCGGGCAGTCGATCGCGCGCGCGACCGGCCGCAAGTTCCAGCGCGTCGCGCTCGGCGGCACGCACGACGAGGCGGAAATCCGCGGCCACCGGCGCACGTACATCGGAGCACTGCCCGGCAACATCGTCCAGGCGGTGAAGCGCGCGGAGTCGCGCGCCGGGGTGGTCATGCTCGACGAGATCGACAAGCTCGGCATGGGCGGTTTTCACGGCGACCCCTCGAGCGCGCTCCTGGAAGTGCTCGATCCGGAGCAGAACTCGAAGTTCCGCGACAACTACCTCGGCGTGGATTTCGACCTTTCCAGGGTGATGTTCATCACCACCGCGAACGTGCTCGACACGATCCCCGGGCCGCTGCGCGACCGCATGGAGACCATTCATCTGCCGGGCTACACCGAAGAGGAAAAGCTGCAGATCGCGAAACGCTACCTGGTGCGGCGCCAGCTCGAATCGAGCGGCCTCACGGCCGAGCAGGCATCGTTCAGCGACGACGCCATCCGGGCGATCGTGAGCGACTACACGCGCGAGGCAGGCGTGCGCAACCTCGAGCGCGAGATCGGGTCGGTGCTGCGCGCCGCGGCGATGAAGGTCGCGGAGGGAAAGGCCGAGCGCGTGGCGTTCGGCGCGCCCGACCTGCACGCCGTGCTCGGCGCACGCAAGTTCGAGAACGAACTCGCGCTGCGCACGGCGGTGCCGGGCGTGGCGACCGGACTTGCCTGGACGCCGGTGGGCGGCGACATTTTGTTCATCGAGGCGTCCAAGGTGCCGGGTTCGGGCAAGCTCATCCTCACCGGCCAGCTCGGCGAGGTGATGAAGGAATCGGCGCAGGCGGCGCTGACGCTCGCCAAGACCTACGCCGGGGATTCGCTCGAGAAGACCGACATCCACGTGCACGTGCCGGCCGGGGCGACCCCCAAGGACGGGCCGAGCGCCGGGGTGGCGATGTTCCTCGCCCTGGTTTCGCTCCTTGGCGGCAAGCCGGTGCGCTCCGACGTGGCGATGACCGGGGAGATTTCGCTCCGCGGCCTGGTGCTGCCGATCGGCGGCGTGAAGGAAAAGACGCTCGCCGCCCTGCGCGCCGGGATCGGCACCGTCATGCTCCCCCGGCGCAACGAGAAGGACCTCGAGGATGTGCCCGCCGAGGCCAAGGCGAGGCTCGAATTCGTGTTCCTCGAGCGGGTCGAGGACGCGATCCGCTGCGCCATCGGCGAGCTGCCCCGCTCCGGAGAAAAGAAGGCGGCCTGAGCGCAAAGAATTCGCCGTTTGCGGGTGCTTCACGGGGCTCCACGGGCGTAAACTCCCCTCCGGCACCACCACGAGTGGTGCGCGCGCACCGCACGGGGGCGGTGGCCGTTCAAGGAGAGGAGATCACGATGGCGCTCAAGGTAAGCAGGGTTGACTTGTGGATGGCAACGATCGAAGACCGCGCGGGCGGGGCGGCGGACAAGCTCGAGCCGCTCGCGAAAGCCGGAGCCAATTTCGAATTCGTTTTCACGCGCCGAACGCCGGAGCAGCCGGGCAAGGGCCTGATCGTTGCGGCGCCGGTGAAGGGGGCGAAGGTCCTGCGGGCGGCGCAGGAGGCGGGCTTCGCGAAGTCGGCCGAGCTGCACTCGGTGCGAATCGAGGGCTCGGACAAGCCCGGCACGACTGCGAAAGTGGCGCGCGCATTGGCCGCGGCGGGGATCAGCTTCCGCGCGCTTTCGGCGACCGCGGTCAGCCGCAAGTTCGTCGGGTTCGTCGCGCTCGATAGCGCCGAAGACGCCGCCAAGGCGGCCGGCATCCTGCGAAAACTGGCCTGACTCAGCCGAATTCGATCACCTGGCGCAGCGCCTTGCCTTCGGCGAGGCGCTCGAGCGCCGCGTTGAGTTCCTCGAGCCGGATGCGGTGCGACACCAGGCGTGCCGCGGGAAAGCGGCCGGCGCGGTACAGATCGACGAAGCGCGGCACGTCGCGGCGCGTTACGCACGAGCCGAGATAGCTTCCCTGGACCGAGAGCCCATCGGCGACGAGCGGCGCAAGCTTCAGACTGTGCGCGACCTCGGGACCGGGCAGCCCCAGCGTCGTCACCCTGCCGCCGCGGCGCGCAAGGGTCATCGCAAGCTCGAACCCTTCGAGCGTTCCCGAGCACTCGATCGCGTGATCGAACGCGGCGCGCGGCGCATCCTGCGGCAGGTGCGCTTCGCCGGCGCCGAGCGCGCGCGCCAGGGCGAATTTCGATTCGAGGCGGTCAATGGCCGCGACGCGCGCGGCACCCGCAATCTTCGCGCCGAGGATCGCCGAGAGCCCCACTGCGCCAAGGCCGATCACTGCGACCGATTGACCTGGCGCGATCGCAGCGGTGTTCAGCGCCGTGCCGGCGCCGCACAGCACCGCGCAGCCGAACAGGCACGCATCGACGGCCGGAACGTCCTGCGGGATGCGGATCGCGGAGCATTCGGCGACGAGCGCGTACTCGGCGAATGCCGCCAGCCCCATATGGTGGTGCACTTTCGCACCCCGATGGGTGAGCCGGGTGCCGCCGCTGATCAGTTCGCCCTTGCGGTTTGCCGCGACGCCGGTTTCACAGAGCCACGGCTGACCTGCGGCGCAACGCGCACAACTACCGCACTGCGGGAGGTATACGAGCACGACATCATCGCCCGCGGCGAGCCCGCTCACACCCGGGCCGATCCGCTCGATCCGCCCGGCGGCTTCATGCCCGATCACCATCGGCAGGGGCCAGGGGCGTGCGCCCGTGACCACCGAGAGGTCCGAGCGGCACAGGCTCGCGGCGCGAATCTTCACCAGCACCTCCCCCGG
Organism: uncultured Enterobacteriaceae bacterium; assembly: GCA_964638135.1. GTDB lineage: Bacteria > Pseudomonadota > Gammaproteobacteria > Burkholderiales > SG8-39 > 2-02-FULL-66-14. Next base: position 2,250 of record CAZXAR010000045.1, on the reverse strand, counting down.
TCCGGGATCGGGGAGTTCCAGCTCGGCGATCTCGAGCGGACGCGAGTCGGCGTAGGGGCGCGGCGCGCCACTCTTCGCGAGCAGCGCGCCGCGGAATCGGATCGTCATTGCAGAAGGGTATACCGGGATGGCATCCCCGCTTGATCCAGGTCAAGGGGCAAGCGCGTCCGCAGGCTTTGAATGGCCCGACCAGCCGGGAGGACCGATTCATGCCAAGCGCGCTTTTTTCGCCTGCGACCTTGCGCGGGCTCACGTTGCCGAACCGCGTCGTCGTGTCGCCGATGTGCCAGTACAACTCCGAGAACGGCTCGGCGACGGACTGGCACCTGATGCACCTGGGGCAGTTTTCGCTCGGCGCGGGAGCGCTGGTGATGACCGAGGCGACCAACGTCAACAGGGTCGGCCGCATCTCGCTCAAGTGCGCGACCCTATGCAGCGACGAGAACGAGGCGGCGCTGAAGCGCGTGATCGAGTTCTGCAGGAAGTACGGCGTCGCCAAGCATGGCCTGCAGCTCGGCCACGCCGGACGCAAGGGCTCGACGCACCCGCCCGCCGCGGGCGGCAAGCCGCTCAAGCCCGAGGAAGGCGCCTGGGAGACCGTTGCGCCCTCGGCGCTTCCGTTCGCGCCCGACTGGCATACGCCGCGCGCGCTGACGAAGCAGGAAATCGACTCGCTCAAGGGCGATTTCGTCGCCTCGGTGAAGCGCGCCGAGCGCATCGGCTACGACCTCGTCGAGCTGCACGCCGGTCACGGCTACCTGCTGCACCAGTTCCTGTCGCCGATTTCCAACCGGCGCACCGACGAGTACGGTGGCAGCCTCGAGAACCGCATGCACCTGGTGCTGGAGACCTTCGCCGCGATGCGCGCCGCCTGGCCGGCGGATAAGCCGATGGGCGCCCGCGTGTCGGCGACCGATTGGGTCGAGGGCGGCTGGACGCCCGAGGACACGGTGGTGCTTGCGCGCGAACTGAAGAAACTCGGCTGCGACTATCTCGACTGTTCCTCGGGCGCGCTCGATCCGCGCCAGCAGCTTCCGCTCAAGGCCGGATACCAGGTGCCGTTCGCGGAAAAAGTGAGGCGCGAGGCCGGCATCGCCACCATGACCGTGGGCCTGATCACCGGCGCCCGGCAGGCCGAAGAAATCATCGCCTCGGGCAAGGCCGACTTCATCTGCCTAGCGCGCGGCGCGATGTGGGACCCGCGCTGGGCCTGGCATGCCGCCGAGGAACTCGGCGCCGAGACGCCGTACGCGCCGAAGACCATGCCCTGCCATCCGTCGCTGCGCCCGCAGGTATTCCCGAACCGGCAGAAGACTGCTGCCTGAGTTTCGCGGTATTGCGCTTGCGCGGACCGCGGCGTCGCGCCTATTCTCCGTCGACTGGAGGGCACCATGGCGAAGAAGAGCGCAAAGCCGCAGTTCATTCCCGTTGACGAGAACGACCTGAAGCCGGCGCACCGCTGGCACCGGCCGCTGCAGGCGCCGGGCACCACGCAGGTGGATTTCGAGGAGCGCGTCGAATTCAGGCGGCTGCACCGCTACCGGCTCGCGCGCACGCGCCAGTCGCTCGCCAAGTCCGGCCTGGGTGCGGTGCTTTGCTTCGACCAGCACAATATCCGCTATATCTCGAGCACCGTGATCGGCGAATGGGCGCGCGACAAGCTGATCCGCTACTGCCTGCTCACCGGCACGGGCGAACCCTGGGTATGGGACTTCGGCTCGGCGGCGCGCCACCACAAGATCTACTGCCCCTGGCTCAGGGAAGACCACGTGCGCGCCGGCAACCCCGGAATGCGCGGCGCGATCGGGCCCAAGGTCGGGCTGTTCGAGCAGGCGGCGAAGGAGATCAAGGACATCCTGGTGAAGGAAGGCGTCGCCGGGCTGCCGCTCGGCGTGGACGTGTGCGAGCCGCCGATGCTCTTTGCGCTCCAGGAGCAGGGGATCGAAGTCCGCGACGGGCAGCAGATGATGCTCTACGCGCGCGAGGTGAAGAGCCATGACGAGATCACGCTGCTCAACATCGCCTCCGCGATGGTGGACGGGGTCTACCAGGACATCGCCGCCGACCTCAAGCCGGGCGTCAAGGAAAGCCAGATCGTCGCGCTTGCCACCAAGCGCCTGTACGAGATGGGCTCGGACTGCGTGGAGGCGATCAACGCGATCGCCGGCGAGCGCTGCAGCCCGCATCCGCACAATTTCACCGACCGCCTGATCCGCCCCGGCGACCAGGCGTATTTCGACATCATCCACT